>CAZHUI010000014.1:0-45933 GCA_964535605.1 uncultured Caulobacterales bacterium
CGAGAAGAGAATCGACTTCTCGCATAACCCGTTCTCGATGCCGAATTTCGACCACGCCAAATTCCTCGCGCTAGACAAGGCCGACAGGGATACGATCCTCGGCATCACGGCCTTCCAGTACGATATCGTCTGCAACGGCGTTGAGCTGTCGTCAGGCGCGATCCGCAATCACAAGCCGGACATCATGCTGAAGGCCTTCGAGATCGCCGGCTACGGCGCTGATGTCGTCGAGGCGAAATTCGGCGGCATGCTGAACGCCTTCCGCTACGGCGCGCCGCCCCATGGCGGCTCGGCGCCGGGCGTTGATCGCATCGTCATGCTGCTCGCCGGCGTCGAGAACCTCCGCGAGGTGATCGCCTTCCCGCTCAACCAGCAGGCACAGGACCTGATGATGCAGGCCCCGAACGAGGTGACGGAAAAGCAGCTGAAGGAGCTGCATATCCGCGTCGCGATGCCGATTGTTGAGAAGAAGGCCTAAACCGGGAAATCCGGTTCCGACGGCGCGGTGGGTTTCGGCAAGGGCCGTGCGAGGTCCTTCTCGATAAACGCATAGACCGCGCACGCCGCCGCGATTGTGGCGGTCGCGACGAACAACAGGCTTGGGCTCATCGCATAAAAAAATTGCCCGAGGATCGGCGCGAAGATGAAGCCCGATGCGCCGGCGGCGTTCGAAAGGCCGGCGGCGGAGCCCTGTTCGTCGCTTCTGACCGCGAGCGAAGCGCCGCCGATGAAGCCGGGGCCGAGCATTCCTGCGCCAAGGCCGGACAGCAGCATCCCGAAGATCAACGGTCCGATCATCGTCGAGGAGGCGATGACGGCGTGGCCGATCGCGACGAGGATCGGCCCAAGCCGCATCAGCGTCATCGGCGGCAGATTGAACCGCTGCACGAGAACAAGCTGTGAAAAGAGCGACGCCATCGCCGCAGCGGAAAGGGCGACGCCGACTAGTTGCAACGCGTCATCGCTCGAAAGCCCCAGCCGGTCGATGAAATAGAAGGCGATGAACTGAATCGGGATCGCCGTCGCAATTGCTGTCGCGAGGCCATAAATCAGGAATGCGCGGATACGCCGGTCGAACGGCGACAGCGTCGGGCGCCGGACCTGCTCCTTCGGCGCCGTGCGCTCCGGCAGAAAAAACCAGACGGCGACAACGGAACATGCCGCCGCTGCGGCGACCGCATAAAGCGGCGCCAGCGGATCGAGCGCGACGACGGCGCCGGCGAAGGCCGGCCCCACCATCGCGCCGATCCCGAACGCGGCGGAGAAGGCGGCCATGCCGGCGGTGCGCCGCTCCAGCGGCGTGCGGTCGGCGATATAGGCTTGCGCCGCGCCGGGCGTCGCGCTTCCGATGACGCCATAGATCATCCGCGTGCCGAGGAGCAGCGCATAAAGCGTTCCTCCGGCGAGAACGCCGTCGAGCCCGAGATGGAGGACGGTTGCAAAGCCCACCATGGAAACAGCGAAGGCCGACAGGCCGATGACGATAAAAGGGCGCCGCCCGTAATTGTCGCTGCTGCGGCCCCAGAAGGGCCCGGTCAGCACCCAGCAAAGCGCCGACAGCATGAAGATCGACAGAACCTGAAAATCGCCGACGCCGAGGTCGCGCGCGAGCGGGGGCAGAACGGCGAAGATGATCGTCTGTCCCATGCCCATGCAGACAACGCCCGCGAGCAGGATGCCAAGCGCAATGGCGCGCTGGCGCGGGCTCGACGGCGTGTCTTCGAAACGGTTCATGGGGGATGCGGCGGAGTGGCTACGTCTTCCTATGGCCGCCCGGTTTCAGCGGCAAGCGGCGCAGGCTAGGCTGATGCGAATAAGGCGGAGGGACCAAGGATGAGGATCGCAATCGCGCTCGCGACGATGTTGGCTTTGACGGCGCAGGCGTTCGCGGCGGGGCCGCCGGCGGGGACAGGAACCTATGGCGACTTCGTCGCGCTATTTGAAGACTTTCGTTCCAACCGCCTGCCGGAACCATGGAACGCAAATTTCCTTGAGCATGACGCGCCGCGGCAGGCGATGGAGGTCTATGCGCCCGCCTCCGTGAAAGCGCGCCTCAAGGCGCTGAAAGCGGTGAACGCGAAGCTCGACGACATGAATGTCGCGACATGGCCGCGCGATCAGCAGTCAGAATATCTGGCGGTGCGCGCGCAGGTCGACGGCGAGGAATTCCGCCTCGCGGTTCTTCGGCCGTGGGCGCGTGATCCCGGGTTCTACGCCGACATGCTTCAGCGTATCGCGTTTACGGAGTTGCCCGTTGAGGGCGAGGCGAAATCGGCGCTGGAGAAGGAACTGGCCGCCCTGCCGGAAATCGTCGGCGCGGCGACGGCGACCCTCGATGACGTCGCCCGCGATTACGCGCTCCTTGCGATTCACAATCTAACGAAAGCGGACGGCGTCGGCCACGGCCATCCCTGGCGCGAAACGCCGCCGGCGGGCGTTATCGGCTGGTATGACGATCTTCTCGCGCGTGCTGTGGGGCGCCAGCCGGAGCTTGTCGACGACGTGCGCGCAGCGCGCGACGCCGTTGCCGGTTTCAAGGATCATCTCGAAGCGAACCTGCCGCGCTACACGGCCAAGGCCGGCGTCGGCGCGGCGCGGTACGACTGGTATCTGAAACAGGTGAAGCTGCTCCCCTATGACGGCGACGGCATGATCCTCGCCGCACAGCGCGAATGGGAACGCACAGCCGCCGCCTATGCGCTCGCCCAGCATCGCGACCGCAAGGTTGCGGAACTGAAGCCGGCGGAAAGCGCTGCGGACTATGCAAAACGCATCGAGGCGACGGACAGGAACATCCGCGACTTTCTCGTGCGCGAGGAAATCATCACCATTCCCCCTTATGTCGGCGCGCTCGGCACCAACGCGCCTTTCATCAAACGGCCGGGCGGGCCCAATTTCTGGGAGGCGGTGCAGTTCCGCGATCCGCACCCGGATCATCTGCACGCCGTCATTCCGGGCCACCGCTTTGACGGCCTTGTCGAAGACAACAATGCGCATCCGGTCCGCGGCCGGATTACTGACGGCGTCCGCGCTGAAGGCTGGGGCGTCTTTCTTGAAGAGTCGATGATGCTCGCCGGCGTGCTTGGCGACCGGCCCCGCGTCGATGAGCTGATTTACCTCTTCGGCGTATTCCGCGCCGCGCGCGTGCCTGCCGATGTCGGCATGCAGCGGAACGAAATGACGGTCGCCGGCGCGGTAAAATACATGATGGACAAGACGCCGTGGCTCGATGAGAACGTTGCGCGCGTCGACGCCGAGATCTATTTACGGCGCCCGCCGGGGTATGGCGTCGGCTATACGATCGGAGCGTTGCAGATGCGCGGCCTCCTCGCCGATGCGCGCAACCAGAAGGGGACAGACTTCAAGCTGAAGGATTTCCACGACGACTTCATGGCGCGCGGACGCTTGCCGATTGCGCTCCTGCGCTGGGAGATGACCGGCCTTGAAGACGAGGTCAGCGCGTTCTGGGACCGGCGGCCGATTCCGGGGTGATCACTCGCGTCCGAAACGGAGCCCTGCATTGGCTTCAAGCCGTTTCAGAAGCGCGCGGCCCATCGCGGCGGCCGGCGTCCAGACGCCGCCCGCCGTATCGGCGCTGTCACGGACGAGGCAGATCGCCGCCTCGGCGATCATTTTGGAGGTGGAGCCGTAACCGGGATCGCGGTCGCCCTTGCAATGGGCGCGGACCTTTTCGCCGCGCGCCGTCTCGCCGGTGAAGAGAATGTCGTAATAGCCGGTGTCGCGCTCTTCTTTCGTGGGCCCCTCGCCCGGTTTGGGTGCGTCATCGCCCATCAGCGACGTGTCGGCGGCGACAGCCTTCGCGATCGTTTCGCCTTGCGCGCCGGGGCCGGTCATCATCATTTCCGAATAGAGAAAATCCTTCCCATACGGATGGTTCATCAAAAAATTCGAGCGATGAACATTCTTGGTGTTGATCGGCGCCATGATAAAGGGCGCCATCCAGACGCCGTTCTCTTCAACCGGCTTCGAGGCGGAGGGCTGCTTCTCCCCGTCAAAGCCCGGCGTCAGCGCGAAGGGGCTCTTCAGAAGGTCGATGATCGAGGGATCCTTGAACGCCGCCGCCATCGTCGCCTTGAGGCTCGCCGCGGTGCCGCCGGAAAATTTCCCCTTCATCGCGCGCACGCGGCATTTGATCTCACGCGCCGGCGCGCCAAATTCCTTCATCGCCTCGCCTTGCGTGAACCAGACGCCGAGGTCGAACGGGATTGAATCAAAGCCGCAGGAGAAGACAATCCGTGCGCCGGACTTCTTCGCCGCCGCCTCATATTTGTCGATCATCGCGCGCATCCACGCCGGCTCGCCGCAAAGATCGACATAGTCCGTTCCGGCGCCGGCGCAGGCGGCGACCAGCGGCTCGCCATAGAGCTGATAGGGCCCGACGGTCGTGACGACGCATTTGGCGCGGGACGCCATGTCCTTCAGAGAGGAGAGGTCTTCGGCGTCCGCGACGATGAAGGGCGTTGCTTCGAGGGGATCGATCTCGCCGCGCACCTCGCGCAGCTTGCCGTGCGAGCGTCCGGCCATCGCCCATTTGACAGAAGCATCCGCGCCATAGCGCTGGACGAGGTATTCCGCGACGAGGCGCCCGGTGTAGCCGGTCGCGCCATAGACGACGAGGTCAAATTCTCTTGCGGGCATTGGCCTCTCCTGAGTTTAGGCGACCTTGGACCGGGCGCTGCCGCCACGCAAGGCAGTGTATCGCCGATCACCCAAGCGGGTTCTTGCCGGCAAAGAGGTCCTCGTGCCTTGCGACAATGGCGGGCCAGAGCGACCGCGCTTGCGGGACGCTGAGACCAAATAGGCGCAGCAGCGTTTCGACATAGGCATCCGCTGAATCGATCACCGACTTGCGTTCGCCGTCGGCGTCGAGCACGCGCAGCACGCGGCCGCGCAGCGAATAGTGCGCGGCCTCGAACCATCGCTGGACAACGGCGTTCTGTACGAAAGGCGACATCGGGCTCGTCTGCAAGAAACCGCACATGCGCTCCAGCGCATCTTCGCCGAAGACTTCGAGGTTGAAGTCGAACGACAGTCCTCCGGTTCGGGGATCGTTCGTATACCGCCACCACCCGTCCGCGCCTTGCATCAGATTGCAATTGAGCGGGCCGTTCCGAAACGGACCGGCCATCAGAGGAACAGGCTCCATGGGGCCATCGCCAAACCCGACATCTGCGAGAAAGTCCCCCTCCGGAAGGTCGACGATGATGACCAGATGATTGCCAATGACATCGTCGCCGCGCTGGTCGCGCATAACCGCGCCCGCAAGACGTTTTATTCTGAAGCCGAGCTCCTCAAGCGCCGCAGACAGGAGCCCGTTCATTTCATAGCACCAGCCGCCGCGGCGTCGCCCGACTATTTTGTCGAAGGCGTCTTGCGCTGAACGGTTGAGGCGCCGGCCAAGCTGTACGTCGAGATTCTCGTACGCGATAGACAATGCGTGCGCGCGGTGCACGCCGGTCAGCGTTTCGAGATCGGCGCGCGCCGGCCCCGCATAGCCGATCCTTTTGAAATACGCCTCCAGATCCATGCAATCATCCTCGCTGCTGACGCGTGCGTTCGGCCGGGCGGCGTTCTATAATAGGTCCCGGGCCGCAGCGAAATGATCGCCGCCAAGGAGGAACTCATGAAGGACGGTATGAAAATCGATCGCCGGACGCTGTTCGCCGGCGCAGGAGCGATCGCAGCGGCGAGCGCTGTGGCGGCGGAGACTGCGGCCGCGCCTGACCTTAGCGGAAAGTCCGTGCTGATCACTGGCGCCAGTTCTGGATTTGGACGGCTGTCGGCGCTGCATTTCGCGCGATCGGGCGCGACTGTCATTGCCTCGATGAGAAATCTCAATAAGGGAAAACGCGTTGAAGCTGTCGAACTGCTCGACGTCGGCTCGACGGAGAAGCTGAAACTCTCCGTCGTTGAAATCGACGTGACGAAGGAGGCGCAAATCGCCTCCGGCGTCGCCAAGGCGGAATCGGCTGCGGGCGGCGCCCTCGACGCGCTCTTGAACAACGCCGGGATCGGCATCGCCGGCCCAGTCGAGCTTCACGACCATGCGCAGGCGATGCGGCAGTTCGATGTCAATCTGTTCGGCTATCAGCGCATGGCGCGCGCCGTCCTGCCGAAGATGCGCGCGAAGGGGCAGGGGCTGCTCGTGCAGGTCTCTTCTCAGCTTGGCCGCGTGATCCTTCCGAATATCGGCATGTATTGCGCGACGAAATACGCGCTCGAGGCGATGTTCGAAGCGATGGCTTATGAACTCGCGCCGTTCGGCGTCGACGTTACGATCGTGCAGCCCGGCGGATATCCGACGAAAATCTGGGATAACGGCGCGCGCTATATGGAGGATCTGCTTTCAGCGGCGGATGACGCGCGCAAAACGGCTTACGCCGGGCATTTGGAACTGGCGCGGGGCTACTTTGGCGGCGGCGGGACGACGGACCCGATGGATGTGCCGCGCGCCATTGCTGAAGTGATCGCAATGGCGCCCGGCAAACGCCCGCTGCGCCGCCCCGTTCATACGAATACGCAGGCGACGGATACGCTGAACGCGGCGCACACGCAGGTGCAGGCGGCGGTGATGAGCCGCGGGCCCTACAAGGCATGGCACGACGCGGTTGTGGACTAAGGGCCCTTCAGCTCCAGCCGCTCGGGCTCCGACGCCAGAATGGGCGTGTCCGCTTCGAAACGGTCGGCGCGCGCCATCGCCGGAAACAGCCTGAACCAGGACAGGCCCGCCGCGACGGCGACGGCGCCGCCAAGGATGACGGCGCCGACCGGGCCGAGGAAGCGCGCGGCGACGCCGGATTCAAATTCGCCAAGTTCGTTCGAGGCGGAGATGAAAATGAACGAGACCGAGGCGACGCGGCCGCGCATCGCGTCCGGCGTTGCAAACTGGATGAGCGACTGGCGCACATAGACGGAAATCATGTCGGCGGCGCCTGTAACGGCGAGCACCGCCATCGACAGCCAGAAGCTGGTCGAAACGCCAAAGGCGAGCGTCGCAAGGCCGTAAATGACGACAGACCACAACATCCACGCGCCAACGCGCTGGTCGAGCGGACGGATCGCGAGCCACAAGGCGACGATCGCGGCGCCGAAGGCGGGCGCCGCCCGCAGGAGGCCGAGCCCTTCTGCGCCGACCTCCAGGATATCCCGCGCGAAGACGGGCAGCAGCGCCGTCGCGCCGCCGAAAAAAACGACGACGAGATCAAGGGAAATCGCGCCGAGCACGATCTTGTTGTCGCGGACATAGCGCAGGCCCTCGAGCATCATGGCGACGCCGTTGGCGTTCAAGACAGGCGCTTGCTGCGGCGTCGTCGCCGTCCAGATCGACAGGATCGCGGCGGCGATCATCAGGGTCGAGACGATATAAACGACCTCGCCGCCAAGCGCATACAAGAGCCCGCCGATCGCAGGGCCGGCGACCGAAGACACCTGATAGCCGAGCGAATTCCACGCAATGGCGCTGGAGAGGTCCGACCGCGGGACGAGCGTCGGGTATAGCGCGTTTGACGCCGCCGGGGCGAAAGCGTTGACGGCGCCGAGAATGATCGACATCGAAAAAACGGTCGGGAGCGCGATCTCCGTCGGCATGAACACCGACCAGACGAGCACAAGGCTCGCGACGACGCGGCCGAGATTGCTCACGACAAGGATCATCTTGCGGTCGAAGCGGTCGGCGGCCTGGCCGCCGACGAGCGACAGCAACAGCACGGGAAGAAACTGCGCGAGCCCGACGAGGCCGAGGACAAAGGCCGCCTCGCCGACATTGCGCGTCTCGCGCGCAAGGTCATAGACCTGCCAACCGATCGCCACCGCCTGCATCTGGCGCGACGCCGACAAAAGCTGGCGCATGATCCAGTAATGCGCGTAGGCGCGGTGCCGGAAAACGCGGAGAGAGGGGATAAGGGCCATGGCGGGAACCGGGCCGCCTATAGGGGATGTCGGCGCGGCGCGCCATGGCGCCCTCCCTGCCGCATCAGTCAAACGGTCCGCCGCAGGCCGCCTTGCCCCGTCCGGCGTTCCGTCCGACGATTTTCGAGCCCTTGGGGAGGTTGCGTGCGAGGTCCCCGCCGCCGGGCCAACCAGAAACGCCATTAAGAACCCAACAGCCAATCAGGAGAACAAAATGCGCGCCCTGTCTCTCACGAACGTCCTCATCGCCGCCTTTGCGCTCGCGGGCGCCTTTCTTGTCTCGTCGGCGGCGGTCGCCGGCGAAAAGGAAGGCCGCGAGATCGTCATCGATATCGGCAAGGACGGCGATCTTCTCAAACAGCTGATCGAAATGGACGCCGATGACATCGAAGACATGCGCGCGGACTTCGCCGAAGCGCGCGCCGACATCAAGGAAGCGATCGGCGACATCGCCGAAGCGCGCAAGGATGTGAAAGGCGTTCCCGGCGGCGGCGTGATCCTCAAGATTGCGTTTGCAACGGCGCGGTCGAGCGCTTCGGTCGCCATCGATGAAGCGCTCGCCGAAGCGCGCAAGGAAGTCAGCCGCGCCGAGCGCGAGTTGAAGACAGCGGACGTCAGCGCCGATGAACGCGCGGAAACAGGCGTCGCGATCTCGACGCTGCGCGAAGAACTGGATTCGCTTGAGGCCGCGCTGGAGGAACTGATCGAAGCGCTGCGCGCCTAAGCTCAGTCGGCGCGGCGCAGATCGCGAAAGCGTCAGGCGCCGCGCCACAGATTCGACACACTCGCGCCATTTCAATTGACTCTGGGCATTGGGGCTTTCTGAACGCCGGCGCCGCGCCGGCCGAATGGAGCGCGCCATGCCCATCGCGAACGCCTTGCTTTCGGGTCTTTATTTCGCACCGCCCTCGAAACCGGCCGCGCTCTATGCCGGGCGCATGCCCGCTTTCACCAGCCTTCGCTGCTACCTGCAAGGAATTGGCTCCGCGATCGTCGCTTATACGGGCGCGACGACGACGGCGGCGCCCGGCGCTGCGCCGGTTGCGGCCGATTTCGCCTCGCTCGACGCCGTCACGCTCGCCATGCTCGACGGTCGCCTGACCGGACCCGCGCAGATCATCGCCGCTGTCGCGCTGTTTCTGACCGCCGGCCATTCGACAGCGCGCGCGATGGGATTGCTGACAGGAACAGCGCTCGTCGCGCTGCACATGCAGGGCGTGACGCTGCGCGATGCGCTCGTCTTTGCGGGCGAGGAATTGCGGCGGCTGAGCGATCTTGCGCAGTCGGCAGGGCGCACCGCCGAGGCCGTACGGTCCTGACGCGGCTATCGCCGGGCAGGACGGGCGAACAGCAGCGCGATCCAGCCGAGGATCGCGACGCCGCCGCCGATCGGGACAGCGACAATGGTTGCCGGGCGGTCGCCGGTGAAAGCGATATAGCACAGCATCATCATCGCAATGGCGGTTCCACCCGCCATCAGGAGCGCCGCAATCCGTGCGCGCGTCATCATCGCAACCGCCATCAGCGCCAGACCCTGTAGCGCCTGCCACGCGCCGCCCACTTTGATAAGCTCGAGTTCCGGACCCGCGAGCGCGTCGCGAAGCGGATGCAAGGTCAAAAACAGCAAAGTCGAGCCGATGAGGGCGTGAAGCACGCCGGCAAACCAGGCGAAGCGCATTCGATTTCCCTTTTTTCGCGCATTATTGGTCTTTTGCCCGGCGGGGCTCAAGCTGCTGCCAGACGTGATTGCCTCATGACGCGGCAAGGCCATACTGGGCGGACGGAGGGACATCATGGGCAGACTACTTTTCTGGTCGCTCGGCGCTCTTGCTGCGGCGGCCGCCGCCGGGACATTCGCGCTGCGGTTGCCCGCGGTTGAGGACCGTTTGTTCGACCGCGCGCTAGAGCAGGCGATGAACGGTCCCGGCGCCCGGCTCTTTGACGGTGACGGGCTGAAAGTTTTCTTTTGCGGCACCGGCTCGCCCTTGCCGTCTAAAAAACGTGCGCAGAATTGCACCGCCGTCTTCGCAGGCGACCGCTATTTTATCGTCGACGCCGGGACCGGCAGTTTTGAAAATATTCAGGCCGCCGGCATTCCGGGCGGCAAGCTGGCCGGCATCTTTCTCACGCATTTTCATTCCGACCATATTGGCGATCTCAGCGAGGCCAATCTCGGCTCGTGGGTGACGGCGCGCCCGGCGCCGCTTGCGATTTTTGGCCCTGAAGGCGTCGAGCGCATCGTCGCAGGCGAAAACGAGGCCTTCGCGCTCGACGCCGGCTATCGCACCGCGCATCACGGCAAGGCGATCGCGCCGCCGCGCAGTCAAGGGTTAGAGGCGCGCCCGTTTGAAGGATCGGCGCCGATTGTCGTGTTCGACGAAGACGGGCTGAAGGTGACGGCGTTTCCTGTGAAGCACGATCCTGTCGGCGGCGCCGTCGGCTACCGCTTCGACTATCAGGGGCGCAGCGCCGTCATTTCCGGCGATACGGCCTATTCGGAATCGCTCGTCGCGGCGGCGAAGGATGCGGACGTCCTCATCCACGAGGCGCAGGCTAACCACATGGTCGCGAAAATGCAGCGCGCGGCGGCGGAGGCGGGCGCCGCAACGACGGCGCAGATTTTCGCCGATATCCCCTCCTATCACACGACGCCCGAAGAAGCCGCGCGTGCGGCGAACGAGGCCGGCGCCGACTGGCTGGTCCTGACGCATCTGACGCCCGCGCCCGACAATCCGATCGCCATGCGCATTTTCATGCGCGGCGTTTCGAAAGTGCGCGCCGAGAAGGTGAAGGTCGCCGAAGATGCGCTGCTGATCACGTTGCCGAAGGCCGGCGGGATCGATTTCAAGTCTTTGTAACAGGAGTGACGATGTCAAGAAATGTTGATCCGACG
Organism: uncultured Caulobacterales bacterium; assembly: GCA_964535605.1. Taxonomy (GTDB): domain Bacteria; phylum Pseudomonadota; class Alphaproteobacteria; order Caulobacterales; family Parvularculaceae; genus Amphiplicatus. The sequence goes on from CAZHUI010000014.1 coordinate 10,823, forward strand.
AAGGACCAGTTCCGGGCGTTCATGAAATTGCCGGACGACGGTCCGATCTGGATGCTCAATCTAATCCGCCTACGGAAGACAGCAAAGTACGAAGACGGCCGGGAAATGTCGGGCCTCGACGCCTACAAGGAATATGGCAAGGCGAGCGAGCCGTTCTTCACCGGCGTCGGCGGCAAGATCGTGTGGTCGGGCGCGCCGAGCGCAGTGCTGATCGGGCCCGAAGACGAGCAATGGGATCTAGCTTTCGTCGCCGAATATCCAAGCGCGGCCGCGTTCGGCGACATGGTGAAAAACGAAGGCTATCAGGCGATCGTCCATCACCGGCAGGCGGCGGTCAAAGACTCGCGGCTCATCCGCGTCGCGCCGGGCAAACCAGGACGTCTGTTCGGCTGACCAGTGCAGACGCCGACCCATGTTCTGATCGCAGCGGCGGCGTTCGCGCGGCCCGGCAAGGCCGCGATCAACACGGCGGCGCTCGCCGGCGGTTTCCTCCCCGACGCTTTTCTGTTTTCGGTGTGGGGCTGGTCGAAAATCGCCGGCGTCTCCGAAAGCGACCTCTGGGGCCAACTTTACTTTACTGACGGCGTTCAGCTTGGTCAGGCGGTGTCGAACTCCTTTTCCCTGTTCGGCGCCATCCTTATTGCGGCGCTCGCGATGCGGCTGCGTGCAGCGGCGGTTTTCGCCGGCGCCGCTCTCCTTCATCTGTTTTGCGACTTCATGCTGCACGCAGAGGACGCGCACCGGCATTTCTGGCCGTTGTCGGCCTGGCGCTTCGAGAGCCCGGTATCCTATTGGGACCCGGCGCATTTCGGCCTCTATGTGGCGGCGATCGAAGCGACGATCGGCGTCGCGCTGATAGTGGTACTCTTTCGCCGCTTTCGCGCGGTCTGGATCCGGTCGGTTCTAGTTCTCGCGGGCCTCACCTATCTTGCGGTTCCGGCCTATTTTGTCGCGACGCTTGGGGGTTAGCGGCCCGCGTTGAAATTGAGTTTGGCGAACAGGCGCTCGCGCTGCGCTCCCTCGACGAGCCGGTACGTCAGTTCCTGACCGCGCACGACGAAATCGGCGCCGACCCAGCGCGGGCCGTCATACCAGAGATTGAGGTCGACGCTGCCGCTCAGGCGATGCTGCTCCGCCTGCGCGCCGGTCGGCGATGGCGTCTCGCCGAGATTGGCGACGGTGACATCGATCAGCCGCCCGTTCTGCGTGTCGAGCAATGTATTGGCGCTGACGATCGCTTTGTTCCAGTAGCTCGACGGAACAGCGTCGCCCGGGCCAGTCCCCTGAAATCTCGTTCCATCGACAATGAGCGCATCGCCTTCGCGCGTGACGCGAAGGGATTCGTTCTTGCCGTTATTGTCGGTTGTGCTCTCGACGCTTTGCAGCGCGCCGTCGCGCCAGACTTCCGTCGAAATGTGTTGATAGTTGAAAACAGGGATCGGCCCGAACTTCACCTGCATCTCGATACGCGTTTCGACACGCACCGCGCCGTCGGCCGTTTCCTCCACATCGACGGCGTGAAAGCCGATGCGGTCGCCCTTGCGGATGATGTCAAAGGCGGCGTCGAGGTCAGAGGCGGCCGCGCCAGAAAGGCCAAGCGTGCAAAGCGCCGGGAGAATGGGGAACAGGTTTTTCATACTCAACATACGTGCGGGGTTTAGGCGCGGATTGACCCTCCGGGGGTACATTCCCGACGGTTAAGGGCCGATTTTGGACAAGGTAACACTTGTTCGCCCCGGTCACTTGCGGCTACCTAGCCCTCGCCTCGGGACGCCTTGGGAGGGCCCCCGCGGTTGCCGCAAAATTGCAAGGTTTTTCAATGCCGACGCCCATATTGATGCCCGCCCTCTCGCCGACCATGGAAGAGGGCACGCTCGCCAAATGGAAGGTGAAGGAAGGCGACAAGATCGCTTCCGGCGACGTGATCGCCGAGATTGAGACCGACAAGGCGACGATGGAGGTCGAAGCGGTCGATGAGGGCGTTCTTGGCAAAATTCTCATTCCCGCCGGAACGGAGAATGTGAAGGTCAACACCGAGATCGCCATTCTGGTGAATGACGGCGAGACGAAGCCGAACGGCAAAGCCGTCAAGTCAGCATCCTTCGAGACGCCCGTTTCGCGGGCTCCTCAGGATGAAGGCTCAAAGAAACTTCATCCTGAGGAGGCCCGAAGGGCCGTCACGAAGGATGTGGGGACAGATCCCGATCTTCCCGCCGGCGCCGAGATGGTCCCGACGACGATCCGCGACGCGCTGCGCGATGCGATGGCGGAGGAGATGCGCCGCGACCCCGACGTCTTCCTGATGGGCGAGGAAGTCGCGCAATATCAGGGCGCCTACAAAGTCTCGCGCGGCCTGCTCGAAGAATTCGGCCCTGAGCGCGTCATCGATACGCCGATCACGGAATATGGCTTCGCCGGTCTTGGCGTCGGCGCGGCGTTCGCCGGGCTAAAGCCAATCGTCGAGTTCATGACGTGGAATTTCGCCATGCAGGCGATCGATCACATCATCAATTCGGCGGCGAAGACGCGCTACATGTCCGGCGGCCAGATGGGCAGCCCCATCGTCTTCCGCGGCCCCAACGCCGCGGCGTCTCGCGTCGCCGCGCAGCACAGCCAGGATTTCGCGGGCTGGTATTCCAACATTCCGGGGTTGATCGTCATTGCGCCCTATTCGGCGGCGGACGCCAAGGGGCTCCTCAAGGCCGCGATCCGCGATCCGAACCCGGTCGTCTTCCTTGAGCACGAGCTTCTTTACGGCGACACAATGGACGTGCCGAAGGTCGATGACTGGGTCATCCCCATCGGCAAGGCGAAGATCGCGCGCGCCGGAACTGACGTGACGATCGTCTCCTATTCGCGCGGCGTGAAATTCGCGCTGGAAGCGGCGGGCAAACTAGAAGCAGAAGGCATTTCCGCCGAGGTCGTGGACCTGCGCACGCTCCGCCCGATGGACACGGCGACCGTTATCGAGTCCGTGAAGAAGACGAACCGCGTCGTCACGGTCGAGGAGGGTTGGGCCCCCTGCGGCGTCGGCGCCGAAATCGGCTGGCAAGTGACGCAGCACGCCTTCGATTACCTCGACGCGCCGCCCGCGCGCGTCACGCAGGAAGATGTGCCGCTCCCCTATGCGGCGAACCTCGAAGTGTTGAGCCTTCCGAACGCGGACAAGATCGTCCGCGCGGTGAAGGCGGTGATGTATCGGGAGTGAAATGCCGGATTTCCAAGCGCTAGATCTGCCTGCGACGATGGTAGCTGAGGAAGAACAAGGGTTCGAAGCAGTCAGATTTTGGATTGCCGGCGGAAACGATCACGTTGCGCTTAAATTGCCAGGTGACGGCCTAGGTAATATCCGCATTGAAGTTTGGGGCAAGATCGCCGCAGACATTGTCAAACACGCTGTGCGCGCACTTAAACAGGACGATCCTTCTCGAGATGAAAGCACGATGCTCTCTCTTATCGAGCGCACATTTCGCGAGAGATTAAACGAAGAGACGAACTTCTCCGGACAGCTAACGGGAAAGATTCAGTAATGCCCACACCCATCCTCATGCCCGCGCTGTCTCCCACCATGGAAGAGGGCACGCTCGCCAAATGGAAGGTGAAGGAGGGAGACAAGGTCTCCTCCGGCGACGTCATCGCCGAGATTGAAACCGACAAGGCGACGATGGAGGTCGAGGCGGTCGATGAGGGCGTCGTCGGCAAGATCCTCGTTCCGGCGGGTACGGAGAATGTGAAGGTGAACGCGACGATCGCGATCCTTCTCGGCGATGGTGAGAGCGCTGGGGATTTGGGCAAGGCGCCGGCGAAGGCGTCCTTCGAGACGCCGAAGCCTGCGGCTTCGGCTCCTCAGGATAAAGAAAAGAAGGCCCTTCACCCTGAGGAGGCGCGAAGCGCCGTCACGAAGGGGGCTGCCCCGCGCGCCAATGGCCGCATTCACGCTTCGCCGCTCGCCAAGCGCCTCGCCAAAACCGCCGGGATCGACCTCGCCGCGCTCAAAGGCTCCGGCCCGCATGGCCGTATTGTGAAGCGCGACCTGGATGGCGCGCCGTCCTTCGGGACGCCCGCCGCGCGGGCTCCTCAGGATGAAGCGAAAAAGATCTCGCCCGCCGCAGTCGATCCGCGCCTTTACCCGGGGGACAGCTACACGGCGGTCAAGCTCGACGGTATGCGCAAGGTTATCGCGCGGCGTTTGACGCAATCGTTCAACAATGAAGTCCCGCATTTCCCGCTCAACATCGACATCGAGTTGACGAAGCTGATGGAAGCGCGAGCGAGCCTCAACGCCGCCTCGCCGAAAGACGGCGAGGGCGCCTACAAGCTCTCCGTCAACGACTTCGTCATCAAGGCCTCGGCGATGGCGCTAAAAAAAGTGCCCGCCGCCAATGCGACGTTCACGGACGAGGCAATTCTCCTCCACAAGCACGCCGACATCGGCGTCGCGGTCGCCATCGACGGCGGCCTCATCACGCCGATCGTCTGGAAGGCGGAAACGAAGGGCCTCAAGGAGATTTCCGCCGCAATCAAGGACATGGCGGCGCGCGCCCGCGCTAAGAAGCTGAAGCCTGAGGAATATCAGGGCGGCACGTTCTCGGTCTCGAACCTCGGCATGTTCGGCATCACGTCCTTCGCCTCGATCGTCAACCAACCCCAGGGCGCCATCATGTCGGTCGGCGCCGGCGAGGAACGCGCGGTCGTGCGCGGCGGGGCAATCGTCGCGCGCACCGTGATGACCGTGACCTTGACCTGCGATCACCGCGTCGTCGATGGCGCGGTCGGCGCGGAATTCCTCGTCGCTTTCAAGCAGTTCATCGAGGAACCGGCCTCGATGCTGCTCTGATCGATGGGCCTCACCGATCGCCAGCAGCGCGAGATCGATTATCACCGCGATTACGCCGCCGCCAAGGCGGCCGAAAAACTCGTTCCCGTCAATTTCGACGTCATCGACGGCGAAAAACGTCGGCCGCAGAATGCGTTCTGGTCATGCTATGACCGGCTCCTCGCGCGCGACCTCAAAGGCAAGCGCGCGCTCGTGCCCGGCTGCGGTTTCGGCGAGGACGCCATCCGCCTTGCGCGCCTCGGCGCAAGCGTCGAGGCGTTCGATATTTCGCCGGATGTCGTCGAAATCGCGCGACGGCGCTGCGCGGCCTTCGGTTATGAGGGGCTCTCCTTCGGCGTGATGCCGTCAGAGGCGCTGACCTACGCCGATGCGTCGTTCGATCTCGTCCTCTTCATCGACATCCTTCACCATGTCGATATTCCAGCGACGATGCGCGAGATTGTCCGGGTGCTGAAGCCCGGCGGGCGGATCGTCGGCAATGAGCTCTATACCCATAGCTGGATGCAGAAGAACCTGCGCGAAAGCTGGCTCGTTGAGAAAGCGCTCTACCCGGCGATGCGCCGTTTCATCTATGGCGACAACAAGCCCTACATCACGCCGGACGAGCACAAGATCGACGAGACAGAGTTCGCGGCGGTCGAGGCGGCTTGCGTCTCGTTCGAAGCGCAATGGTTCAACGGCGTCGTCGGGCGCCTCCTGCCCGACCGCTTGCCGTTCGTCGCCGGCGCCGATCGGGCGCTGATGAAGGGGCTCGGTTCCCGCGGCCGCTTCGCCGCCGGGCGCGTCGTCTTCGAAGGCGCCGTCGCCTAGGGCCGGGCCGTCATGCCTTTTCGGCGTCTTGCGCCGGTTCGGCTGGCGGCGGTTCCGTCGCTTCGACGACCCTTGCGACATGACGCGGCGCGCGTTTCCCGACAATCCTTACCAGCCTGTTGAACCAAGGCCAGCGCCGGCGCATGCGCACGATCAGGGGACGCGCCGCCGGGTTCGCGCCGGCGATCGTCAACAGCCCGATGATGACAAGCGGCGCGCCCCCCGGCAGCGGCGAAAAAGACGCGACAAGCCCGTAGATCATCAGAAGGAGGCCCGCGAGCGTCGCGCCGATCCTGCTCAGCATTGCGCTTTGCCCCTTTGCGGCGCCGTCTTCAGCACATCATTAACAAATCTTTCCATCAAATGTTAACGGCGCAGCCGCTAGACCGGATCGCCGGCGCAAGGGCCGGGCGGCGCGCCATTCAAAAGCATCGGCCATGCTGTTCAATTCGACGGTCTTTTTTCTCTTCTTCGCCGCCTTCTTCGCCGTCTACTGGCGATTGGGCGCGCGGCTTCGCGCGCAGAACATTCTCGTTCTTGCGGGCTCCCTGTTTTTTTACGGCTGGTGGGACGAACGCTTTCTGATCCTCATCGCCGCCTCGACCGCGGTCGATTTCATCGCGGGGATCGGCGCTTCCGGCGAACGCGTGCGCGCCCGCGACATCCAGAAGTCCGCGCTTTATCTCGGGCTCGTTTCAATCGCGGCGACGGCTCCGACATTCGCCGAGAGCTGGCGCTGGCTGCTTCTGACAGGGGCTTTCGCGCTCGCGGGGCTTGCCGCGACGATGCTAATCGAACGCGCGAATGGCGACAGGCGGAAATTGTGGCTCATCGCCTCGCTCGTCAGCAATCTCGGCCTTCTCGCCGTTTTCAAATATTTCGGCTTTTTCACCGAAAGCTTCATCGCTGCGGCGGAGGGCGTCGGATTTTCCGTGAACGCGCCGATGATGCAGATCGTCCTGCCGATCGGCATTTCCTTCTACACGTTCCAGACGCTCTCCTACACGATCGACATCTGGCGCGGGACAATGCGGCCGGCGCGCCGCGTCGTCGACTTCGCCGCCTATGTCTCTTTCTTTCCGCAGCTTGTCGCCGGCCCGATCGAGCGCGCGAAATCGCTGCTTCCGCAATTCGAGATGCGCCGTCAGTGGAACGCCGAACGCGCCGGCGAGGGCGCCATGCTGTTCCTGTGGGGTCTCTACAAAAAGACCGTGATCGCCGACAATCTGGCGCCGATCGTCAACGCCGCCTTCGCCGCGCCGGCGGAAACGGCGCCGGCTCTGATGCTGCTCGGCGTTCTCGCCTTCGCGGTGCAGATCTATTGCGATTTCTCGGGCTATTCCGACATGGCGCGGGGCCTGGCGCGAATGCTCGGCTTTGAGTTGATGCTCAATTTCGACCTTCCCTATTTTTCGCGAACGCCGTCGGAATTCTGGCGGCGCTGGCACATCTCGCTGTCGAGCTGGCTGCGCGATTATCTTTATGTGCCGCTCGGCGGCAATCGCGCTGGCGGCCTCGCAACCTATCGCAATCTCTTTTTGACGATGCTGCTCGGCGGCCTTTGGCATGGCGCGGCATGGACGTTCATCGTCTGGGGCGCGTTTCACGGCGCCATTCTCGCCCTTTACCGCGCCTTGTCGATCGACAGGGTGATCGAACACGCGAAGGGATCGGGCGCCGTCATCGTACATGTCGTCGCATGGGGCGTGATGTCGATATTGACGCTGGTCGGTTGGACCTTCTTCCGAGCGCAGAGCTTGCCGGACGCTTTCGCCGCGCTTGACCGCGCCTTCCGCTTCGACAGCCTGAGGACATTGTCCGACCTGCCGGAAGCCTCGCTCGTTCTTTCTCTGACGGCGCCGCTCATCATCGCCAATATCGCAAACCGGTTCTTTGCGCCGGCCTTGCGGAGTCTCGCCGCAGAATCGAAATCCGCCGGCGCGCTGCCGGTCCTCGCGCGCGCAAGCGTCGTGCTGACGCTGCTTTGTTCCGTCGCGTTCCTGTCGGCCGAAGGCCAGCAGGACTTCATCTATTTCGATTTCTGACATGACAGGCGCCGCCAAAGGACAGGGGATCAGGGCGTTAGGGTTCATCGCCTTTTCGCTGATATTCGCCGAGATCTTCGTGCGGATTTTCGCGCCGCAGTCCTTCGTGCCCCGCGACATCGCCGCTGCGCCCTACGGCGTAAGGATGAACCGGCCGGGCGCCGTTTATGAACAGCGCACGCCGGAAATGCGCAGCATCGTCGCCATCAACAAGAGCGGCCTTAGGGCGGATCGCGAGTTCGCCGTTGAGAAGCCGCCGGGCGTGCGCCGCCTTGCCGTTTTCGGCGACAGCTATCTGCTCGGCTATGAAGCGTCCTTCGAAGATATGGCGACGACGCAGATCGAGCGCGCCTTGCGAAACGCGAAGTGCCCGGTTGAAGTTCTGAACTTCTCCGTGTCGGGCTTTGGCACCGCCGAAATGCTGATGACGCTCGAAAAAAACGCGATGCGATATGCGCCCGACGCCGTGCTCTTTCAATGGCACCATACCGATCCTGACGACAACCTGCGCGCCGGTCTTTATGCGCTTGAGGACGGGTCGCTCGTTGAAACTGGCGCCGCCTATCTGCCGGCGATGGGCGCGCGCCGCGCGGTCGAGGCGAACCCGCTCTTTCGCGCGCTCGCCGGTCACAGCCACCTTTTTACAATCCTGCGCGAGCGCCTCTCCCGCTTCGTGCGCCGGGCGATGGCGGGCCATGTGTTCAGCCGCAAGACGACTGGCGGCGCACAGGAAGAGCGCCTCGCGGGGCCGCTCGATCTTGCGCTTCTGGCGCGGGCCGAAGCGGTGTCGCGCGAGGCGGGCGCCGCGTTTTTCGTCGTCGATGTGCCGAGCGTGCAGGCGCGCACGCGCTTTCTCTCAAGTTTTCGCCTGCTGCCGGAAGGGCTCGCGGCCCGCCACAATTACATAGCGGCGGAAGGCGCATTCGACCGCGCTGCAAGCCCGAAGGAAAAACTCTTCTGGGAGAAGGGCCACCGCCATCTGACCCCGCGCGGCAATGCGGTCCTTGCCGGCGCCGTCGCGGAACGGTTGCTGGCAACGCCCCAAAGCTATGACGCGCTCGGCTGCGAAGGCTCGCTGCCCCTGCCGATCCTCGCGTCCAGCGGGGTCTGACCGCCGGCCTTGTCCGGCGCGCCGCCGCGCCGATAGGATGGCGAGGCAAAGGAGGACGCCATGGCCGACCACGGCGAACGCATCGAAGACCGCGCCAAATTCAGGGCGATGACCGAAGGCACCGCCGAGGACTGGATGAAGATCGCCAGTCATTTCGGGCCGTTCGCGACCGCGGGCGGCAAGCGCGTGCTCGACCATTTGCGCCTGCTCGACGGCGACTATGGCGGGTTCCCGGTCGACCGGCTGACGCATTCCTTGCAAACGGCGACGCGCGCGCATCGCGACGGGCGCGACGAGGACTATGTCGTCTGCGCGCTGCTCCACGATATCGGCGACACGCTCGGCGCCTTTAATCACCCCGACATCGCGGCGGCGATTTTGAAGCCCTTCGTCTCGCCTGAGAACCACTGGATGGTCGAGAAACACGGAATGTTTCAGGGGCACTATTTCTTCCATTATCTCGGCATGGACCGGAACATCCGAGACCAGTTCCGCGGTCACCCGAATTTCGAGCGCACGGCCGAGTTCTGCGAGAAATACGACCAGACGGCGTTCGATCCCGATTACGACACAATGCCGCTCGCCGCGTTCGAGCCGATGGTGATGAAGCTTTTCGCCGCGCCGAAGAGTTCGGTTTATGGGGCTGTGGCGGGGAAGGATCAATAGTCGCTGTCCGGGGACGGCGCTTAGCTCAATAAAAAGCCCCGCAGCGGCGCTGCGGGGCTTTTCCGTGTTCGTTTGACGGCGCCTAGAACTTCAGCGACGCCGAAACGCCGTAAATCCTCGGTTCGTTGACGAAGCCGGTGATGTTGTTGAAGTCGATGCCGCCGCGGACGATTTCCGCGTCGAGAATGTTGCGAACATAAAGCGCGACATCGAGCTTGCCGTCCTTGCACAGCATGCCGAGGCGCGCGCCGCCTTCGACCGATCCGTCGTTCGAAAACTCGGCGGATTCATAGAGGAAGAAATTCGTTTCGCCCTGACCCGCCCAGTCCGTGAAGAGATAAAACTCGCCCTTCGAGGTCGGTACGGAATAACGGGCGGTGACGTTCCAGGTCCAGTCCGGCGCCTGCGGGAACGGGTTGCCGGTGATGAGGGCGTTACCGAGCCCGTCGACGGGATCGAGCACCGTGCACCCGCCGCCGCAGGGCGCGACCGCAAGGCCCGGTTCCGTGATTTCGGTGTCGGCGTAACCGACGCCGCCCGTCACGAGGAAGTTGTCGGTGACGAGCCATTCGACGTCGGCCTCAAAACCCCAGGCCTCGCCGTCGGCGTTGACGAGCTGGTTGAAATTGCCGAGGCCGCCGATCGCCGAAAACTGGAGATCATTGGCGTCGTAGAACCAGCCCGACGCGTTGACACGCATCCGGTTGTTGAAGAGCGTCGATTTGACGCCCGCCTCATAGGAAAGGATCGTCTCCGACGTCGCCGTCGTCGGCGATCCAAAGAAAGCGACGTCGCGGCCCTGAATGGTCGGCGCGCGGAAACCGCGGGCGATGCGGGCGTAGACATTGATAGTGTCGGTTGCAGCGAGCGTCAGCGCCGCATCCCAGGTCAGCTTCTCGTCGGACACGGAAACCGGCGCGACGGGGAAGTTCGTCGCGACGCCGATGAAGTCTTTTTCATCGTCCGTATACCGAACGCCGCCGGTGAAATTGAGGCGGTCCGTGAGGTCGTAGGAGCCCTGGGCAAACAGCGCCCAGCTCTGGTTGTCGTGACGCACCGTCGTCGCGGGGGCGAAGAACGGGTTCGTCGTGATGGTGAGGTCGCTGTCGAAATAGAAGAAGCCCGCCTGCCAGCTGAACGGTCCGTCCGTGTCGCTCGCAAAACGGATCTCCTGCGTGAACTGGTCAAGACCGTCAATCGCGTCCAGCGTGTCGGAGTTGAACGGGATTGGTCCGGGGAACGACCCGTCCGGCAGGAACAGGGCGCCCGACCCGCCGTCGATGTCGCCGCGGCTGTTGCCGCTCGCGGTCTCAAATGCGGAGATCGAAGTCGCGGTCACTGCGCCGAGATCGAGCGTCAGGCGCGCCGAACCGCCATAGGTGTCGTAATTCTGGTTGTTGCCGCCGCCCTCGTCATAGAAGACGACGCCGCGGTCGAAATTGGCGTTGAGCTCGTTGTTTCCGGGGCCAAGAATATTGGCGCGGAACAGCTCCGACGTGCCTTCGAGCTTGCGGCCGTGAACGTTGAACAGCGCGTCGAAGTTTTCCGTCGGCGCCCAGCCGATCTGGAATCGACCGGCGATGTCGGAAAAGCCGCCGAACGCGTCTTCCTGACCGGAAAAGCCGTTCTGAACGACCGCGCCATTATCGACCCAGTCGCTGCGGCGCTGATAGAGCACCGATGCGCGATAGGAGAGCGAGTCGGTTAAGGGGCCGCCGACCGCGCCTTCGACCTTTGTCGTAGCAAAACGTCCGAACGATCCGGAGATGTAGCCTTCCTGTTCTTCGCTGGGCTTCACGGTGTCGAACTTCACGATGCCGGCCGGCGTGTTGCGGCCGAAGAGCGTGCCTTGCGGTCCGCGCAGCACTTCGACGCGTTCGATGTCAAAGAGCGGAAACGATTTGAGGACGACGTTCTCCATGACGATCTCGTCCATGACGATCGAGACCGGCTGCGAGGCGGCGAGGTCGAAGTCCGTATTGCCGAGGCCGCGAATGTAGAAGCGCGGCGCGATGCGGCCGTTGGAGGATTCGGCGTAGAGGCCGGGGACGCGCGTTGCGAGCGCGCGAATATCGTCCGCACCCTGAAGGATCGCCGTGAAGCGGTCTTCCGGCAGGGTGGTGATCGAAATTGGCACTTCCTGCTGGTTTTCTTCGCGGCGCTGCGCCGTGACCGTGACTTCGTCGAGGCCGGCGGCGCCTTGCGCGTGGGCCGACGTCGCGGTCGCCAGTGAAATCGCCGAGGCGCCCGAAAGCGCGGATGTCAGAGCGCAGGAAAGCCGGATGTAACGGCCGAATGGAATCATTTTTCGTTTGTCCCTTGAAAGGTTGCCCACCAGAAAGCGCGCATTGCGCGCCCTAATCCGGCGCGGACCTTAATCGGCTTCGCCGCCGCGTTCATCGGCCCGCGACAGTTTTATGACATTTGAAAGCGAATGTTGCGCCAGCGTCACGCCGCGAGCCGGCGCTCCCACAAAACGCGATAAGCCGGCATCGCGCGCGCGGCAGTCTCCTCCAGCACGCTGGAAAGAATGATCTTTTTCTCCACATAGGGTTTGAACCCTGATGAGTTGAAAACGGACTGATACCAGTGCGGCGCCCAGGGACCGTCTTCGGGCCGCGGACCGGGACTCCAGACGAGCATTTCGGGCTCGAACAGCATCCCGAGTGAGGCGCACAAAGCGCGCAAAAGCGCCGGCGGCGCTCTCAGAACGTCTTCCGCGTCGATGATCGGGCAGGGCAGTCCCGCCCGCGTCAGATAGTCGAGAATGCGAATTCCGACATCATAGCTTTTGACAATCGGCGTCACATCGTCGAGCCGGTCGGCGAAAGAGGCGACCATCGCGCGCGGATCGCGGATGAGAAGAAAATTCCGCCAGCCCGCGAGAAATCCGAAATCGACGTCGTCCGGCAAATGATAGGCGATGTTTTTCAGGAATAGCGCCGGCTTTTCCCGGCGTCTTTCTATGAGATCGATGACGCTCTCGAACGAGCGCGGTCCGGCGGCGAGCGTTTCTTCCCGGTGCGGATGATCTGCTCCGGTGCGCGCGAGATAGGGTGAGTAAAACGGCTCATCGAGGACGGCAGTGTCGCTTCGCGCGCCGAACGACCGCATCATCGTCGTCGAGATATTGCGCGGCCCGGACCACATGGAAATGACAGCTGTCATCGCTCGGCGTTCTCCTCGTCCCATTTTTTAAGGATGCGTTTGGGCGCCATTTCGCGCCAGACGCGAATGAGATTCGCCTTGATCCATGTTCTGTCAATCCGGTCAGCGCGGGCGAGCACGAGCTGATGATTGCGGTAATGGTCCGTGAAAAAAAATGTCTCCGGGTCCGTTTCGACGAGGAAATCGCGCTCCTCGAAGGGAACCTTGAATACCGGCGCGTTCTCAGACGGACTCCAGAAAAACCAGAGCTTGCCATGCGCTTTGAGGCAGGGTTGGCCCCAGGAGACGGCTTCTACAACGTTTGGGAAACCCAGCGACAGCGCCAGATCGCGAATGTCGGCATAGGTGATCGCTTTGCGCTTGCCCATCAGCGCCCTCGCGCGATGTCCTCTTCGACGCGCGCTTTGAAGAGCGCCTGCAGACGCTCGACCATGGGCCCCCTGCCGCGGTGAAGCGTTCGTCCGTCAACTTCGGAGACCGGCGTCACGCCGGCGAAAGTGCCGGTGAGGAACGCCTCGTCGGCGCCGTACACGTCGTGAAGGGAGAAGTTCTTCTCGCGCGTGACGATGCCGGCCGCGCGCGCCGCTTCTAGGATGACGCCGCGCGTGATGCCGCCGAGGCAATAGTCGCCGGAAGAAGTCCAGATCTCGCCGTCGCGTGCGATGAAGAAATGCGTCGAATTGCAGGTCGCCACGAAGCCTTGCGCGTCAAGCATCAGCGCTTCATCGGCGCCGGCCTTCGTCGCCTGAATGCAGGCGAGAATGCAGTTGAGCTTGGAATGCGAATTCAGTTTTTGGTCCTGCATATCGGGCGAGGTGCGCCGGACATGAACGGTGAAGAGGCGCTTGCCGTCAGTCGCCGTCTTTGCGGCGGGGGTCTTGAACTCCGGAATGATGACGATCGTCGGAGGGGAGATCGTCGCGCGCGGGTCCTGATAGGGCGTCGATTTCACCCCGCGCGACACCATGAGACGGATGTGAATGCCCTCATGCGCCTTGTTGGCGTCGAGACAGTCGTACAGCCGTTTCTTGAGTGCGTCCCGCGTAACGCCCATCTCGAAGTCGAGCGTCTTGGCGCCGTCCCAGAGGCGTTTCAGGTGACGGTCGAGAAAGGCGATGACGCCGCGTCCGTTCGCGCCCGGGTGAACCCGAAGGCCTTCCCAGACCCCGTCCCCGAGGACGAAGCCGGAATCAAAGACCGACACCTTCGCCTCATCGCGCGGGAAAAGCGCGCCATTGATGTCGATCAGGATCGTCTCATTGCGCGGGTCGGCGGCGTAGGCATGCGTCGAATAGGTCATGGTTTTCATTTCGATTGCAGGTCTCGGTCTTACTGCAAGTGTCGCGCGGGTTGAACCCGCGAAGCCGCGTCTGCGGGCGTGATCTTTCGCACTGTGCGGGTCGCTGGACGTTTGATAGGTTGCGGCGATGAACTCCGGTCCTGAAGCAGAGGTCTCACCGCCTGCCGCGCTGCGCACCGCGCAAGACAAGAACGCCTTCGCCGCCCTTGGGCGCGCGGTCAGCTACATGATGACCAAGCCCGCCTTCGCCAATTCGCCCTTCGGCCATTGGGCGAAAACCCTGACAGGGCAGATTAACCGCAAGCATTATTTCTTCGTCCTGCGCGGGGAGGCGATCGCCGGTTTTTGCGGCTGGGCGTTTGTGGATGAGGCGAAGGCGCAACTCTGGGTCGAGGGGAAAGCCGATATCGGCTATGGCGACAGCCTTAACGGCGACTGTGTCGTCATCAACGCTTGGGCGTCGGACGATGATGGCGTTAACCGCTTTATCCTTGAGGAAATGCGCCAAGTCTCTCGTTTGAAGAAACGCGCCTATGCGAAGCGATTCTACAAAGACGGACGCACCCGCCCGGTGATTCTCGACCTTGGCGAGATCATGCAAGGGCATATCGAACGCGCCACGAAACGATCCTGAGCAATGCTCATGCAATCGCCGCGCGTCCGCCACAAGCCTGCCTTAATCCGCCTCCGCCGCCGCAAAATGGCCTAGAAAGAGCGGCGCGCCGAGTGAGTTAGCTCACATGCGCCGCCGGCGCAGCGTGGTGTCATAATTGCAAGGTTGCGGCGCTGAGGCTGCGACTTGCAGGGCGCAGTTTGGGCGCCGAATTGAGGGAGAAGACAAATGGCAGTTCTAAACGGCTCCGCCGCAACCGAAGGCTTCGACATGATCGATGGCCTTGAGATCAATTTCGCCAACCAGGATGGCGACGGCACTAACTCGTCAACCCAATATTCTTGGATCTCTGGCAACGGACATGACGTGCAGGTCACGGGCACGGGCATCGCGAATAACGGAACTGCGCCGACATCGGGGACGGTGACGCAGGTCGATATCGACCTTAGCAACAACGATTTTGGCGCGCCTGACATTGTCATTACCAGCGTCGCCAACGCCAGCCTGACTTCGATCACCAATTCGTCGCTCGACTTTCTCAATGGCGTCTTCGGCGGCAACGACCAATTGACCGGCACCGGCTTCGCAGACCAGTTGAAGGGCGTCGGCGGCAACGACGCCATCAATGGCGGCGGCGGCAACGACACGCTCTTCGGCGGCATAGGCGACGACACGCTCGACGGCGAAGCCGGCAGCAATGAGCTCATCGGCGACTCTGGAAACGATTTTCTCATCGACGGCGACGGCAACGACACGATCGATGGCGGCGCCGATGACGATTACGTCATCGTGGAATCAGGCATCGCAGCGGATTCGTTCGACGGCGATACCGGCATCGATACGATCGACTGGTCGGGCTCGGCGCAAGTCGGCGGCACCTTCGATCTTGGCGCCGGAACGGCCGTCTCCGGAATGAGCACCGAGACGATGACGGGCTTTGAAAACCTCAAAGGCACCGGCGGTGACGACGGCATTTCGGGATCAGGCGCCGAGAACCTGCTTTTAGGCCTCGGCGGCAGCGACACGATCGACGGCATGGGCGGCAACGACACGATCGACGGCGGCGACGGCGGAGACTTTCTTATCGATTCAGGTGGGGACGACTCCATCCTGGGCGGCGCCGGCGATGATTTCATTACTGAAGACAGCGCGGGCGGTGTCGACACCATCAATGGCGGCGATAACAACGATCTCGTGCTTGTCGGGTCGTCGATCGGCAGCGACAGCTTCACCGGCGGAGCCGGCGTCGACACCATTGATTGGTCGGGCTCCTTGCAAAGCGGCGGAAACTTCAACCTCGGCGCCGGAACGGCGTCAGGGCTGTTGAACACCGAAACCATGACCGGCTTCGAGAACCTCAAAGGCACCGGCGGCGCCGACACGATCACCGGCTCGGCGGCGTCGAACCAGCTGTTCGGCGGCGAGGGCAACGACTCGATCTTCGGCGCGCAGAGCGCCGACACCATCCAGGGCGGCGGCGGCAACGACACGCTTGACGGCGGCACCGCCTTCGACACCGTCGACTATTCCGACAAGGGCGGCGGCGTGAACGTCAACGTCATCAACGGCGTGGCGCTGACCGGCGGCTTCATCAACGGCTCCGGCTTCTATCAGGGCGGCGTCCAGGAAGACACGATCTCCAACTTCGAGAACATCAATGGCACCGGCTTCGCCGACCGGTTGATCGCGGGTTCGACAAGCGCACAGATCGACGGCGGCGGCGGCGACGACTTCCTCTTCGCCTTCTCCGGCAATGACACGCTGCGCGGCGGATCGGGCAACGACCAGATCTCGACGGCGCTTTCGTCCGACATGCTGTTCGGCGAGTCTGGAAATGACACCCTGAACGGCGGCACCGGACTGGACACGCTCGACGGCGGATCGGACTCGGATACGGCGACCTATGCCGACCGGACCGGCGGTGTGAATATCAATCTTCTTGCCGGTACGGGTATCTCCGGCGGCGCGCTGAACGGCGCTGGAGTTTATGTCGGCGGGTTTGTCGAAGACTCGCTCGTTTCAATCGAGAACATTATCGGTTCGAACTTCGGTGACCGACTGGTCACCTCCAACACTGGCGGCAACGTCAACGGCGGCGGCGGGGCCGACAATATCTCCGGGCTCAACGGCGCCGACACGCTGAACGGCGGAACCGGCAACGACACCTTGGCGGGCGGAGCCGGGAATGACACCTTCGTCTTCGCCACGGGAACGGGCGCCGATCGCATTAACGACTTCGTCGAAGGCGCTGCGGTCGCCGACGTCATCAACCTCCAAGGGTTCGGCGCAGCGTTCGACAGCTTCGGCGAGGTCATCGCCGCGGCGACGCAGGTTGGCGGCGACGTGCTGTTCAACTTTGGCGGCGGCAACACGCTGACCGTCGTGGGCTCGGTGATTGCCGGGTTCAACGCCAACGACTTCAGTTTCGGTTGAGGGGAGACCTCCGCGGCGGCCGGCCCAATCCGGCCGCCACGGATCTGTTGCGTAGAAGCGCCGCCGCCGGAGAACCGGCGGCGGCGTTGTCATGAAGGCTTGCCTGACTGTCAAAATCCGGAAACGGTCCCGGTCATCGCCGACAAGGAAATTCCATGCGCCTCCTCGAAGCTCTCGCCGTCGCCTCCCTCATCGCCAGCCCGGCGCACGCCGCCCGATCGATAGAGATTTCATCGTCGGTCGATGGCGCGGACGCGCTGATCGTAGCGATCGCCGACGAAACCGACCTCTCCGCGCTGTCGGCGGTGGCAGGCAGCGACACCGCCGCGGCGGTCGCGGCGGCGATCGCGAAGTCAGGGTTCAAGGCGAAGGAAGGCGAATCCGCGAGCTTCCTGAGCGGGGCGGCGATTGCGCCCGAGGTTCATGTGATCGGCGTCAAGGCCGGCGCGATGCGCGCGCGCGACTGGGCCGATTTCGGCGGCCGCGCGGGTCAACTGGCGTTGAAGAGCAAGGCCGCGCGCATCGCCCTCATCGGCGCAGGCGACGCGGCGAACGCGGCGATGGGAGCCGCGCTCGGGCAATACCAGTTCCTGAAATACAAGAGCGACGACAAGGAAACGCAAGGCGCTCTCGTCATCCTCGCCGCCGACGCCGGCTCGGCGCGTGCGGCCTATGACGGCGGCCCGCGCCATGTCGCCGAAGCGGCGATCTGGACGCGGAACATGCAGTCAGAGCCGGCGAATGTTCTTTATCCTGAGGAATTCGTCCGCCGTACGCGCGAATCGGCGAAAGGCGCCGCGAACCTTTCCATCGAAGTGCTTGACGTTTCCGCGATGGAGAAGCTCGGCATGGGCGCGATCCTCGGCGTCGGCCGCGGCAGCGTCCGTCCGCCGCGCATGCTGATCGTGCGCTATCGCGGCGCCGGCGCAGAGCCGCCAGTCGCTTTCGTCGGCAAGGGCATCACGTTCGATTCCGGCGGCATTTCGCTGAAGCAGAATGACGGCATGTGGAAGATGAAGTCCGACATGACCGGCGCAGCGGTCAGCGTCGCAACCGTCATCGCGCTCGCGAAATCGAAGGCGCCTGTCAATGCTGTCGGCGTCGCCGCTCTTGCCGAGAACATGCCCGACGGCGGCGCCATTCGGCCCGGCGACGTGTTGCGGTCGATGTCCGGCAAGACAATTGAAATCCTATCGACGGATGCGGAAGGCCGCCTCGTCCTGTCGGACGGCGTCTGGTACATTCAGATGAAAGACAAGCCGCGCCTTCTCATCGACATCGCAACGCTGACCGGTTCGGTCACACGGGCGCTTGGCGATGAATATGCCGGCCTTTTTTCCCGTCACGACGATACGGCGGCGATGCTGCTCAAGGCTGGCGAGAAGTCCGGCGAGGATCTTTGGCGGCTGCCGCTGCATCCCAACCACTTCAAGCAGGTGAAGTCCGACATCGCCGACGTGAAAAACGGCGCGACCGGCGATCCCGGCGCCTCGACCGGCGCGGCGTTCATCGCGAGCTTTGTGAAAGAGGAGCAGCCCTGGGCCCATCTCGACATCGCCAGCGTCGACTGGCGGGACGAGGGGATGCCGACCTCGCCGAAGGGCGCTTCAGGCTTTGGCGTCAGGCTTCTCTACGACGTCGCCGTCTCAGCGCCGCGTTAGCGAGCTGCAACCCTGGATTTTCGTTGAAGCCAAACCGTTGCGCGAGGGCGCCGTTCCGGGCCAGACTTGGTCCGCGCTCGATCGCATGGGGTCTTCGATGAAATTCTGGTGTCTGGCGGCGGTCGCCGCCTTAGCGGCGTCCTGCTCGAAAACGGAGGCGCGCGGTGAGGGCGCTGCAGCACTTGGAAAAACGGCGGCGACAGTCGCTGCGCAAGGCGCAGCGCCAATGGCGATCAAGAAACCGCTGCCGCCCGGCGTTGTCATCCTGCAGCGGTCAGTGATCCCGGACCCCGGCGTCATCGGCCGCGGCCCGGCGATGTATGTGATGCTGCCCGCCGGATGGGTCGGCCGCGGCGGCGTTGAAGTCTATCAGGGGCTTTGCTCGGAGCCGTTCGGGGTCAACTGGAGCGCGTCTTCGCCCGACGGCGGCGCAAGCGTCGCCATTTTTCCGGCAGAGATCTGGCAGTGGAGCAATTCGGGCATTCCATCCGACTGCACGCGCGGCGATTATACCAATATTCGCGACTATCTCGCGGCCAAGGCGGCGCAGATGTTTCCGGGCGCGCGCGTCCTTGATTACCGGCAACGCGCCGACTACGCGAAGGCCGCGAAGGAACGCGCCGACAGTTTCAATCAATCAGCGGCGCAAGCCGGCTTGGCGGGAACGACTGCGCAATCGGACGGCGGTGAAGTGCTGTTCGCCTTTGAGCGGAACGGCGCCGACATGCGGGGCGTCATCGGCGCCAGCGCCGTTTTTTATGAGAGCCTCAGCTCCAACCCGATGGGCGGCGAGCCGCTGCGCGCGCTGACGGGCGGAACGATCGGCACGTTCGGCGCGTTCGCGACCGCCGGCCAGCTTGATTTCACCCTGATCGAAGCGGTGCGCAAGTCCGTGACGCCGGATCCGAAATGGCTGGAAGCCTATTTCGATTTTCAGGTGAAGGCCGGAAAGATCAACGTGCAAAATACCGAGGCGCGCGCGGCGATGATTGTCGCCGGCGGGGCCGAAGCGACGCGCCAGAACATCGCGACCTACAAGTCGATGGCGAGCGCCAGCATTCAGAACAGCCGGGACAGCATCGCGGCGCAGACGCAGCGCATGCCGGACAACAGCGGCGGCGTCCGCGAGATCTTTCCGGGCAATCTGTCCGGCGACCGGATGCAGCGCGAAAACGTCGAAGGCATCCGGGGCGTTGAAACCTATGCGGACCCGATCGCGGGCGGCAATGTGCAACTTGACGCCACCTACGATCATGCCTGGCGCGTCAATAACAACGACGCCTATATCCTGACCAACGATCCGAACTTCAATCCGGCGCAATACGGTCTCGAAGCGACGCGGATGGGCGTCGTTCAATGATCCCTTCGGGGATCGTTGCGGCCGGCGCTGTCGGCCGGTCTGGAGGCCGCGCCGTGAATCCGGTAGAAAGCGAGCCATCAAGGGAGATTACGGGGGGATTTGATTGAGAATAGGCTTGATTCTGGCGCTTGTGCTGACAGCGGCGTGCGGGAAATCGTCCGCGGATGCGACAAGTGCTCCGTCGGCGGAAGATTTCGGCGACGTTGACGCGATAGCGATCTCGGCCGATTCGCTTGCGCCGGGCGAAACGCAGGTCGCGATGGCGGCGCCGGCGCCGAACGACGGGGCCCGCCCGCTTGGCCGCTTGCGCGGCAATGTCGTTCGGCTTGCGCCGCAGGTCATTCTTGATGCGACCGGCTTCGCCGAGCCGATGGCGGCGGCGACGATTTTCGTTCCTCATGGCTGGCGCATCGACGGCGGGGTCTTTTGGGACCGCCAGTTCATGTGCACGAACGGCTACAATTTCATCTGGACCGCGACAGCGCCCGATCAGTCGATGTCGATCGGCATCGCGCCGCAAACGGCCTGGGAAATGAATTCGATGGGCGCCCAGCCGACGCGTCCCGGCTGCCAGCTGATGCAAATTCAGTCGGCGCGCGATTATTTGCAGGCGACCGTGCAGCGGTCGGTGCAGGGCGCGCGCATCCTCGACTATCGCGATCGTCCCGATCTCCTCAAGGAAATCGGCGCTCAGCCCTCGCGCACGGCGATGCCGATGGGCGAAATCCGCCGGTGGGCCGAAGGCGGCGAAGTCCTGTTCGCCTTCACCCAGAACGGGCGCGACATGCGCGGATCGATGGCGGCGGTGGTGCAGTTCGATCAGAACCTGACGGACATGTCGGCGGTGTCGGGCATCGCCTCGCGCAGCGAGTTCCTGTCGGCGTTCGCGCATCCGGGCTGGGTCGCAACCGCCCCGAACGGCCAGTTCAATTTCGGGTTTTTCGAAGCGCTGCGAAAATCGATCAAGACGAACCCGCAATGGGCGCAGGCGATCGCCGGGCATAACACCAATATCGCCCGGGTCAGCATCGAAGAGGGGCGCAAACGCGCCAAGGCGATTCAGGAGACGAACGACTATATTTCGAAACTGCGACAGGAAACCTGGAACGCGCAGCAGGAAAGCGCCGACCGGCGGGCGCGCGAATTCGGTGAACTGATCCGCGGCGTCGAAACCTATAAGGACGAGTGGGGGCCCGGCGGCCAGCGGGAACTCAGCAATCAATACAACAACGCCTGGCGCCTGAACGACGGCACCTATGTGCTGACCGACGACCCGAACTTTGATCCGTGGAGAGACCTTCAACTCGAAGGCAAAAAATTAGAGGTGGTTCAATGACGAGAAATTTCCTGATGGGCGCTGCAATCGCGCTCGCCTGTTCAGCGCCGGCCTTCGCCCAGGACACGTTCGGCGGCGGCCAGCCGCCGCAACAACAACAGCAGCAGGATCAGTGGCAACAGCCGCCCCAGCAACCAGACCCGAACAATGGCGGCTGGGGGCCCCAGCCGCAACCGCAGCCGCAACCGAACAATGGCGGATGGGGCCCGCAGCCGCAGCCCAACCCGAATAGCGGCGGATGGGGCCCGCAACCCCAGCCCGGTCCGAACCCGCCGAACAGCGGCGGCGCCAATCTCGACCAGCTGATGCAGATGGAGCGGCAGGATTACGGCGTGCAGCCCGTAAAACAGCTCCACAATGGCGCCATGCATGGACCGACGCCCGCGAGCATCCCGGGCGGACAGCTCATCACGACAAAGGGACTCGTTGCGTTCGTTCAGGGCAAACAGGCGCCCTACCTGTTGTTTGACGTGCTTGGCGGCCCGCAAACGCTGCCGGGCGCCATTCCCGCCGCCATTCTGGCCCAGCCGGGGTCGTTCAACGACCAGATCTCTCAGCAGTTCGGCCAGAACCTTCAGCAGGCGACCGGCGGGCGCAAGGACGCGCCGCTGATCTTCTACTGCCAGTCGACGCAGTGCTGGATGAGCTATAATGCGGCGCTGCGCGCGATCAATCTGGGGTATACGAACGTTCTCTGGTATCGCGGCGGCGTCGAGGCCTGGCAGCAGGCCGGGCTGCCGTTGCAGCCGGCGCAGCAGTTCAGCCCCGGTCCGCAGCCGCAACAGCCGAACCAGCAATACCCACAGCAGCAGCCGCAGCAGCAAGGCGGCTGGCCGAACCAATAACGCTTCGCCGCATCTCCATTTGACATGTCTCCCGCGCGGGGCCGACAAGTCCGGCCGGCCGCGCGGGAGACTATCATGGCGAAATATCAGAGCATCCTTGAAACGGTAGGGCGCACGCCGGTCGTGCGCGTGACGAAACTCGCGCCGCCGGGCGTCAATCTCTTCGTCAAGGTCGAAGCGTTCAATCCGCTGGGCTCGGTGAAGGATCGCCTCGCGCTTGGCGTCATCGAGGCGGCCGAACGCGACGGCTCGCTGAAGCCGGGCCATACGATCGTGGAGGCGACGAGCGGCAATACCGGCATCGGCCTCGCCATGGTGTGCGCGGCGAAGAACTATCCGCTCGTCATCACCATGGCGGAGAGCTTTTCAATTGAGCGGCGCAAGCTGATGCGCTTCCTCGGCGCCAAGGTCGTGTTGACCCCGGCGAAAGACCGCGGCACCGGCATGGTCGCGAAGGCGAAGGAGCTCGCGGCGAAGAACGGCTGGTTCATGACACGCCAGTTCGAGAACCCGGCGAACCCCGCCATTCATGAGAAGACGACCGCGCGCGAGATCATCGACGATTTCAAGGGCGAGCGGCTCGATTACTGGGTGACGGGCTACGGCACCGGCGGCACGCTCACGGGCGTCGCGCGCGTCCTTAAGCGCGAGCGGCCCGAAACGAAAATCATTGTCTCCGAGCCCGATGTCGCCGCGCTGTTCACATACGGCCACGCTCAGGCGCGTCAGGGCGACGGCTCGGCGGACGGCAGCCATCCGGCGTGGACGCCGCACCCGATTCAGGGGTGGACGCCGGATTTCATCCCGCTTGTCGCGGAGGAGGCGATCGACAAAGGCGTCATCGACAGGGTGATGAAAGTTTCCGGCGCCGACGGCGTCAAATGGGCGAAGGCGCTCGCGCGGGAGGAAGGCATTTTCTGCGGCATCTCCTCCGGCGCGACTTTCGCGACCGCGATGGAAGTCGCGGCGTCGGCATCCAAGGGATCGACGATTCTCGCCATGCTCCCCGACACCGGCGAGCGCTATTTGTCGACGCCGCTCTTCGGAGGCATCGAAGCGGACATGGACGAGGAGGAGAAAGCGCTGTCGGCCTCAACGCCGGGGTGCAGGTTGTAGAGCCTCTTTATTGCCGCTAAAAGAAACCCGATTTTCTATTCTTTGCAGGTGGGGAGGGCTTCTTGCGCCAATATTTTTCACTGATCGCAGCGATCGCTATGACCTCCGCCGCAGCAGCGGACGAAGGCGCCATCAAGGAAGCCTACCGCGCGTTTGTCGCGGCGGACGAAAAGGGCGACAAGAAAAAGGCGCTCGCCGCCGCCGAACAGGCGTTCACGCTTGCGCAGTCCGAATGGGGCGGATCGAACAAGCAGACGGGCGTTCTCGCCGCGAATTACGCCAATCAGCTCGCGATCGCCGGCCGCGACAAGGATGCGGCGCGGATTTTCGATCTATGCGCTGAATTGCTGGCGGCGCACGAAAGCGCCGTCGCCGATCGGCTTTCCTGCATCTTGGGCGCCGGCGACGCCAATCTTCGACAGGAAGATTATGAGACCGCCCATGACCGGTATCGTGCGGTTATCAGCGCCGGCGAGGCCTTGACGAGCGAATCGCCGACGGTCGCGGCCACTGTCGGCGAGGCCTATCTCGGATTGACGATCTTCGGCGAGTCTTTCCCCTTGGTGCTCAGTCCGCGCGGGACGATCGGCAGCGGTCAGACGTCGTCGCGAATTTTTCGCCGTCCGCCCGAAAAGGACATCAGCCTCGCGGAAGTAAAACTCAACGCGCAGCGCGCCGCGGAGATGTTTGAACGCGCGGATGCGGCGGACACAGTGTCTTATGCGTCGGCGCTGCGCGTTCTTGGTTCAGCGTCGAAGTACGACGGCGACCTCGCCGCTGCGGCGAGCTATTATCGGCGAAGTGCGGACATTCTGGCGGCAAAGCTCGGCGAGACCAACCGCCAAACGGTGTTGATGCGCGGCCGCCAGAAACTCACGGAATACGAACTCCGGGTGGCGAACGCCGAAGCTGAGCCGCCGCTCACTCGGGTCCCCTCAGGACCCGAATGCAAGCTGAAACGATCAGGCGGCGTGGAAATGGAGGCCTGCGTCGAACTGCGCATACCGCCTTACTTTCCAAATTCCGAACTGTTCAAGGGCCAAAAAGGTTTCGCTCTCATGCGCTATGACATCACGACAAAGGGGACGACCGAGAATATCGAAGTAGTGCTGGATTGGCCCGGCGGCGTCTTTACGGAACGCGCGATAAAGGCGGTTTCGAAGTGGAAATACCGTCCTCCGACCGATCCCACCGGCGCCGTCGGCCGGATCGAAGACCTCGAAACGATTATTCGCTACGATATCAAGTGAACGCGCATCGGTAAGCGCTTCGCCTGGGCAACTGCTGTAAGTCGGTCGGCACTTTCTTACTGACCCCCTTGCCTCGCTCAGCGACCCGGCGCAGTTTCCGCGGCGGGAGACTTCGCAAGAGACAGGTAAGGCGCGGGGGCGCGCTGCGCCGTCCGGCGTATTGGGCGGCTTCACAATTCAGTTCTCGTAAGGCTGCGCCGCGCGCGCGGGCGGCTTCGTGCAAGCGACGGGCGCCATGCTGTTCAATTCGCTGACCTTCATCATCTTCTTCGCGGTCGTCGTCGCGTTGCATCACGCGCCGCTTTCCTGGCGGGTAAAGAAATTCAATCTCCTGATCGCCAGCTACATTTTCTACGGCGCGTGGAGCCCGCCCTTCGTTCTCCTGCTACTCATTTCAACGGCGGTCGACTGGAAGGCGGCGCAATGGATACATGGCGCGAAATCCGAAGGCGCGCGGCGCGGCTTCCTGCTGCTGTCGCTGGCGACCAATCTCGGCATTCTCGGCTATTTCAAATATGGCGAGTTCCTGCTCGCCAATTTCACGGCATTGATGAAGTCAATCGGCGTCGATTACGCCGCGCCGGAATGGAACATCATCCTCCCCGTCGGAATTTCATTCTACACCTTCCAGACGATGGCCTATTCGCTCGACGTTTTTTTGCGCCGGGCGGCGCCGGCGAAATCGCTGCTCGATTTTTCGCTGTTCGTGACGTTCTTCCCGCAGCTCGTCGCGGGGCCGATCGTGCGGCCGTCGCAGCTGGTGCCGCAATTCGCCGAGCCGAAGCAGGCGACGCCCGCGCAATTCTATTGGGGCCTCGCGCTCATCGTCATCGGCCTTTTTGAAAAGGTGGTTCTGGCGGATTCCTTCCTCGCGCCCGCCGCGGACGGCGCCTTCGGCGCCAAGGGCGCGATCCATCCGCTTGACGCATGGACCGGGGTTCTCGCCTTCTCGGGACAGATCTTCTTCGACTTTTCCGGCTATTCGACAACGGCGATCGGGACGGCGCTCTGTCTCGGTTTCAAGCTGCCGAACAATTTCAACTTTCCCTATGCCGCCATCGGCTTTTCCGATTTCTGGCGGCGCTGGCACATCTCGCTGTCGACCTGGCTCAGGGACTATCTCTACATCCCGCTTGGCGGCAACCAGAAGGGCCGTGTGCGGACGTATATCAATCTGATGATCACCATGCTCCTCGGCGGCCTATGGCACGGCGCGAGCTGGACCTTTGTCGTCTGGGGCGGCCTTCATGGCCTCTACCTCGCCGCCGAGCGTTTCCTGCGTGAAGTCCTTCCCGATCGGGACTGGTTCAAGGCGCTGTGGTTCAAGATCGCGATGGCGCTCGTCACCTATCTTCTCGTCAATATCACTTGGGTCTTCTTCCGGGCGGAAGGGTTCGGCGCGGCGTTGACCTTCCTTGGCTCCATGGTCGCCGCGGCGCCCGATCCGAAAAAGGTTCTTTATCTCAACGAAATCATTCCGGCGGCGATCGTCGTCGCGGGGATGGTTTTCACGCACTGGCGCATGCGCGACACGTCGATGGAGGCGGTCGTCGCCAAAACGCCGCCATGGGTCATCGGCGCCGCTCTCACCTTCATGCTGTTCATGCTCGTCATCACGCAGGGCTCGGACAGCGCCTTCATCTATTTCCAGTTTTAGGAGGCGGCGATGGCCAAACTCGCTTTCTTCGATGCCGAGCATGTCGATCGCGAGACGCCGGCGCGGCCATGGCGCGCGATCGTCTTCGCGGCCCTGAGTGCGACGGCGGCCCTCACGGCGGGCTACGAGTTTTTCTGGCGCGCGAAAGGGCTGGAGCCCGGCGACTACAACAATACGCAAGCGCTATGGGCAGAGGCGCGGCGAACCGTAACGCCGGATTCGACTGTGTTGATCGGCTCATCGCGGATCTTTTTCGACACAGACCTCGACGCCTGGGAGACGCTGACCGGGAAACGCCCGGTTCAACTTGCGCTCGAGGGAACAAGTCCGCGCCTCTTTTTTGGCGATCTCGCGAAAGACGAGAGCTTCCGCGGCCTCGTCGTCGTCGGCGTCACGGCGCCGCTTTTTTTCGGATCGGAAGGAGGGCGCCGCGCCGAGGTTCTGAATTATGCGAAGAATGAATCGCCGGCGCAGAAGTCCGATCAATTCCTGATGAAGCGCCTGGAAGGCGTTTTCGCCTTTATCGACGAGCAATCGCGCCCCAAGCGGCAGATCGAGATTTGGCAGCTGCCGTTGCGGGCGGGGATGCCGGCGCGTTGGGACCCGAGAAAAATTCCGTCGATGGGGCCCGACCGGAACGCACAGATGTGGTCGCGCATCATGACGGACGAACGCTATCGCGACGAGGTGAAATTCATCTGGACGGAAATGATCAGGCGCAATACGCCGCCGCCGGGTCCGGACGGCAGGCCCGCTGGAATGCCGGATGCGGCGGTCGATGCTGTGATCGCCGAAGTGAAGACGATCGTGGACAAGATCCGCGCGCGCGGCGGGGACGTGGCGTTTGCGCGATTTCCTTATTCAGGACCCTACGCGGTTGCTGAAGACAACGGCTTTCCGCGCGCCCGCTTCTGGGACCGGCTGGTTACAGAGACCGATAGCGCCGGCGTCGCCTGGCAGGATTACGAAGCGTTGCAGGGTTATGATCTTCCGGAATGGTCGCATCTCGCGCCGGCCGACAAGGCGCGATACACGAAGGCGCTTGTCCCGTTGCTTGAGGCTGAAATTGAGAAAGCGCGGGCGCGCCGCTGATAGCGCTCTCGCGGTCAGCTGTGGCGCGCTCGCGCGATCGCGGCGCCGTCGGCCATCGCCTTCATTTTTCCGAACGCGACCTCGCGCGGCAGATATTTCATCCCGCAATCGGGTGCGACGATGATGTTTTCGGCTGCGACATGGGGAAGGGCGCGTTCGATCCGCTGCGCGACCGTCTCGGCTGTTTCAATTTCGTGCGTCGAAAGGTCGATGACGCCTAGGATGACCGTTTTCCCGCGCAGCGTTTCAAGGATGGACGTGTCGAGACGGGATTGCGCGGTTTCGATCGACACCTGCTTGACGCAGCACTGGGAGAGTTCCGGGAGATAGGAATAACCCGCGGGCCGCTCGTGAATGATGGCGGCGTATCCGAAACAGATGTGGACGGCGGTCTCGCCCGTGACGCCGTCAAGCGCAGCTTCCAGCGCCGCTGTGCCGTAGGCGCGCGCTTTTTCCGGGCGCGCCTGCATATAGGGCTCGTCGACCTGCACATAGTCGGCGCCGGCCGCGAACAGATCCTTGATCTCGGCGTTCACCGCGGCGGCGTAGTCGAGCGCCATGTCGGCTTCCGACTTATAGAAATCGTTCTGCGCCTGCTGGGACATGGTGAACGGGCCGGGCACGGTGATCTTGATCTTGCGGTCCGTATTCGCGCGCAGGAATTCAATGTCGCGCACCTGCACTGCGTGGCGGCGGCGGATCTTGCCGGTGACGCGCGGCACCGGGTTCGGATGGCCGCTGCGATCGAGCGCAACGCCGTGATTGTCGAGATCGACGCCGTCGAGCGCCGTCGCGAAGCGGTTCGAATAGCTCTCGCGCCGCATTTCCCCGTCGGTGATGATGTCGAGCCCTGCGCGTTCCTGATCGCGGATTGCAAGGAGGGTCGCGTCGTCCTGCGCCTGATCGAGCCACTCAGGCGCGACGCGCCACAATTCATTGACGCGCACGCGCGGAGGGAAACGCCCGGCGAGATTTTTCCGGTCGATCAGCCAGTCCGGCTGGGGGAGGGAGCCGACAAGAGAGGT
Source organism: uncultured Caulobacterales bacterium (assembly GCA_964535605.1). Classification (GTDB taxonomy): domain Bacteria; phylum Pseudomonadota; class Alphaproteobacteria; order Caulobacterales; family Parvularculaceae; genus Amphiplicatus. The sequence continues at coordinate 39,148 of CAZHUI010000014.1, forward strand.
CGGAAACAGTTTCATCGATTGATCTCCTCCATCTGCGCCCGTCTAATCGGGCGTCGGACCGTCATAGTCGATCGCGGCGGCGGCCTTGCCTGACAGGATAAATCCGATCGGCCGCGTCGTTTCTTCCTGCAAGTGAGCGATAAGGCTCGCGGTTCGGGCGAGCAACGATATGCCCTTCAGCGCCGGCGCGGGGAAACCGACGTCGAGCATCACCGCCGGAATTGCGCCGTTGACGTTGATTGGCAAGGACCGGCCGGCGACGTCCGGCAACGCCTTTTCGACCGCGCGCAACGCTTCGACGTGACGCGCCGAAACGCCCTCGTCATCCGCCATTTTCAAAAGAAGGTTCGCCCGCGGATCGCCGCCGGAATGCTGCGGATGGCCGAAACCGGGAATGGGCTTTTTCAGCGCGCGCAAATTCCTGACCGCGTCGGCCGCGCAATCTGACACCGGCAGAGCGGCGGACGCGGCGGCGTCGACGATCCCCGCCAGGAATTTACCGGCGACTTCCGCGCTTCCAAGAACGACGGACCCGCAGCCGAGGAGGCCCGCAGCGACGGCGCCGTGAAAGGCTTCGGGCGCCGCCGCATAGGTCATGCGCGCGGCGACGACGCTTGGCACGAGACCGTGCTCGGCGATGGCAGTGAGCGCGGCGTCGGCGAACCGCTTTTGCGTCGGCGTCGGCGCCGCGCCGCAGACGAGCAGCCAGAAATAGCTGGTGAAGTCTGTCTTGCCGATAATCTCGCCGCAGAGGTCATGACCCCGGACGATGATCCGGTCCGCATCCGAGGCGCAGATCGCGCTATGGTTATCTTCTTGTTTGCCTATTCGCATCGCCGGCTCCGGCTGTGTTCGCCGCGATCGGATCGGGACCGCGGCCTGCCCGTCAGAAACTGCCCGTCACGAACTGTCCTTCAGTAAATTCGCATTGCGAACTTGTTTTCGGTATTCGAATTTTCTATAGTTTTGTCAAGGCGACGATCGGGCGCGCGGGAACAGCGCGCCGCCAGCGTCTTCGCCGAGGCCCGTTGCGGCCGGCGCGCTAGAGGAATCGGACGGATGGCGAAACCGCTCAAAAACGTCACCGTGCTCGAAATGGGCACTTTCATCACCGGGCCTGCCGCGGGAATGCTGCTGGGGGACCTCGGCGCCGATGTCGTCAAAATCGAGCAGCCGGGCGCCGGCGATCCTTTTCGCGCGTTCAAGGGCGGACTCTACAGCCCGCACTTCCAGACCTACAACCGCAACAAACGCAGCGTCACGCTCAATCCGAAGGACGCGGACGATCTGGCGAAGCTCGACGCGCTCGTCGCCAAGGCAGACGTCTTCATTCAGAATTTCCGCCCGGGCGCGGCTGACCGGCTGAATGTCGGCGCCGACCGGCTTCGCTCGATCAATCCGAAGCTCGTTTACTGCTCGATTTCCGGCTTCGGGCCGGACGGGCCGGACGAAGCACGGCCCGCCTTTGACAGCGTCGCGCAGGCGGCCAGCGGGTTCTTGCGCCTCCTTATCAATCCCAAAAATCCGCGTGTCGTCGGGCCGGCGATCGCCGACGCGATGACGGGATTTTACGCCGCGCTCGGCATTCTCGCAGCCTTGAACGAACGCGCGGAATCTGGACGCGGCCGCCTTGTCGAAACGTCGATGTTCGAGGCGATGTGCCATTTCAATCTCGATGACTTCACCCATTATTTTTCGGCGGGCGAGGTGATGGGCCCGTTCAGCCGGCCGCATGTCTCACAGTCCTATGTCTTCGAATGCGCCGACAGCCGGTGGCTCGCGCTCCACATGTCGTCGCCGCCGAAATTCTGGGAGAACCTCGCTCTGGCGATTGACGAGCCGGGAATGCTGGCGCGTCCGGAATTCGCAGACCGCAGCGCGCGCATCGAGAATTATGAGCGGGTGCTGGCGTTCCTGGAGCCGATCTTCAAATCGAAGCGGTCCGGGGACTGGTGCGAGCGCCTGTTGACCCATGAGGTCCCCCATTCGATGGTGCGCGGTCCCGCCGATGTCATCGAAAGCCCGCAGGGCAAGCATCTGCAACTCGCCATTGAGGCGACCCATCCGTCGATGGGCCGGTTCCGAACGATCCGGTCGCCCTTGTCGTTCGACCGCGAACGCGCGCTCGATGTGATGCCGCCGCCGACGCTGGGCGAGCACAACGCCGAGGTTTTCAAGAACCTGCCGCACGCGCGCGCGGCAGAGTAGGGAGCCCGACCGCCATGTTGCAGCGCGCCGGGCAGGTTGCTAGGACCGAAGCTGCAAAGCGGAGGGCGAGCGTCGCCATGAAGCCGGGCGCTCGCGTGAAAGAACCCGAATATCTGTCGACATTGGAGCGCGGGCTTTCCGTGCTGCGTTCGTTCGACAAGGATCATCCCGAAATGCAGCTCAGCGAAGTCGCCGCGGCGACCAAGCTTAGCCCCGCCGTGGCGCGCCGCTGCCTCAACACGCTGGTCGCGCTTGGCTATGTCGCCAAACATGGCCGGCGGTTCCTGTTGCGGCCGGAGGTTTTGTCCTTCGGGTGGGCCTACATGTCGTCGATGAATTTCGAATCGGTGGCGCTGCCCTACCTGCAGGGGCTGCGGGACCAGACCGGCGACAGCTCGTCGATGGCAGTGCTGTCCGGGCAGGACGTTCTTTACGTCGCCCATGTCTCGACGCAGCGGCACATTCGCCTCAGCGCCAATGTCGGGACACGGTTCCCGGTCCATGCGACGTCGCTCGGAAAAGTGCTGATGGCCTTTCAGCCGAAAGAGACGGTCGACCGCTATATTGAATCGGCGAACCTGCAGCAGTTCACGGAAAATACGGTCACGTCCCGCAGCGCCTTGCAGAAGCGGCTCGCAAAGGTTCGCAAGGAAGGTTTTGACGCCGCGATCGACGAACTCGACTATGGCATCGTTTCGGTGTCCGTGCCGGTCTTCAATCAGGAGCGCAAGATCGCCAGCGCGATCAACTGTTCCACCTCGACGACGCGAATTTCGCTGGAGGAACTTGTCGAGACGCGCGTGCCGCTCCTTCGCGTTGCAGCGAAAAAGATCGAAGCGGCGCTGACGCAGTTTCCTTATATTTCCTACTCCCTGTCGCCGTCCTGACCCCTCGCGCCCGCGCCGACGCGCGCGCCTGCGGCCCTTTTGCACCTTTCTTCGATATACGAACTTGACTTCGCAGAGCGAAGTTTTTAGGAACGTCATGAGGGCGCAGTGCGTCCAAAAAACCAAGGGGCGGGACCGTAATCTCCGCTCCGACAGGGAGGGGCTTTCGATGGGCATTCGGCGATCACTGAATACAATTCTCCTCGGCACGACCGCGTTTCTCGCCGTGGCGTTGCCGCAAACGGCGACGGCGCAGGTCGAAGCGGCCGCATCGACCGACGACGAGATCGTCGTGACGGCCCGCCGGCGCGATGAATCCGTGCAGGACGTTCCGGCGCAGGTCACGGTTCTGAACGCCTCGGCGATTCGCGCGCGCGGCATCGAGCGGCCGCAGGATTTCATCCAGCAGGTTCCAAACGTCACCTTCATTGAGACGCAGAACGCCGGCACGAGCTTCCTCGTCATTCGCGGCATCTCGCAGGCGCGCAACAGCGAACCCTCAGCGGCGATCGTCGTCGACGGCGTTCCGATGCAGCAGCCGGCGCAGTTCAACCAGTCGCTGATCGACATCGAGCAGATTGAAGTCCTGAAAGGCCCGCAAGGCGCGCTCTACGGACGCAACGCCATCGGCGGCGCGATTGTGATCACGACGAAGAAGCCGGGCGACGTGGTCGAAGGCCGCGTGACCGCAGGCTATGAATCCGGTCCGGGCTACAAGCTGCAGGGCGCCGTCTCTGTGCCGCTGTCCGACAGCCTCTCCTTCCGCGGCGCGGTTTCCTGGTTCGATTCAGAAGGCCATCTGACGAACGTCAACACCGCGGACGCGACGGCGGAAGAAAATGTCGATCCGGTCCAGGATCTCAATGCGCGCGTTTCGCTGCTTTATGAACCGACCGACAATTTCTCGGCGGATCTTCGCTTCTCGGCGAACCTTCTCGACACCCGCGCGCTTTACTATGTCATTCCTGACTTCGCCGACCCGAATTTCAACAACCCGAACTTCACGGGCCGCGACATCAACCTCAACAATTCCGGCGTCAACGAGCGCGACATTTACGATGTCGCGCTGAAGCTCAATTACGATACGGGACATGGCGAACTGACGTCGATCACCGGCTATAACGATCTCTCGGAGCTTCTCACCGGCGACGGCTATCCGTTCGATCCGTTCGGTCCTTTCCCGACCAACCGCATCGGTTTCAATTTCAGCCAAAGCCAGTTCCTCGACGTCCAGACTTTCACGCAGGAACTGCGCTTTACCTCGCCTTCCGACAAACGGTTCCGCTGGATCGGCGGCGGCCAGATCTATGTGACGGACCGGTTCATCTCGACCGGCAATTTGTTTGACGCCGCTGACGACGGCGCTCTCGCGATTTTCCGGACGCCCAACCCGCAATTCGGCACGGTCTCCTTCGATCCCCTGTCGCAGATCAGCTTCCTCGCCGACCAGCAGGACCAGTTCGCCTGGGCGGCCTATCTCAACACGTCCTATGACATCACGGACGCGCTCGAACTGTCGCTGAACCTCCGCTACGACCGCGACACCCGCGAAAACACGACGCTGACGCCGCAGGAATTCCTCGACGCCAATCCGGTCACCTTGCGCGAGGCCATTCCCGCGCTGACCGGCGATGTTCGCGAAGAGACCTGGGACGACTGGCAGCCGCAGGCCATCCTTCGCTATACGGTGAACGACAATCTCAACATATTCGGCAGCTATGGCCGCGGATTCCGCAGCGGCGGCTTCAACCAGACCGGCGTCGGCACGACGGCGGCAGGCCTTGGCTTCTTCGGCGTCGGCGACCTCTTCGATCAGGAGACGGCCGACACGTTCGAGGTCGGCTTCAAGTCGACCTTCCTTGACGGCCGCGTCAATCTCAATGCGAGCGGCTATCACACGACCTCGAAGGGCGGCTATTACTTCGTCTTCATCGCGGCGAACTCGACGCAGAACCTCGGCAATATCGATGAGGCGAAACTCATCGGCTTCGATGTCGAACTGAACGCCGAGATCACCGACGCGCTCAAGTTCAACGCCGGCTTCGGCTACACCGACAGCGAGATCACGGAGTTTCCCGATCCCGCCGCGATCGGCGCGCGCGCGCCGCTCGTGTCGGAATACACGCTCAATCTCGGCCTTGAATATCGCAAGCCCGTCTTCAATGGTTTCGACGCGCTCGTTCGGGTCGACTACAACCGCCTTGGCGACACGTTCTTTACGATCCCGTTCAGCGCGCCGTCGCTCGTGCTGGACGCCTCGCCGGTCGCGCGCGATCCGGTCGATCTCGTCAATTTGCGGGCGGGAATCACCAACGACAAATGGTCCTTGACCTTCTGGTCGCGGAACCTGTTCGATGAAGAGTACAACACCGAATATTCGCCGGGCGGCTTCCTGTTCAAGGCGCAGCCGATGCGCTGGGGCGTCGATCTCTCGGTTCAGTTCTGATGACGTGAGGAAGGCGGCCGTCGCGCCGCCTTCCGTTTCCTGTCCATTCGATCGGAGCGGCGCGTGACGAAAGTACTGGTCCTTTACTATTCGAGCTACGGCCATGTCGAAACGCTTGCAAAAGCGGTCGCGGATGGCGCGGCTTCCGTTTCGGGCGTCACCTGCGTGCGCAAACGCGTCCCCGAACTTGTTCCGCCGGAAGTCGCGAAGGCCTCCGGCATGAAGGTCGATCAGGACGCGCCGATCGCCGAGCCCGGCGAACTCGCCAACTATGACGCGATCATCTTCGGCACGCCGACGCGCTTTGGAAACATGGCGTCGCAGATGCGTAATTTTCTCGATCAGACCGGCGGCCTCTGGATGTCGCGAGCGCTCGTCGGCAAGGTGGGGAGCGTCTTCACCTCGACCGCCAGCCAGCATGGCGGCCAGGAAACGACGATCACGTCGTTTCACACGACGCTGCTCCATCACGGTATGATCATCGTCGGGCTTCCCTATTCATGGGCCGGCGCGACGATCATGACGGAGGTCAGCGGCGGAACGCCCTACGGCGCGTCGACCATAACAGGACCCGACGGATCGCGGATGCCGAGCGCGAACGAGCTTGAAGGCGCGCATTTCCAGGGCGCGCATGTCGCGCGCATTGCCGCGCGGCTTTCGCAGTGATGATGTGCAGCCGACCGGCGGCCGACGCCGCCGGCGCGCAAGACTTGAGGAGATGACGATGGGCGCCCCGAACAGACTGCATCACACCGCCTATGTGACGCGCGACATGGAAGCGACGCGGAAATTTTACGAGGAGATCGTCGGCCTGCCGCTGGTGTCGACCTTTTGCGAGAAGGACGAGCTCTTCGGCAAGGAGCGCACCTATATCCACTGCTTCTTCGGCATGCCGGACGGGAGCGCGCTCGCCTTCTTCCAGTTCGCGCATCCGGACGATCAGGCGGAGTTCGGTCCGAAAATGCCGGACTCGCCCTTTCACCATGTCGCGCTGCATGTCGACCGCGACACGCAGGAGACGCTTGAAAGGCGCATTGCGACCGCCGGCTACAAAGAGCCCGACACCTATGTGCTCGAACACGGCTATTGCCGCTCGGTCTATATCAAGGACCCGAACGGCATGATCGTCGAATTCGTTCTCGACGACGACAAGGCCGTTAAGGACGCCGGCGCCTGGCGCGCCAATGCGCACGCATCGCTGAAGCGCTGGCTTTCGGGCGATCATACGATCAACAACGTCTATCG
>CAZHUI010000015.1:0-44940 GCA_964535605.1 uncultured Caulobacterales bacterium
TGCCGATGGCACCCTCGACCGGGTTATCATGCCGGAGCGCCTCGACGCGCACCGGCTGATCGAGGAATTCATGATCCTCGCCAATGTCGCGGCGGCCGAAACGCTGGAGCAGAAGCGGACGCCGCAAATCTACCGCGTGCACGACACGCCGGACCCCGAAAAGCTCAACAGCGTGCGCGATTATCTCGACGATCTTGGCTATTCGCTCGCGAAGGGCGCCGTTCGACCGGCGCAGTTCAACCAGCTCCTGAAACTCGCGGCCGAGCGCGGCCAGCAGGAAATGATTTCGGATGTCGTCCTGCGCTCACAGCGACAGGCGGTCTATTCGACCGACAATCTCGGCCATTTCGGCCTTGCGCTGCCGCGCTATTCGCATTTCACCTCCCCGATCCGGCGCTATGCCGATCTCACCATCCACCGCGCGCTAGTGTCGGCCTGCGCTCTCGGCGAAGGCGGCCAGACCGCGGAAGACGCCGCGAAGCTGTCGCGCGTCGCGGGACTGATCTCGGACTTTGAACGCCGCGCCGTCGCCATCGAGCGCGAGGCCGCTGACCGCTATCTCGCGGCTTATCTCGAAAAGCATGTCGGCGAGGAGTTTTCGGGGCGCATTCGCGGCGTCACCCGCTTCGGCCTTTTTGTGATGCTCGACGAGACCGGCGCCGACGGCTTCGTGCCGGCGCGCAATCTCGGCGACGACCGTTTCGATTTCGTCGAACAGCGCCACGCGCTCGTCGGCGTGAGGACCGGCGCCTATTTCCGGCTCGGCGAAAGCGTTAAGGTCAAAATCATCGAAGCCGCGCCCTTGCGCGGCGGGCTGGTCTTCGAGATGGTGTCCGAGCCGACGGGCGACCCCGACTACAAGCCGCGCCCGCGCCGCGATGGGCCGCGGAACTTCAAGCCGCGCGCGAAATCGAAAACCAAGAAGCGCCGATGACCGCTGAGCTTTCGACCGTTCGGGATTTCCTGCGTTACGCCGTCACCGAATTTTCGCGTGCAGGACTCACCTTCGGACATGGCGCCGGGTCAGCGCTCGACGAGGCGGCTTTCATCGTCCTTGAGGCGTTGTCGCTGCCGATCGACGATATCAATCCGTGGCTCGACGCGCGTCTCGTCGCGGCGGAGAGGGAGCGCGTCGCCGCGCTGATCTTGGCGCGCGTGACAACACGCAAACCGGCCGCCTACCTCCTTAACAAGGCCTACATTCAAGGCTTGCCATTCTACGTCGATGAACGCGTGATCGTGCCGCGTTCCTATATCGGTGAAATTCTATCAGGCGAGCCCGCGTTCCTGCCCGCGCCGAGCGACGTGAGGACAATCCTCGATCTCTGCACAGGTTCAGGGTGTCTCGCGATCCTCGCCGCCCTCGCCTACCCGGACGCGGAGGTTCACGCGGCGGACATTTCCGCGGGCGCGCTCGAGGTCGCTGCGCGAAACATCGCCGATTACGGGCTCGAAGATCGCATCACCCTGCACAAGGGCGATCTCTTCGAACCGCTTGGAGCGCGCAAATTCGACTTGGTCATTACCAATCCGCCTTATGTCGATGAAGCCGCGATGGCCGCGCTGCCGCCGGAATTTCGCGCCGAGCCTGCAATCGCGTTAGCCGGCGGCGTCGACGGCCTTGATCTTGTACGGCGTATCCTCGCGGAGACGCCGAAGCGTCTCAACGCGGGTGGCGGCATCCTGTGCGAATTCGGTACCGGCCGTGAAATTCTTGAAGAGGAATACGCCGATCTCGATTTCCTGTGGCCATCGAGCGAGGAAGGCGACGGGGAAGTGTTCTGGCTGACGCGCGAGGGCTTTGCTTAGGCGGCGCCCCTTCCCGCTCCACCCGCGAAGCGGGGGAGCTGTCGAGCGCAGCGAGACTGAGGGGGGCTCTGCATCAACAAGCGCCGGCGTTCGCGGTACGTGTGTCCCCCTCAGGCGCTGCGCGCCAGCTCCCCCGCTTCGCGGGTGGAGCGGAAGACGCATTTTACCCCCGGTCCCGCAGCAGCCTTCCCTTCTGTCGCGCCCAGTCGCGTTCCTTCTCGGTGTTTCGCTTGTCCGGCGCCTTCTTGCCGATCGCCAATCCGATTTCGAGTTTGGCGATGCCGCGGTCGTTGAAGTAAATTTTCAAGGGCGCGATCGTGTAGCCCTTGCGTTCGACCGCTTGGGCGAGGCGCGCAATCTGTTTGGCGTGGAGCAGAAGTTTGCGGGGGCGCTTGGGCTCGTGGTTCTCGCGGTTGCCCGCCGTATATTCAGGGATATTCGCGTTGATCAGCCAGATGCCGTCTTTTTCCGGCGCGGCATAGGCTTCCTTGATGGTCGCGCGCCCTTCTCGCAGCGCTTTGACTTCCGTGCCGGTCAGCATGATGCCGGCCTCGAACGTGTCCTCGATATAGTAATCGAAACGCGCGCGGCGGTTTTCGGCGACGATCTTGTTGGCGGCTTCCTTTTTCGGCGCCATCAGCCGACCAGGTCCAGCTTTTTTAGCACGCTCCGGACGCGCGCTTTTACCGGCTCCGACGGCGTCACGAGCGGCAGGCGCACCGCATCGCTGCACAATCCCATCAGCGACATCGCGTATTTGACGGGCGCGGGCGAGGTTTCAGCGAAGAGGACGTCGTGCAGCGGCGCCAGCTTGTCCTGAAGGCTGCGGGCCGTTTCGAGATCGCCGGAAAGACTTGCGCGCTGCATCCTTGCGCAAAGGTCGGGCGTCACATTGGCGGTGACGCCGATGCAGCCCCTGCCGCCCATCGCATTGAAGCCGACGGCCGTCATGTCCTCGCCCGACAGCTGCAGGAATTCCGGCCCGCTCACGAGCCGCTGCAGCGCGACGCGCGCAAGATCGCCGGTGGCGTCCTTGAGGGCGACGATGCGCGGAAGCTTCGACAAGACGCCGATCGTTTCAACAGACAGATTGGCGACGGTGCGCCCCGGGACATTATAGAGAACGATCGGCAGGCGCGTCGCTTCATGGAGCGCCGTAAAATGCGCGACGAGGCCCGCCTGCGTCGGCTTGTTGTAATAGCCGGTGACGGCGAGGATTGCGTCCGCCCCCGCCTTTTCGGCGTGCCGCGCTAGCTCGATCGCCTCCGGCGTCGCATTGGAGCCCGCCCCGGCGACGACAGGCACTCGCCCGCCGGCGGTTTCAACGGCCAGGTCGATGATCCGGCGGTGCTCGGTATGGGTCAGCGTCGCCGATTCGCCCGTCGTCCCCGCTGGGCAGATCGCCGCCGTTCCGGCCGCAATCTGGCGCTCGATGAGGCGCTGAAAACAGGCCTCATCGACCGCGCCGCCGGAAAAGGGCGTGATGAGCGCCGTCAGGGAACCTTCCAAGGACTTCATGATTAAGCCGGGGATTTGATTGGCGGTTGGGATACAGCCTGCCGGAAAAGCGGGCAAGTTTACGGTGTTGGTAAGGGCAAGGGGTGAAATCGCCGCCGGATTGCGTAATCTTTGCAGGGCGGGCGGTATTGGTTTCTCGTGGAGGGGTTGGTTTTGCCTGACCGGATTTCCAGAATTTTGACGCGTGCTGGGCTGTCGCTCGTCTTTTTGGCGACAGCGGCCGGCGCCGACGCAGGCGCCGCCGCACCCGCGGACTCGACGCCGGCTCCTGCTTATGTCTCCAAGAACGACCTCGCCCTCCTTGAGGCCGTCAGGAAGTCCGTAGGCAAGCGCGACTACGCCAGCGCGAAGGCGGCCGCCCGACAGATTAGCGACATCAACGCGCGCGCTCTTGGCGAATGGTATTATTTCGAGGCCGAAGATCCGCTGATCCGGGTCGACGAAGCTGACGCATTCCTCGACGCTCACCCCGAATGGCCCTCGACCGCGAAAATCCAGAGCCACGTCGAGAAGCGGATGACGTCAACCTTGCCGGCCGGCGACGTGCTCGCGTTTTTCAAGACTCGCGATCCGATCACCGGCGAAGGTAAGCTGCAGCTTGCGCGCGCGCAATTCGCGATTGGCGAAACCGACGCCGCAATCCTTCATGTGAAAGACGCGTGGCGAAAACACAATTTCACGCTCGCCGATGAACAGCGCCTGATCGCCAATTACGGCGGACGCCTCAACCAGGAAGATCATCTCGCGCGCGTCGACCGGCTGCTCTTCGCGCGCGAAGCGGCGACGGCGAAGCGGTCAATTCCCTATCTCGTCGGCTCGGAGCGGAAACGCGCAACCGTGCGCGCCGATCTCCTGCTCGGCGCGGCAAAAGCGGGAGACGCCTATAACGCGCTCGATGCTGAGGACCGCGCCGACGCCGGCGTGACGCTCGCCGCCATCCGCTATTTCCGCCGCCGCCAGGAAGAGCCGCGCGCCATCGCTATCGCCCGCAACGCGCCGGCTGATCCCATTGTTCGGCGCAACCCGGCGCGCTGGTGGGAAGAGCAGCAACTTCTAATGCGATGGGCGCTCAAAAACCGCCTTTACGCCGACGCTTATGCGATGGCGTCCCATCACGGCCTCGAACCGGGATCTGGCGAGTTCGCCGAGGCCGAGTTCAATTCCGGGTGGATTGCGCTGCGGTTTCTGAAAGACGCGGAGCGGGCGGAAAAGCATTTCGCGGCGCTTGCCGGCAATGTCTCGGCGCCGATTTCGATTTCGCGCGGCTGGTACTGGCTCGGCCGCGCGGCCGAGGCCAAAGGCGACGAGGCCGCCGCACGCGAACGCTACGCCAAGGCCGCCAGCCATATCTATACGTTTTACGGCCAGCTCGCGGCGGAGAAGATCGGGGGCGATCCGCTCGCTGTCTCATTCGAGCCGGGGCCCCCGGCGACGCCAGAAGACAGGGCCAAATTCGGCTCGCGGCCCGCTGTCGCTGCGCTCCGTATGCTGATGGATCTGAAGGACGACCGCGCCTTCCTGATTTTTTCCTACCATATCGACGACCGGCTGGAGACGCCGGGCGAGTTTCGCGAGCTCTTCGATCTTGCGATGCTTGCCGGCGCGCCGCATGTCGCGGTACGCGCCGGAAAGGTTGCGACGCGCGCGGGGGCCTTTTCGCCGGACATCGCCTACCCGACCATCACCGTGCCGAAACAGGCCGCGAACTACGTTCCAGCCGAAATCATTCTCGGTCTTTCGCGGCAGGAAAGCGAATTCAACCCGCGCGCATATTCGCGCGCGGGCGCGCGCGGCCTGATGCAGCTGATCCCCTCGACGGCGCAAATCACGGCGAAAAAAGAGGGCCTGCCCTACCGGCGCGACGCGCTGCTTTCAGACCCGCATTACAACATGACGCTCGGCTCGGCGCACCTTTCGCACCTGCTCGACCGCTACGCCGGGTCCTACATCATGACTTTCGCCGCCTATAACGCCGGGCCGCACCGCGTGACGCAGTGGATCGAGGCTTACGGCGATCCGCGCGGGGCGGCGATCGATCCGCTCGACTGGATCGAACAAATCCCGTTTGAAGAAACCCGCAACTATGTTCAGCGCGTGCTTGAAAACAGCCAGATTTACAGAAGCCGCCTCGTTAAGGCGCCGATCGCCGGCGCGCTCGCCATGGATATTGAGCGCGGCGCGGCGCGCGGGCGCATCGGGGCGATTCCCGCGCTGTCGGCGCCCGGCCTCATTCCCGACCTGCAGCCCCGCATCGCTAAGCTTGCAGAAAACCTGCTCGTGCCGCTGGCCGCGGTCGCCGAAAACGTTCCACATCCAAGTCTTGATCCGCAGCCGTTGAACGTGCGCGCCGCGGAGAATGCGGAGGCGCCGAAGAAAACCGAAACGCGGGGACGCCGGCAAAGTTTCCGCCAGAAGAAAACGCCGCCGCCCGAAGGTGAACATGAAGAGGGAAAAACCCTCGCGGAGCGCCGCGTCATGCGACAGGCGGCGCCGAAAGAAACGCTGGAACCGGAAAACGCGGCGCCGGCGCCAGATGGCCCCATAATGGATACGCCTGTCGACGGCGCGCCGACGGACAGTGCGCCTTTGGCCGAGGCGCCGCTCGTCATGGCGCCGGTTGACAGCGAAACAGCCTTGGCTGACGCCGAGAGCGCCTATGCCGCGGAAGGACTTACTCCGCCCGCCGATCAGCCGACGAACGAGCCTTGCGTCGGGTACACCGATTTCATCGCCGAGACTTCCAAGGAAGAAGCCTCGGCCGACGATCTCAACGCGGGCGCGCTGGCGGAACTGCAAGGCGGCGGCGAGCCCTGCCCGCCGGCGGCGCCCGCGCCCGACGCCCTTCAGCGTTAGGGCGAAAACTTTCCCCGCAAGAGCCCTCGAAGCCTTGCGAAATGAGGGCGATGCGGACATGGTCCCGCCCGTTGGAGAGGTGGCCGAGTTGGTCGAAGGCGCGCCCCTGCTAAGGGCGTATACCCGTTAAACGGTATCGAGGGTTCGAATCCCTTCCTCTCCGCCAGTTTCTCAAGCCCGGTACCGCCCGAACAGCTCCACCAGTTCGTTGAACTTTTCGCGCTGCGCGACGACGTCGCCCTCGCTGATCGCTTCCTCGACGCAGTGGGCGGCGTGGTTCTTGAGGAGTTCATCCTCGACCTTTTTGAGAGCGGCCTTGATCGCCTGCACCTGTGTCAGGATATCGATGCAATAGCGGCCGTCTTCGATCATGGCGGCGACGCCGCGCACTTGGCCCTCAATGCGGCGCAGGCGCGTCACCACCGGTTTTTTGCGGTTATCATGCATTTGACTTATACCCTTATGGGGTATATTTACGGCATTCAGCCAAAGCGGTCAATCGGGCTGCCTGCCTTTCGCCAAGACAGGGTTCTCCATGCGCCTCGCTTTAGTCGCCGCCGCTTTCCTGATCGCCGCGCCCGCCCTCGCCGACCACGGACATGGCGAAGAGGAAACCGCCGCCAATATGCAGCATACGGATCATTGCGGCCTGCCTGCGGGCGAAGGCGCCCTCGTCGCTCTCGACGTCGCCAAGTCGCGGGTTACGATTTCCCATGAAGCGATCGAGGCGCTCAGCTGGGGCAAGGCCTCGACCGAGATCGCAGTAGCAAAGTCCGTCGATCTCGCCGCCTTTGCGGCTGGCGATAAGGTACGATTCCTGATGGGGTCAGAGAAGAAAGGCAAACTTGGTGTCATCGTCGCCATGTGCGCCTCAGATGCGGAAGCGGCGATGCAGGAAGCCTGTATGGCCTCGATGCATAAGACGGCAATGAAAGCCGCCGAGGCGCAAGGCAAGGAATGCGGCGCCGGACACGACGCGCATCAGGAACATGGCGGCAAAGCCAAGGCCAAAGACCACAGCGGTCATCATTGACGCCATTATAGAAGTCGCCGCGCATGATTTCTCGCCGCAGGGTTCTAAACGGGGGCGCAGGATTGGCGCTCGGCGCCGGCATGCTGCCCGCTTGGGCGAAGAGCGGCCCATCCGGCAATCGCGGCGTCTTTGAACTCGTCGCGCGCGAATTCGACTTGACCGTCGGCCACGCCGCCGTCTCGATCGGCGGGCGTTCAGGTCATGCAATCACCGTTAACGGCACGCTGCCGGCCCCCCTTCTCCGGTTCCGCGAGGGCGATGTCGTAACGCTCCGGGTACGGAATATGCTGGAGGAGGATACGTCGATCCACTGGCATGGCCTGCTGGTTCCTTTCACGATGGACGGCGTTCCCGGGGTCTCCTTTCCCGGCATCAAGCCGGGCGAGACTTTTGAATATCGCTTTCCGGTCCGGCAGAGCGGCACCTACTGGTATCACTCCCACTCGGGCCTCCAGGAACAGATGGGCCATTGCGGGCCTCTCATCATCGATCCCATTGGCTCCGATCCGATTGAGGCCGAGCGCGACTACGTTCTCGTTCTTTCGGACTGGTCGTTCGAACACGCGCATAAGGTGTTCTCACGCCTCAAGAAGAACAGCGAAGTCTATAATTTCCAGCAGCGCACCGCCGTTGATTTCGTGCGCGACGCCCGCCGCGGTTTTGCCGCCGCTGTCGCCGATCGCAGCATGTGGGGTCAGATGCGCATGTCGGCGACCGACATCGCCGACGTCACGGGGGCTGCTTACACCTATCTCGTCAACGGCCATGCGACGACGGACAATTGGACGGCGCTGTTCGAGACCGGCGAGCGCGTGCGCCTCCGGATCATCAACGCCTCGGCGATGACGATTTTCAACATCCGCATTCCGGGACTGCCGATGACGGTGGTCGCCGCGGACGGCCAAAATGTGCAGCCGGTTGAAACAGATGAGCTCCAGTTCGGCGTCGCTGAGACTTACGAGGTCATTGTCTCGCCTGCCCGCGCGCGCGCTTTCGCGATTGTCGCCGAGGCGATTGACCGGTCGGGCCAGGTCGTCGCGACGCTCGCGCCGGAGGCGGGTCTTGCCGCAACAGCGCCGCTATTGCGCGAGCGGCCGATCCTCACCCACCGCGACATGGCGATGAGCCACGGAGCGATGCCTCACGATGGCATGGGCCACTCGACGATGGATCACGGTCCGAAGGCGGCGCAACGCCACGATCACAAGAGGGGCGCCGCCGTCGATATGATTGCCGAGACGCCTTCAAGCCGCCTTCACGAACCAGGCCTCGGCCTTGAAGAGGTTCCGCACCGCGCGCTGCGCTATTCGGACCTGCGCAGTCTTACGCCCAATCCCGATACGCGCGCGCCGGAACGGGAAATCGAGATCCACCTCACCGGCAATATGGAACGGTACATGTGGTCGTTCGATGGGGTGAAGTTTTCCCATGTCGATAAGCCGATCCTCTTCCATGAGGGCGAACGCGTGCGCGTCACGCTCGTCAACGACACGATGATGACGCATCCCATTCACCTGCACGGCATGTTCTTCGACCTCGTCGTCGAAGAAGGCGCCATGAAGCCGCGCAAGCATACGGTGAACGTGAAGCCCGGCGAAAAGCTCTCCTTCGACGTGACGGCCGACGCGGTCGGCGACTGGGCGTTTCATTGCCATCTGCTGTTTCACATGCATGCCGGCATGATGCAGGTCGTCTCCGTCATCCCGCGTACGCCTGGCGCCATGAGCGACGCCGCGCCCGTATCAACGCCGGAGCCAGCGCCCGTCGAGCATGAAGGCCATCGCTGATGCGCGCCGCCGGGATCTTTCTGGCGAGCGTCGCGCTCGTTTTCCCTGCCGCTGCGCAAGAGCCTGGCGCGCAGGCTGACGCCTATTTCGACCGCGACGCCATGGCGGCGGCGCGCGCGGCGCTGCGAAAAGAACATGGCGCCACCGCCAACTGGTTCCTGCTCGCCGAACGTCTTGAATATCAGACGCATGAAGGTTCGCCCCACCTCCTCTTTGACGGACAGGGCTGGTGGGGAACAGATCGCAACAAGCTTTGGGTGAAATCCGAGGTCGAGCATGATTTCGACGCTGGCGATTTCGAAGAGGCGGAACTCCAGGCCCTGTGGTCGCGGCCGGTGTCGCGCTTCTTCGACCTGCAGGCGGGCGTGCGGCATGATTTCGTCAGCGGCGCTGACCGCACCTTCGGCGTTCTCGGCGTGCAGGGCCTTGCGCCCTATTGGTTCGAGATCGATGCCGCGATCTTCGTCAGCGGCGAAGGCGACGTGTCCGCACGTTTTGAAGCGGAGTACGACCTGCTGATCACGCAGCGGCTGATCCTTCAACCGCGAACCGAACTGAATTTTGCAATTCAGGATGTTGAAGATCTTGGCGTCGGATCAGGCCTGTCCACCGCAGAGCTGGGCCTTCGCCTGCGCTATGAATACCGTCGCCAGTTCGCCCCCTATATCGGCGTGTCTTGGGAGCGTTCGATCGGCGACACGGCGGATTTGGCGCGCGCGAACGGCGAAGACACCGGCGCGCTGTCCGCTGTCGCGGGCGTCAGGATGTGGTTTTGACGTCGGTCTCGCCGTCTGGCGCGGCGTCGATCGCGATGGCGAAGCGGTCGGAACGCGCGGCCAGCCACACGAGTCCGCCGGCGAGCCCGATCAGGATGCGGGTCAATCCGAACAGGATGGACGTTGCTAGCGCGGCGGTCGCATCGACGCCCGCAACGCCGAGGAAATAGACGAAGCTCGCCTCGCGCACGCCCCAGCCGCCAATGGTGATAGGGATCATCGCCGCGAGAAACGCGGCCGGAACGAGCGCGAAGAACGCGGCCCATTCAGCCTCGACGCCCAGCGAGCGCGCGACGAGGACGACGCCGGCGATGCGAAAGAGGTGTTGAACTGTCAGGTTGAACCAGCCGCCCGCCGTCGTCGTCAGCAGCAGGTGGCGCGTGTCGGCGGCGAGGTTTCCCGCAAAGGCGAAAAACTTGACCCGCGAGGCAAGGCCCGTGCGCGCGATAGCGGGACCGAACATCACAAGCCCGGCGAAAACTGCGAGCGCCGCCATGAAAATCGCGCCGAGCGCAAGCCGGTCTACAGTTTTTTCAAAAGCGCTGAAGGCATAGGGCAATCCGACGCCAATCACGCCGATCAAAGCGGCGAGCGACATCAGCCGCGCCGCGGCGACAAGGCGAATGGACCGCTCGGTCGTCGCGCCAGCCGCCCGCATCTGCGCGGCGCGAAAAAGGTCGGCGCCAACCGTCGAGGGCGCCACATTGACAAAAAACCAGCCGGCGATTCCGAAAAGCAGCGCCGACGGGAAGGTCATGGTGAGGCCGATCCTCCGCATTGAGGAGGACCAGAACGCCGCGTCCGCCAGGATGATGAGGAGGCTTACCGCGACGGCTGCGGCGAACCACAGAATATTCGCCTCGCCGATCAGGCGGAAAACCGCACCAAAATCGACCCGGAGCGCGATGACTCCGAGGATCAGGGCCGCAACGGCGACTTTCAGGACGGCTTTCATGGACATGCGCCGTTAAAGCCCCGACCGGTCGCTTCGTTCAACCTGTTCCGATATAGGACCCAAGGTTCCGGCCTTGCAATATGATCGTCGGACCGGGAGCATTGCGTATGCGGGATTTGAAAATGGTAAACGGCCGCGAGGCGCGCGTGATGGCGATCTGTATCGACGCCATGAGCCTCGATTATATTCGCCCCCATCTCGCCCGCCTGCCCACGTTCCAGTCTCTTCTCGAAACCGGTACGCTTAAAACGCTCGCCACCACCGCCGACCCGCTGACGGCGAGCATCTGGGCGAGCTTTGCGACCGGCGACGGCCCCGGTGCGCATGGTCATTATTTCCCGTTTCAATGGGACCCGGAAATCATGACATTCGAGCGCACGGCGAGTTCCGCCTGGAGCGAACGGCTCGGATTCGATCCTTTCTGGTACGATCTTGCGCGGCGCGGCGTCCCCTGCGTCGCCTTCGATCCCGGAACGCCGCACACCTCCGCCGATGCGCCGCCGACGGAAATCGTCAACTGGTCCTATCAGTCGAGCGGCGCGGCGAGCGCGACGAACCCGCAGCTCCTCGCGGAAATCCGCCGCCGCTTCGGCCGCCGTCCCATCGGCAAGGAAGTGCTGGTGCCGAAATCGCTCGGGCAAAGCCGCCGCATTCGCGACGACCTCATCGCCGCTATCGAGGCGAAGGCGGACGCTGCGCTCTGGCTGATGGACCGCGAGGACTGGCGGTTTTTCCTGACCGGATTTTATGAAATGCATCGCGCCGGCCACAACCTGCTTGTCGTTGAGGGCGACTATGGATCGGAGGCCGACCCTGACGCGCTGCTTGCCGTCTACGAAGCGCAAGACCGCGCGCTTGCAAAGCTTATTGAGAAAGCAGCAGACGAGAGCGTGACGGTCATTCTCTTCTCGCTGCATGGCATGGTTCCCAACTGGTCGCAGGAGCATTTCGCCGGGCAGATCATGGAACGCCTTTCCGAGGCCTGGCATGTGAAAGCGGGCGGAGCGCCAAGGCCGCCGCGCAAGGAAAACCTGATGACCCGCATTCGCGCCGCTGTTCCGGCGCGGATACAGTATTCGCTGGCTTATCTCCTTGGCGAAAAAATTCAGGATTGGGTCGTCAATCGCAGCCTGATCGGCGGTCTCGACTGGTCGCGGACGCCGGCTTTTCGTATCGCATCCGGCGGCGAAGGCTATATCCGCCTCAATATCAAGGGCCGCGAACGCGACGGCTATCTTGAGCCTGGCGAGGTCGCGGGCTTCGTCGCGTGGCTCAAGGAACGCCTGTTCGAAATCAGGGTCTCCCCCAGCGGCAAGCCGCTGGTCCGCGACGTGCTGGACATGAAGACGCTTTTTCCCGGGGAGCGCGCCGAGTTTCTCCCCGATCTTGTGGTCGCCTATGCGCCGGATGAACCCGCGCCGGCGATCGAGTCGCCTGTGATCGGCCGTCTCGAAGCGCATCTCGGCACCGGTCGCGGCGGCAATCATGCGCCGCACGCTTTTATGATCGTCGCAGGCGCCGGCAAATCCTCCTCCGCGCTCGCCGATGTGGCGGACATCCGCGACATCCGCATGTTCATCGAAACGCTGCTGCTTGAAGATAACGGCGCCGCGCCGGCTGTCCGCTCAGCGGCGCCGAGTTACGCCAACGCCTGAGCGATGACGGCGGCGGCGCCCCTTCCGATCGACGAAGCCCTGCCCCGGATAAGATCGGCGCTAAGCGCGGCGACCCGCCTCGTCCTTGCAGCGCCGCCGGGCGCGGGCAAGACGACGCGCGTCCCATTGGCGTTGCTGGAGGAAGACTGGCTCGGCGGGCGCCGGATCGTCATGCTGGAGCCGCGTCGCATTGCAGCGCGCATGGCGGCCGAGCGCATGGCGTCGCTCCTTCAGGAAAAAGTCGGTGCGACCGTCGGCCTTTCAACGCGCGTCGATCGCCGCGTCAGCGCCAAAACGCGCATCGAGGTCGTCACGGATGGCCTCTTTACGCGGCGCATCCTCAACGAGCCGGATCTGCCAGGGGTCGGCCTGGTGTTGTTCGACGAGTTTCACGAGCGCTCGCTCGCAGCCGATCTCGGGCTCGCGCTTGCGCGTGATGCGCAAGATGGGCTGCGCGAGGATCTGCGCCTCGTTCTGATGTCAGCGACGCTTGACGTCGCGCGCTTGGCGGGCGCCTTCGGCGCACGCGTCGTCGAAAGCGAAGGCCGCGCTTTCCCGGTGGAAACAATCTATCTCGGGAAGTCGGCAGACTTCATCGAGGACCAGGCGGCGCGCGCCGTTCGCCGGGCCTTGCGCGATCATCCGGGATCGGTGCTCGTGTTCCTGCCGGGCATGAAAGAGATCTTGCGGACTGCTGAGCGTTTGCAGGACGCGCCGCCCGACGTCATCGTCGCCCCGCTCTACGGCGCGCTGTCGCCGGCTGAGCAGGATCGCGCAGTCGCGCCAGCGCCACCCGGCAAGCGCAAGGTCGTCATCGCGACCGACATCGCCGAAAGTTCGCTTACCATCGAAGGCGTCAACACCGTTGTCGACGCCGGATTTGCGCGCGTCGCGGATTTTGGCGTCGAAGGCGGGGCAACGCTTGTCACGCGGCGCGCCTCGCGCGCCAGCATCGATCAACGGCGCGGCCGCGCGGGACGGCTTGGTCCGGGCGTCTGCTATCGCCTGTGGGACGAGGAGAGTACGCGCGGTCTCGCCCCCGAACCCACGCCCGAAATTCTTACCGCCAATCTTGACGGGCTTGTCCTGGCGCTCGCTGAATGGGGCGAAGCGGACGCAGCGCGCCTTGCCTGGATCGATCCGCCGCTGGCGGGGCGACTTTCCGCCGCGCGCGCGGCGCTGACCGCTCTTGGCGCGCTCGACGGAAATGGAGCGCTGACGGCGCGCGGGCGCGAAATGGCCGCCCTGCCGCTGGAGCCACGCCTCGCCGCGATGATCGTGGGCGCACGGAGCGAAAGCGAGCGCGCGCTCGCCGCCGAAATTGCAGCGATCGTCGGAGAACGCGGCCTCGGCGGTTCATCTACGGACATACGCGACCGCATCGAACGATTTCGCAAAGACACGTCACCACGCGCGCAGGCGCTTCGAGCGCAGGCGGCGCGCTGGGCGAAGGGCGCTGCGCCATCGTCTGTCCGGGACGCCGGCCGCGCCATCGCCGGCGCCCTGCCGGGCAGCGTCGCGCTCGCGGACCCGTCGCGCGCGGGGCGCGACCGCGCCTATCAGCTTGCGACCGGACGCGCGGTTTTTCTCGACTCCGCTGACGCTCTCGCCAATGAAAAATGGCTTGCCGTCGCCGACATCGCGGGAAGCGCCGCCAGCGCGCGCATTCTTTCAGCCGCGCCATTGTCGGAGGACGACGCGCTAGCACTTGGCGGTGTGACGACGGAGGACGCCGCCAGCTTCGATCTCGACCGCCGCGCCGTCGTCGGCCGCCGGGTGAAGCGCCTCGGAAGAATAGAACTGAGCGCCACGCCCCTGCCGAGACCTTCCGCGGAGATATCCCGCGCCGCGATCCTAGAGGCGTTGCGCGCGCATGGACTTCGTCTTCTCACACATTACAGCGCATTCGCCGGTACGCTCGCGCGCATCGCGCTCGCCCGCGCGCATTTCGGCGAGACCTGGCCGGCCCTTTCCGAGACCGATTTAATGGATCGCGCGGACGAATGGGTGACGCCCCTGTTCGGCGATCCGCCCTCAATCGAACGTCCGACAGCGGAGGGATTGCAGCGAGGCGTCATTGGTCTCCTCGACTGGCCGCTTCAGCGCCGTCTCGACGACCTCGCCCCGACAGCCGTACTGACGCCAGCCGGGCGCATGATTGAGATCGACTATCGGGCGGAGGGCGGCCCGCGCATCGAAGCGCGCGTTCAGGAATTTTACGGCCTGTCGCGCCATCCCATGGTGATGGAGGGCAAGGTCCCCCTCACCGTCTCACTGCTCTCGCCGGCGCGGCGTCAGGTCGCGCTGACGAAAGATCTCCCCGGCTTCTGGCGCGGCGGCTATCGCGACATGGCGAAGGACATGCGCAGCGAATACCCGAAACATGACTGGCCGGACGATCCCGCCGCAGCGCCGGCGCACGAAGGAAAGACAAAAGCGCGCCTTGCGCGCGATCGCTGACCCTTCACGCCGCTTTCAGCGCCGCTTCGAGAATTTCCAATCCTTCGGCGATCTCCTCGCGCGTGATCGTCAATGGCGGGGCAAGGCGGTTGCAGTTTCCGTAAAGCCCACCTCGCCCGATCAGGAGCCCGCGCGCGCGCGTGTCTTCGAGCAGCGCGAGTGACGCAGGGGCGTTCGGCTTCTTCGTCTTGCGGTCGGCAAATTCAACAGCCTGCATCAGGCCTTTGCCGCGCACCTCAGCGACAGCGTCATGCGTTTTGGCGAGGCGTTCGAGCCCCGTGCGCAATTCGGCGCCGCGCGCGTGCGCGTTCGCTTGCAGGTCATGACGCTTCACATAACGCAAGGTTTCAAGCGCGCCGCGCGTCGCCAAGGGATTGCCGCCGAAAGTCGAGAGCGAATTCGCCTTGAGGCAGTTCATCACGTCGGCGCGCGCGACAAGGCCCCCGATCGCAAGGCCGTTGCCGACGCCTTTGGCGAAGGTGAGGATGTCGGGTGTGACGCCATGCGCCTGATAGCCCCAAAAATGCTCGCCGGTGCGGCCCCAGCCCGTCTGCACTTCATCGCTGATGAAGAGGATGCCGCGCTCGTCCAGCACTTTCTTCAAGGCGCCGAACAACCCGTCAGGCGGCGTGCCGAAGCCGCCAACCCCGGTGATGGGCTCGGCGATCAAGCAGGCGACATCGCCCGCTGACGCCACATCGAGCGTTTCGCGCAGATCGTTGACGCAGGCCTCGATATATTGATCCGCCGGCAAGTGCCCGAAAGGCGAGCGGAACGGATAGCTGCCCTGCAAGTAATTCACGACGAAGGGCGAGTAAGCCGAGGGCGACCATGTCGAATGCCCCGTCACCGGCACCGTCGACATGGTGCGGCCATGGTAACTGTAGCGCATCGCCAGCACCTGATTGGAGCGGCGATAGGCGGTCGCGAGCATCAAAGCGGCGTCGTTCGCTTCGCTTCCCGAGGTGGTGAAAAAGACGCGTGCGTCGGGAATGCCAGAGAGCGCCGCAATCTCCTCGGCGAGTTCGACCTGCGTCTCGATGAGGTAAAGCGTTGAGGAATGCATGATCCTGCCGGCCTGATCGCGCACCGCCTCGACGACTTCCGGAACATTATAGCCGAGCATGTTGGTGAGAATGCCGGCGAAAAAGTCCAGATACTCCGTACCCTGTGCGTCCTTCACGCGGCGGCCGTCGCCGGAAACGAGCGCGATCGGCTCCCTGTAATAGAGCGTCATCCAGGACGGCATGACGGCGCGGTGGCGATCGATGAGCGGCGGGGCGTTTTTCATGGCGGGCGGCGCAATCCGTTGCAGCGTCCGGCGGTGCTAGCACGGCACACGGGAAGCCGGAATCGCTCCGAGAGCGCGCGCCGCCAAAAAAACGAACCGCCCGGCGGGGTCTGGCCGGGCGGTTCTCTTTTGCCGTTCGGAGGGTTTGAACGGCGGGGGCTTATCGCGCCTGAGGGGTCAGGCGAATTGGTGCCGGTGACCGCGGCCTCTGGCGCGAGCGTCCTTCAATTTCCAGCCGAGGCCTGCAAAACCGAGTAGCATCAGGGCCCAGGTGCTCGGCTCCGGCGCGTTGGACACGCCCGAAACGCCATCCAGAAGCGCGCCGGCGCTATTGAAGTTGAACGCGTTGCGGAGTTTCAGCAGGGAACACCCGGTCGCCGACACGGTCGAGCAGAGCGCGGAAAGGTCCGCCGACTGCACGCCGCTGGCGTCGCCGAGCACGAACTCGCCCGAGAACGTCGCAACGCCGCCGATCACCTCGCCGATCGAGACGGCGATGATGTTGAACGCCGGACTCGTCACCTGCGGCAGGAAGGTCGCGGTGATCCCGGCGCCCGTGAGCGGCAGATTGTACTGAAGCACCAGCTCGCCGCCGGCGCCGATGACGGCCGAATTTCCATTCGGCGCGAAGAGCGCGTTCGCCGCGTCCGTCACGCCTGACTGGCTGAAGACCGACGAGGGGAAGACAGTAACAGCTGCGCGCGCCGGAAACGCAGCCAGCATCGCCACCAACGCGACGATTACGATACGGGTAGCCATGGTCATGGCCCTTTCTCCTTGGACGTGACAACGCCACGCCCCCCTCATTCAGCGAGGGTGAGAATAATTAGGACCTTTTAAAGAGAGCTTTCCCGATCCTTAACAATTGAAGGAATCGAAGGATTTCTTAGGCGAAGGCTAACACGGCGACCTGGCGGCGGCGCTTGAGACGGAAGGCGACGCCGGCAAAGCCCATCAGCATCAATGCCCATGCGGACGGTTCCGGCGCGGCGCCGACGCCTGAAATGCCGTCGAGACGGAACGGCCCGCGGCCAAGTCCGCCAAGCGTCCTTACACGGACGAGCGAGCAGCCGTCGGCCGAAATCGCCTGGCATTGCGACGAAAAATCGAACGTGAAAGCGCCAGCTCCGCCAGTGAAGTTCGATTCTGCGGAAAACACCGCGACGCCGCCGATTATTTCGCCGATCGAGACGAATACGGACGATACGCCAGGCGCCCCGCCAAGCCCCGTCAACTGAAGGCTCGCGCCTGAGAGCACGTCCGCAAATGAATAGGTCACCTGCCCTGCTTGCCCCAAACTCACGCCTAGGATGCTGAGAGCGCCGCCGATCTGCGCGAAAGAGCCGTTTGCGGCGCCGAGCCCGTTGGCGGCGTTCGTCACCGTCCCGGTCTGAGCGAAGACCCCGGTCGCGAAGACAGTGGTCGCGGCCGCGGCCGGGGACAACGAGGCCGCAAGAAGGGCGGCGCAGGCAGCAATAGCGCGCAAGGGGCAATCTCCGATCACAGTCACGTTAAGGTTTGAGGCGAAATTTCTTAAAGCTCAGATAAAATGCTTGGTAAATTCCGCTTTTTTGCCGGATTTGGGCGAGCCCGGCTATCAGGACTGTGATCGCGCACAATGTGGACCTGCGGGCGGCCCCGGCGGTATCTCTGAGGACCGAAGGCGTTGACGCGCTTTCATCCGCTGGAGGGTTTCATGAGAAGGCTGCTGATGGCGCTTGGCGCCAGCTTGTTTTTTGCGTCCGCCTGCCAGGCCGAAACGCACCCCCAGACGGTGGACAAGCCGACCGCCGAAGCGACCGCTATATTCGCGGGCGGGTGCTTCTGGTGCGTCGAGACCGATTTTGAAAAGCTCGCCGGCGTTGTTGACGTCGTATCGGGCTATTCCGGCGGCCTGAAGGAAAATCCGACCTATGAGGACCATGAAGGTCATTATGAGGCCGTTCTGGTAACCTATGATCCGGCGGCCGTCTCCTATCGTAAGCTCGTTGACTATCTTTTACGCCACGTCGATCCGCTAGACGCGGGCGGGCAGTTCTGCGACCGGGGTCCCGCCTATCGTACGGCCATCTTTGCGCAGGACGCAGAGGAATGGGCGGCGGCGGCGGCTGCGATTGCCGAGGCTGAAAAAGTCCTCGGGCAGAAAGTCGTGACGCCCGTCCTTGATCGCGGCGTGTTCTGGAATGCCGAAGGGTACCATCAGGATTATGCCAAGAAGAATCCGGTCCGGTACAAGTTCTACCGTACGTCCTGCGGCCGCGACGCCCGTGTCAAGAAAGTCTGGGGCAGCGCCAAATAGGCGGCCGCCTTCAGATCTTGATCTTTTTTCCCAGCCCGCATAGGTTAGCGAAATGCCTCAGCAACAGACGTCCCTGAGCCAGGTTTTCTTTGCGGTCTCCGACCCGACCCGGCGCGCCGTGCTGAAACGCCTCACGAAAGGGCCGGCAAGCGTTTCTGAACTCGCCGAGCCATTCAGCATGGCGCTGCCATCCTTCATGCAGCACATCGAAATGCTCGCCGAATACGGCGTTATCCGCACAAAAAAGGTCGGGCGCGTCCGCTATTGCTCTTTGGCGCCTGCGAAGTTCAAGGCGGCGGAAGCATGGATCGCCGAACTTCGCTCGCTCGCTGTCGACGGCGACCGCTAGGCTTGTCGCCTCGCCGGCTGTTGCTGGCTGATGCAATGAAACGAGCCGCCGCCTGACAACAGGTGCGACGAATCGATCGCGTAAAAATGCGGTCTATCGACGTGGCGTTCCAGTATTTCGAGACATTCGAGGGCCGTTTCATCTTCGCCGGTAAGGCCGCCATAGGACGGCATAACGAGCGAATGATTGGCGATATAGAAATTCATATGGCTGGCAGGGACGATTTCGCCCTCTACTTCCGCACGGCCGGGCGACGGCAGGTCGATGACTTCTATCGCGCGCCCCGCTGCGTCCGTTGAGGTTTCCAGAGCCTTGCGGATCGCTGCGAAGATTGTTGCGTTCGGATCGTTCTTGCCCGAAGGGCGCATGCAGGCGACTTTGCCGGGCGCGATAAAGCGCGCCAGATTATCGACATGGCCGTCGGTGTGATCTCCGATCATGCCCTCGTCGAGCCAGATGACGCGTTCAGCGCCAAGCGCCTCGCGCAGCACGCCTTCGACGTCTTTCTCGCTCATGCCGGGGTTGCGATTCCTGTTAAGGAGACATTGGCGCGTCGTGATGACTGTTCCATCGCCGTCGACCTCGATAGCGCCGCCTTCAGCCACCAGCGCGTCAAAGCGGCGAAGGCGCCGGCCCGCCAGCTCGGCGACGATGTCGGCGATACGATCGTCTTCGGGCAGATCGTACTTGCCGCCCCAACCGTTGAAACGGAAGGCGCTGGCGTTTAGGCCGATAGCGCCGTCGTCGACGAAGATCGGTCCCGTATCGCGCAGCCAGACGTCGCCGATCGACGCCTCATGCAGGCAGACCGCCGAAGGATCGGGAAGACCGAGGCGCATGGCTTCGGCGGCGACGCGCGCCTCCTCGCCCCGAACGAGCAGGTCGACGCGCTCGCCGCGCATGCTGGCGCCCCTTTCATCATTGGGGTCAGGGAACAGAATGGCGCCGATCAGCTCGGCGACCTCGGCCTGCGCCGGCGCGAGGTTTTCCGCCCACAATTCGGGCGCCGACGGCCAGCCGATCCAGACGGCCTCGTGCGGTGTCCATTCAGCGGGCTGGCGGCGCGGCGATTTCATGGGCGGTCCTGTCGCAGGAAGCGGACTGCGCGCCCGCATTGAGGTGAAAAACTTGCGCCGCTATATAAGCGGGCGCGGCATCAACCGCGAGAGACGATCTTCGGGGCGGGGCGGAAGTCCCCACCGGCGGTGATTCGGGCCTTTGGGCCCGATAAGCCCGCGAGCCGAGCGAGGCGCTTTTCCTCGCAGAGCAGGATCTGGTGCGAGTCCAGAGCCGACGGTCAAAGTCCGGATGGAAGAAGATCGCAAGAGGCGACGCGCTGACCGCGCGGACGCAGCGCCGTGCGCCCTTTCGGGACCGCATGGCGCTGCGCCGCGTCAACGCGCGGCGACTCTTGGCGCCCTGGATTCTGTCTTGGCAGTCCGGAGCGTTTATGAATTTCAGAGCTTTTCTGTTGTCAGCCGCAGCTTCTGGTCCCGCCGTCGCGCAGGAACCGATCGACGAAATCGTTGTTGTCGCCGATCCCCTTGAATTCATCGAGCTTCAAGGCTCGCGCACCGTTTATGGGCTCGACCTCGATTACGAAGACATTCCGCGCGCGATTTCGGCGATCAGCGACGAAACAATCGACCGGTTCAACATCGATACGGTCGATGACCTTGCGGCGGTTGCGTCTGGCGCCTTCACGGGCAGCTTCTTCGGCGTGCCCGGCAGCGTGACGCTGCGCGGCAATCGCGCCGACAGCTATTTCCGCGGGTTCAAGCGCGCTGAAAATCCCGGCACCTTTCCAACGCCGATTGGCGCCAGCGAACGCATCGAAGTCGTTCGCGGTCCGACGCCGGCGCTTTACGGCGCCGGCCGCGTCGGCGGATTCGTCAATGTGACGCCGTTGACCGCCCTTACCCAGCGGCGCATCGGCGATGAGGGAAGCCTGATTGAAGTCGGCGGAACGCTCGGCTCTTACGGCAAGCGCGTCGCGCAGGGCTCGGCTGGCGTCGCCTTTGACCTCGGCGGCAAGGACGCCGGGGCGTATGGCTACTTTGAATACGAAAATTCGGACAGCTTTTACCGCGGCGTCGAGCCGGAGCGGTTCCTGTTTCAGGGCGCAGTGACGCTGAGCGATGAGAATTGGTCGCTCGAAATGGGCGGCGCCTTTTACTCTTCAAAAGGCTACAGACAAACGATCGGCTGGAACCGCGTCACGCAGGACCTGATCGACAATGGCGTCTACATCACGGGGCGCGACACCGATCTCTCTGACCTCAACGGCGACGGCAAGCTGACGCCAGACGAAGTTGACGCCGCGGTCGGATCGTTCTTCGGAACGTCGAATATCCGGCAGTTCATCGATTTCGGCGTGTTCCCCTCGCCCGCTTTCGCGCTCGATGAGGGGGTCGGAGCGGCGAGGCTCGATCCGCGCACCGTCTTCGTTTCCGAACGCGACATCGCCGACGCGGCGACGGGTACGGCCTACGCCGATTTGTCACTCACCGCCGGCGCTGGCGAGGTGCGCCTGCAGGCGTTCTACGACTCCCTTAACGGCCAGCTCTATCAGAGCTACGGCTTCGCGGCCGACTATGTCGCCGATGTCGTGGAATTGCGCGCGAGCTACCAGTTTCCGTTGTCGGTCGGGCCTGTGTCGCTGACGTCAATCGTTGGCGCCTCCTGGCGGCGTTATGACAATGAGACGCGCCAGACCTTTCTGTCCGGCTATCTCGCCGTCGATCGTCGTGACCTGACCGCCGGGCCGACCGCAAACGACATCTTCGACGACCCGTTCTCGGACGAGGCGAACGGAATTGCGTGGGATACGGACCTTTCCTCGCTGACGACCGACCTTGCCGTCTTCGCGGTCACCAATGCGGCCCTTACCGATCGCCTGTCGCTGCTCGCAAGCCTTCGACTTGACCGATTCACCGCGTCGTCAATCAACGAGGGCGCCACGATCTTCAATCCGGCGCTCGGCTTCACGCGATTTGAGGACGACGCTTTCAAGGCAAGCTACGAAGCCTCGCTCAGCTATGCGCTTGCCGAAAGCGTCAGCGCCTATGTGACCTATGCCGAAAACAATGCGTTGGAGTCGAACGACGCGGGCGGCATTGAGGTCGATCGCATCGACCAACGCAATTTCATCGCGGACTCCGGGCTGATCGAGGCTGGCCTGAAGGCCGGAACTGGCAACCTCACCGCATCGCTTGCTTTTTACCGTCAGGAGCGCACGCGCGCCGATCCGTTCGGCAATATAGACGAAGAAACGTCGAAGGGCGTTGAGGCGGAACTGCGCTGGCTTCTCACCGACCGGTGGAGCGCCAACGCCGCTCTCACCGTTCAGGAAACGCGCGTCGCCCCGCCCGGCCCGTGCGGTTCCGGCAATGGCGAGTTCATCGTGCTGCCGCCGTCGCGGCTCGGGATCGCTCCAGCGGAGGGATTTGGCGGCCTCTTCGCCGCGCTCAACGCCAGCTGCCTGCCGGAGCTTGAGAACGGCTATCGTCGGCGCACCGCACCTACGGCGCTCGCCTCAGCGTTTTTGACCTACACTTCGCCGGAAACGCCGCTCGGCGCCTTTGGCGCGACGGCCGGGGCGACCTATGTCGGCGAAACCGGCGGCAAGATAGATAACGCCATTCGCCTTCCTTCTTATGCGCTCGGCAAAGCGTCGCTCTATTGGGAACGCGACGCGTTTCGCATCACTGCGCATGTCGACAATCTTTTCGACAAGCGCTTTTTCCTCCCTGTACAGAACGTTTACGAAGAAGTCGGCGCGCTGCCGGGGCGCGGACGCGAGTTCCAGATTTCCCTGACGGCGAGTTTCTGAGCGCATGACCCTCAAATCTTCCGCGCTGATCGCCGCGCTCGCGCTCCTCTTCTTCCTGATTACGGCGACGACGTTCGCCTCGCTCGGCGTGCTTTTGCCGGCGATGATCGCAGAGTTCGAGTGGAGTTGGACGACAGCCGGGCTCGGCTTCACCGTGCTTGCGCTGGCGACTGGCGTGTTCTCCCCCGTCGCCGCCGGGGCGCTCGACCGCCTCGGCGCGCGCGGGCTCTATGCGGCCGGAGGAGCGGTGATGACCGCCGGGTTCGCCCTGATGGCGTTGGCGACCGGCGTCCTTCTGTATCTCATCGCGGCCGCCCTGATCGGGGCAGGCTTCGCTCTCCTCGCCAATGTTGCGGGGACCTACCTCGTCGGCCGCGCCGCGACGGCGAAGCGGCGCAATCTCCTCATCGGGGCCTATCTCGCCGCCGGCGGCGCGGGCGGTGTCCTGGGCCCTCTGATGGCGAACGCCGGCGCCGGCGACTGGCGCCTATACTGGGCGGTCGCAGCGGTTGCCGTCGCGCTCGCCGCGGCGCTGGTCGCCGCGCTTGCCGGAGACGCCAGGGGCGAGACGGCCGAGGCGGCGGCGTCGAACGAAGCGCCGGTCTCCTGGCGGCCTGCCGACGCTATGAGAACGCCCGCTTTCGTCATTATCGCGCTGGCGCTGACCGTCGCCTATTTTTGCGGCGTCACTGTTTCGACCTGGTCCGTCGCCCACCTGCAAAAGCTTGGAAATCCGCCGGCTTTCGCCGTCGGCATGTTGAGCCTCTATGCGCTGGCGAATGCGCTATCGCGCGCGGCGGGGGGTGCGATCGTGAAAGCCGTCGGCGCCAAGGCGCTGCTGATCGCCGCGCTTCTCGGCAATGTCGCCGGCATGACGGCGCTCGCCTTCGCGACGACGCGTGAAATGGCGATCGCATTTGCGCTGTTCGACGGCTTCGCATTCGGCATGGCGCTTTTTGCGACGACCGCGCTCGTGATCGACTATTTTGGCCTGAAGAATTCGCCGGCGCTTCTCGGCGCGGTCAACCTTGCGGCGACGTCAGCGATGCTCGGGCCGACCATCGCCGGATGGACCGCCGATCGCTGGGGCGGGTTCACGCCTGTGTTTCTCGTTTACGCAGGCGCGGCGCTTCTCGCGGCGGCGGCAGTCGCCATGATGAAGCGGCCTTTGACGCGATAAAAAAGGGCGGCCCAAAGGCCGCCCTTTTCGTCATCTCTTGACCGCTGCTTAGAAATCGAACCGCAAGCCGAACTGCACAGCCCACACAGACTCGTTGTTATTGATCTGCTGAACGGTGTTACCCGGAGCGAACGCGCTGAAAAGGTAAGGCGTTGTTCCAGGGTTGGCGATCGACTGGGGCCCGGCGCCGTCCGGGTCGGCAAGCGTGACGCCTGCCGCGTTAAAGGCGAACGGTATCTGTCGGAAGATGTTCGCCTCGTCTGAAATCAGGTTCGGCAGGTTCTCGATATCAACAAAGAACTGGCTGCTTACTCCCAGGATGCGCGGCAAGTCCTGCTGGAAGCGGAAGTCGAGGTCGAGCACCCAGCTGGAGCGGAACGCGTTGCGCGGCGCGATGCCGCCCGCGTATTGCGTCGCGCCAATCTTGTCGAGCAGAGCAAAGAAGCCGGCCTGATCGAACCCCGGCGCGAACACGACGTTCGGATCGGACGGACCCGTCGGAATGTACGCGAGCGAGCGCTGCGATCCGCCGCCTGACGACGTGTCGCCGAAGGCGCCTGTGTTGTTGAAGGTCAAGCTATAGGGCTGACCCGAGCGCGCCGAGAAGAAGAAATTGAACTTCGTCTCGAGGTCTTTGAGGAACTCCTCGCCATAGCTCAGCGCAAAAGTCGCATTGTGCTTGATCTCATAGTTGCTGGTGGCGAGACCGAAGTTCGCAAAGTCCGACGTCGAAATGCCGCGGAAATTCGATGTGGACACCGAGCTGGTCGCCGGATGCACTTCTTCCGCGTCGGTGAACGCATAACCGATCGTCAGATCAAGCGTAGCCGGGCGCTTCAGGAAGAGAGAATCGAACGCCCAATCTTTAGTGAAGATACCCGACAGCGTCAGCTGTTTGGTGCCTTCAAGCGCATTCGTCAGGACAATAGTGTCCTGCGATGCTTGAGACTGGATCGTGTCGCAGCCTGCCAGAGAACCGGAGAACGGATTGCGGATATCTCCGGTCGGCACCGCCGCGCAACCCGCATTGAGAAACGGATCGACGACTTGGTAGATCGGCCGACCGTCAATCGCCGTTCCAACTTGGGCCTGAGAAATATCGACAAAATCGACGGAGTTGCGGCCGCGCGAATAGATAGCGTCGATCTGCCAGGTCCAGTCGTCGAAGAAGCCGCCAAACGCACCGCCAAAATCGGTGTTGTGCGTGAAGCCGAGGTTCGCCCGGATGATCGTCGGAATGTTGAAGTTCGGATCAATAGCGTCGGCGCGTCCGTCAGCCGCCGCCGCCGCCGCTATAGCTGCGTCGACGAGACACTGCGGAACGGCCAGCGATCCTGACGTGCCGACATTGAGGTCCGCCGCCGTACAGGCGCCGGCAAACGTGCCTGCTCCGGTATTTCGGATCGACTGGAACGGACCGCTAAGCGTAGTGCCAGGGTTGGAGAAGGCGTTCGAGAACCAAACGGTTGGGTCTCCGCCGGTGAATACGCCGGCGCCGGCGCGGAAGGTAGTTGAGCCGAACAGCGTATCTCCGGCTTCATAGGTCAGGCCAAGACGGGGCAGGAAAGCTGAAAGGCCGTCATAACCTTGCGTGTTTGAGAAACCGTAACGCGCCTCGAAATTGGCGTTCTCGAGCGGACGGTCGCTCGACTTGTAGAAGTCATAGCGAAGACCAAGGGTCGCCGTTAGAGCTTCGGTAAGGCTCCATTCGTCCTGCAGATAGATTGAGTGAATGGACCGCGAGAATGTCGCGGCGGCGTCGTTGATGTCGCCGGTAAAGGACGCGTTGATATAAGCGCCAGACGCGCCGCCAGTGCCGACAGTATTCGCGAAGATGTTGGCGCCTGAGGTGTTGGTGCTGGAACCAACCGTGAGGTTGCCTGCGGTCAGCGCCGCGAGGTCCTGGAACACCAAGGTCCCGGTTCCGTTTTGTGCGAACAAATTGAACGCGTCGAGCTGGTCGAGTTCATATCCGAAAGTGATGATGTGATCGCCAGCCGTGTAATCGGCTTTCGCTTTCAACTGATCGACCTGAAAGACGCCGCCGTTCGCCGAGCGCGAGAAGCCGGGGCCGGCGATTACGGCGCCGCGTTCGTTCGCGTCGATTATCGAGTTGCCGTTGGCGTCATTGGTGATGCCGACAATGACGCGCGGGAACGGATTGGCCGACTGCGCCTCGCCGCCGCCGACCGGATCTTGAAGGTCGGTGATGTCGGCGCGTGACACGCGCAGTTCGGTCGAAAGATTGTCGCTCCACTGCGAGAAGAGGCGCGCCGAATAGGTCTCGGACTCGGTTCCCTGACGATAGAACGTGCTGCCAAGAGTGATGAGCGCGTTGCCGGTGCTGAAATCGTCCGAAACAGTCGCAAACTCCCGCAGACGCTGATACGTCAGGGCGAGACGGTGATTGTCGGTGATGTTCCAGTCAACGCGGCCGACGATGCGCCGGCTTTGCTGCGGCAGGACTGACGTGATGCCAAGCGTTGGGATCCCGCGCGCTTCCAGCGCCGTCGAAATCGACTCTACGTCCGCGACTGTGGCGTAAGGAACTTCCGTAGCAAAGCCGCCGCCAAGCGGGCCGGTGCCTTGCGTCCGATTGTCCTTGTATTCTTCGTACGCGCCGAAGAAGAACAGCCTATCTTTGATTATCGGGCCGCCGAACGTCGCGCCCCAGTTGTAATCGCGAAACGGAACGTCGCCAACATTGCGGCCTTCGAGAGTCGAACCTGTCAGCGACTGGCTCGAAAAGACCGCGAAGGCTGATCCCGAGAACTCGTTGCCGCCCGATTTGGTGACGACGTTGATGTTGCATCCCGTGAACTGGCCGTATTCG
This sequence comes from uncultured Caulobacterales bacterium, assembly GCA_964535605.1. Taxonomy (GTDB): domain Bacteria; phylum Pseudomonadota; class Alphaproteobacteria; order Caulobacterales; family Parvularculaceae; genus Amphiplicatus. The sequence goes on from CAZHUI010000015.1 coordinate 26,631, forward strand.
ACATCGTAGGGCGCGAATTCGACCGACGTTTCACGGATTGCGTCGAAGGGGATCGGCAGGCCGTTGCGGTTGACGAACCCCGAAGCGTTGAGGCCGAAAGCGTCGCCGTTGCGAACACCGTCGATTGTGAAGGAGTTGAAGCGATTGTTGGAGCCTGCGCAGCTGACGGCGTCTCCGTTAGTGCCGTCGATGCGAACGCGCGGGTCTAGGCGGATGACGTCGCGAATGTCGCGGCCGATCGACGGAAGCTCGGTGAGCTTGTCAAGACCGAACACGGCGTTCGGGCCGATCGCGAGATCGGATTGCACGGTGCGGGAGGCGGTAACGACAACTTCGTCCTCGACGCCGCTTTGCAGCGCAATTCTAAGGGTTGAGCGGTTGCCGAGGTCGATGAATACATCATTGACCGATTGCGTCTGATAAGACGGCGCCTGAACCCGGACCTCGTAAGGTCCGCCAACTTCAAGGTTGCTAACCTGAAATTGTCCGTTGGCGCCGCTGCGAACAGAACGCGTCGTTCCTGATCGGCTGTCGGTGATGGTCACCGTGGCTCCGACTACAGGCGCGCCCGATCCGTCTGTAACAACGCCGCGGATTTCCGAAGTCGTTTGCTGCGCGACCGCGTTCGTTGGCGCAACGACAGCGGCCGTGAGCGCGGACATGGCGACGCTCGCGGCGAGAATTTTCGCTAGTTTCATGAAAGACCCCAAACCCGGTGATTGCACGCCGCCCCAACAGTCCCCAACGCGACCGGGCGGCGCGGAAGCCCTAGTCATTGACCATGACAGCCGGGTGACACAACGCGCCGTTTTCAGATTCCCGCGTGCAGAGTCGCCGAGCGGCAACACTCGCGGGCGCGCCTCTTTTCCCCATGTTTTTCCACAGGCTTTTGGAAGTGCGCCGGCTACATCCGCTCCGGCGCGGGCATGCCTAGGATGCCGAGAATGGCGTCCAACTGTTGGCTGAACGCCGCAACGAGGCCGAGCCGCGCCGAGCGCACCGACGCGTCCGCCTCATCGATGATGCGGCAAGCTGCATAGAACGAAGAAAAGCTCTGCGCGAGCCGGAACGCATGATCGCAAAGGAAATGCGGCAGGCGCCGGTCGTGAGCGTCTTTTATCGCTTCGCCATATTGCAGAAGCATCAGGACCAGCGCGCGCTCTTCCGGCGCGCTAATCGCGACCGTGCCCGGCGCCCCTGCCTTGGCGTCGGCCGCGCGCCGCAGGATCGAGCGCGCCCTCACGCTGGCGTAAAGAAGATAAGGACCGGTCTTGCCCTCGAACGCAGTGAAGCGGTCTATGTCGAAACTGTAATCCGAGGTGCGCGGATTGGAGAGGTCAGCAAATTTCAACGCCGCGACACCGACTTTGCGGGCGATATCAGCGCTCTCCGCGGCGCTATAGCCTTCCGCAAGGCCCGTCTCCGCAATGCGCGCGGCCGCTTTCTGATCGACCATGTCGATCAGCTCACGGAGCTTCAATACGCCGCCGGCGCGGGTCTTGAACGGCTTGCCATCCTTGCCGTTCATCGTGCCGAACCAGAGGTGTTCAAGCCTTTCTTCAGGAAAAAGGCCCGCCTTCCCGGCCGCACGGAACACCTGCTCGAAATGGTCGCGCTGGCGCCCATCGACGACATAGAAAATGCGATCGGGATGCGCCGTCTCACGCCGATCAAGGATCGTCGCAAGATCGGTCGTGCCATACATGACCGCGCCGTCGGACTTGTAGAGAATGAGCGGCGGCAGCTCTTTTTTGTCGCCGGGACGGGCAAGCCGCATGATCTCGGCGCCGTCGTCGATTTCGGTGAGGCCCTCCGTCCGCAGCTTTTCGACCATCGGTGCGATCAACGGATCGACGTCTGCCTCGCCTTTCCACCAGTCGAAGGTGACGCCAAGGTCTTCATATTCTCGCTCGATCGCTGCGCGCGAAACGGCAAGAAAATGCGCCCACAGCGCGCGATAGCCAGGCCGACCCGCCTGCAATTCGGCCGTCGCCTGACGCGCTTCTGCGGCGCGCGCGGGGTGTTCCTTGCAAGCGGCGGAGGCCTGCGGATAAAGCCGTTCAAGGTCTTCGAGGCTGACCGGCGATTGCTCAGGATAGGGACCGCTGAACGCCGCGTTGAAATAAGGAAGCCCCGGCAACTCCCGCTTCACTTCGGTGATCAGCTGGCCCATCGGCAGGCCCCAGTCGCCCAAGTGAATATCGCCGATGACCGTATGGCCGACGCTGCGGAACAGGCGCTTGACGCATTCGCCAATAATCGCCGAGCGCAGATGTCCGACATGAAGCGGCTTGGCGATATTGGGGCCGCCATAGTCGACGATGATCGTTTCCGGCGCCCCAGCGCGCCAGCCGGCCGCGCCGGCGTTGATGCGCTCGGCGAGCGCGGCGTCCGTCAGCGTCCGATTGATGAACCCGGGCCCCGCAACGCCGACCTCGGAAAAGATCGGGTTTGATTTCAAGCGCGCGGCGATTTTCTCGCCAACCTCGCGCGGATTTTTTCCCGCGGATTTGGCCGCACCGAGCGCCCCGTTGCATTGAAACTGCGCAAGGTCGGGCCGGTCGGAAACGCGCACGGCGCCAAACGCGCCGTCATACCCCTCGGCGGCGAACGCGGCGCTCGCGAGATTGGAAAGCTCGGCCGTCAGCAACATCTAAAGTTCGGGAAATTTCAGGCTCTTGCCGGAGCGATTGTAAATCGCTTGCTGCGGCGTCAGGACGAGGCCGACGACGACCTCGAAATTGGTGCCGGAGGTCTCTTCGCCCTTGCGGGGGATGACGATCTCTTCGATTTCCTGCCGCACGCGTTTTACTGCGTTGTCGCCGCCGAACTCGACCGGCACGACAAATTCTTTCTTTTCGATCACTTCGCGATTGGTGCGTGTCACCGCCACCCAATAGGCATATTGACGTTCGTCGGCGGTGGCTTTGGGGCCGCGGCCGAAAGCGAGCCTGATCGCCACTTCAGCGTCAATCGGCTTGTCGCCGACATAGCGGCAGGCGAGCGTCACATCTTCAATTTCGGCCGTCCAGGCGACGTCCTCGATACGCTCTTCTCCGGCGAACTCGACAAGGCGCGACGCTTCCTGCAGCACCACGATGTTGGGGCAAGGCGCCGGATTTTTGAGCTGGGCTTCCTTGCGGCTCGACGAGCACCCGGCTGCGAGGGCGGCCACGGCTGCGGCGATAAGCGCGCCAGCTAACCCTTTGTTCATGAAAGCGAACCCTTATATCGATGAGGCCGCCAAGACGCCGCCGGTTTTCCGCCCCGGCGGAGCCTTGATCGTGTTGTTCAACCTCGTAGCCGCTGGCGCCGCGCCGCGCAACGGCGGCGAGCTCAACCGGCGCGCGGGGGACAGACGTGACGTCCGAAGCCAAAGTGCCGCCGACCAGACCTCCCCTGACTGTAAGGCTTGCCTCACCGCGCGGGTTCTGCGCTGGCGTGGAACGGGCGGTACGAACGGTCGAAGACGCCCTCGCCCGATTTGGCGCGCCCATCTATGTCCGCCATGAGATCGTCCATAACCGACATGTGGTGCAGCGCCTTGAAGCGATGGGCGCAGTCTTCGTCGAGGACCTCGGAATCGTTCCGGAGGGGCGCCCCGTCATTTTTTCGGCGCATGGCGCGCCGCGGTCGGCTTATGTCGAGGCCGATGAACGAAACCTGCGGACGATCGACGCCACCTGCCCCCTTGTCACCAAAGTGCACAATGAAGTGCGCAGGCATGTCAGCCTTGGCCGCCATGTTTTGCTGATCGGTCATCGCGGCCACCCAGAGGTGATCGGCACGATGGGGCAGGCGCCGGCGGAATCCGTCACCTTGATTGAAACGGTCGAAGGCGCAGCGAAGGTCGCGCCGCCCGCTGGTCCGCTCGCTTATGTCACCCAGACGACGCTGTCGGTCGATGACGCCGCGGCGATCGTCGGGGTACTCCAGCGCCGGTTCCCAGCCATCGTCGGACCGCGCAAATCAGATATCTGCTACGCGACCTCCAACCGTCAGGACGCCGTGAAGAAGATTGCTCCCGGCGCCGATCTGGTTCTCGTCATCGGATCGCCGTCATCGTCCAATTCGAATCGGCTTGTCGACGCCGCAAAGCTGGCCGGTGCGCTTGACGCTCGGCTCGTGGATGACCCAGAAATGGTCGATCTGGCGGCTATCGAAGGCATGGCGATAATCGGCGTCACGTCAGGAGCCTCGGCGCCAGAGTCGCTGGTCGAGCGCCTCCTGACGCGGCTTGCGGCACGCTTCGCCTTACGCATAGAGACGCTTGACGCCGTCCGGGAGGACGTCGTCTTCAAGCAGCCGCTTATGCTCGCAAGCTAGGCGGCCCATCGCCGCGAGGTCCGACTGCATGGCCGTCTATACGCCCGTCACCCGCGCGGAGCTTGAAGCGTTTTTGGCCACTTATGATCTAGGCACGGTCGCTAGCTTCGCTGGCGTCGAGCAGGGCGTCGAAAACACGAACTACATCCTCTCAACGACCCGAGGCCGGTTCGTTTTGACACTCTTTGAAAAGCGCGTCGCCGAGGCCGACCTTCCTTTTTTCGCCGCCGCGATGGCGCATATGTCGGCTCGCGGCGTTCCGGCGCCATCGCCCATTGGCGACCGAACAGGGCGCGTCTTTAGAACCCTCAACGGCCGCCCGGCGGCGCTCTTCACGTATCTCCAAGGACGCCAGCGCATGACGCCATCGGCGGAGGACTGCCGCGCTATGGGCGCTTTGAATGCGCATCTCCATCTGGCGTCGTCGGACTTTTCGTTGACGCGGCGCAATGGGATGTCTCTGGACGCCTGGCGCGCCCTTGCTGAAAAGTGCTGTCCCGTCGCCGACAAAGCGTCGCCCGGTCTCGCGGAGCTGATTGCCAACGAGCTGAATTTTCTCGAAGCGAACTGGCCGGCGGAACTGCCTACTGGGTTAGTCCATGCGGATCTTTTTCCGGACAATGTTTTTTTTGACGGCGACGCGCTCTCGGGCGTCATTGACTTCTATTTCGCCTGCACCGATTTTTTCGTCTACGACTTGGCGCTGACGCTGAACGCATGGGCCGCGCCAGGGCGGCCCTGGAACGAAACGGCGGCGATTGCGCTGATCGCCGGCTATGAAAGCGAGCGAGCGCTCCTGCCGGAGGAAAAAGCGGGGCTGCCGGTTTGCCTGCGCGGCGCGAGTCTGCGCATCCTTCTGACGCGGCTCCATGACTGGCTCCATCGCGTCGAAGGCGCGACGGTCGCCGTCAAGGACCCGCTGGAATATCGCGACCTTCTTCTCCTCCACCGCGCCCGTTCGGCGCCGGACTTGTTTGGATAGCCCAATGATCGACGTGTTTACCGACGGCGCCTGCGCCGGCAATCCCGGCCCGGGCGGCTGGGGCGTTCTGATTGTCGATGGCGGGGCTGAGACCGAATTGTTCGGCGGCGAGCGCGCGACAACGAACAACAGGATGGAAATGACGGCGGCGATCGAAGCGCTGAAAGCGACAAAGGGACCGATCCGGCTTCATACGGACAGCCAGTATTTGAAGAACGGCATCACTGAGTGGATCAAGGGCTGGAAGCGCAACGGCTGGCGCACCGCCGACCGGAAACCCGTCAAGAACCAGGACCTCTGGCAGGCGCTCGACGCCGCGGTTGCCGGCCGTTCGATCGAATGGCGCTGGGTCAAAGGCCATGCGGGCCATGTTGAAAACGAACGCGCCGACGCGCTTGCGCGCGCCGGCGTCGAGTCAGTCAAGAGTTAGGTCAGAGCTTGCCGAGCATGTAGTCGGCGCTCGACACTTCGAAGGCGCCGGGCGCCTCGACGAAGAGATCCTTGACGACGCCGTCTTTGATGATCGCCGCGAACCGCTTCGAACGCTCGCCCATTCCAAAACCGCGCGCGTCAAGCTCGAGACCAAGCGCGCGCGTGAAGTCGCCATTGCCGTCGGCGACCATGTCGATCGCGCCAAGCGCGTTTTGCGCCTGCCCCCAGGCTTTCATGACGAAGGCGTCATTGACAGACATGCAGACAATCTTGTCGACGCCGCGTGATTTCAACTCCCCCGCCTTGTCGACATAGCCCGGCAGGTGACGCGCCGAGCAAGTCGGCGTGAAAGCGCCCGGCACAGCGAAGAGCGCTACTGTCCCCTTGCCGAAAATGTCGGCGGTATTTGCTTTCTGGGGACCATCCGCGGTTGCGAGCGCCACGTCGACGGCCGGAACCTTGTCGCCTGTTGAGATCGTCATGGATTTCTCCTTGCTGGCGAATGAAGTTTTGCGGGCCGTCCATACTCTTGCGCTGCGCAAAACGCCACATGGGTCGGCCCCGCCGTCTGACTTGTCTTCCGCGAAGCGGGTGTCATAGATTCGCGCCTTATGCCGCGACGATCGCAAGAACGTGCTCTCGACGACCGAACGGGCGATGCCGGGAAGGAACAGGATTTCCTTGCCGGAAAGCTTCTGATCGCGATGCCTAACATGACCGATCCACGGTTTGAGAAATCGGTCGTGCTGATGGTCTCTCATGATGAACGCCACGCGATGGGCGTGGTCGTCAACAAGCCGCTCGCCGACATCGAGCTTGGCGACCTGCTGGAACAATTGTCGATCGATCCTCGCAAGGGATCGGGCGGCGAGCCGGTGTTTTACGGCGGGCCTGTGCAGACCGACCGGGGGCTGGTTGTCCATTCGCTGGACTACAAGTCGCGACAGACGATGGTTGTCGGTCCGGACCTCGGCGTTACCGCATCAAAAGACATTCTTGTGGATATTGGCGGCGCGGCAGCGAAGAATAAAGCGCCGGCCAAATATCTGCTTGCCATCGGCCATGCCGGCTGGGCCGCCGGCCAGCTCGAAAGCGAAATCGCCGTCAATGCCTGGTGCCACTCTGACGCAGACGCAGCGCTGGTTTTCGGCGGCGACGCGAACGATCTCTGGCAGGCGGCGTTGAAGAGCCTTGGCGTGACCGCGGCGATGCTGTCGCCTGAGTGGGCAAAAGCGCGTCCGGGCGATGCGCCCCTGAACTGACTCGTTTACCGACGGCCGCCGAAGAATCGACGCTTGGGCGCCTTTTCCTGATGATCGTGGCCGTGGTCGTTCGCGGCGGTCGATCCTTCGGCGGCGTAAACGGCCGACATCGCTGTCACCGACGGCTGGCCGAAGTGAAAGCCCTGCCCCATGCGGCAGCCGATCGCCTTGGCGATTTTCGCCGCGGCGTCCGACTCGATCCCTTCGGCGATCACCGTCATATCGAAATCGCGCCCGAGCTTGGCGAGCGCTGAAGCAATCTTTTTCTTGCCGCCATTGCGCTGGATATCGTCGAGGAACGACCGGTCGATCTTCAGATAGTCGAACTCGTATTTGTGGAGGTTCGAAAGCGAGGAGTAACCGGCGCCGAAATCGTCATAGGCGAGAGCCGCGCCTGCGGCGCGCAGGGCTTTCAGCGCCTTGGCCGATTCCGGCGACTCGGCGAGACGCTCGGCTTCCGTCAGTTCGATGACAAGCGCACGCGGCGGCAGTTTGTGCTCGGCGATCGCCGCGCGAACGTCGTTGGCGAAACCGTCGGTCAGGATCTGCGAGGCGCCGACATTGACCGTCGCAAAATAATTCCTGTCGCCCGCATTGATGCGCTCGCTCGCGTGGGCGGCGGCCTGCTTGATCATCGCCGCCGCGACGGCGCGGCCCTTGCCCGCGACGGCGGCCTTGCGCACGAACTCCTCAACGCTCTCGCCTTCAATGACGGCGCCATCGCGCTTCACCCGCAAGAGCGCTTCTGCGCCGCAGACCTTGCCGGTGTCGAAAGAAACGATCGGCTGGAAAGCCGCCACGACGGACCCTTCGTCGATCGCCCGGATGACCGGTGCGTCAGCAGGCGAAAGGCTCTTCGCCGTTGGCGCCGACTTCGATCCATGAGCATGATCGCCATGATCGTGATGAGGATGGGGCGATGCGATGTCATGACAGCGCGCTGCTGGCGGGAGCGCCGCAGCGGCGCCAGTTAGCGACACCGCCGCCAGCTTCAGCGCGTCGGGCCTAACCGCTTCATGCTGCGCGACGCACTCGGAGCGTTCAAGGAATACGACGATACGTTCTAACTCGCCGTCCTTCGCAACCGCGCGCGCGCCGCGCATTCGAACAGTTTTCCCGCCAACAAGCCGGATGACTTCATCAAAGCCGCCGTCGCCTTCAGACGGTCCGAAAATTTGCTGCTCGAACCGCGCGCGCTCGTCCGGATGAACGAATTCCCGGATGGCGTCCGGCGTAAATTGGCCGTCGCAATCGGCGCCCATCAGCTCGCCGAATGAAAGGGTCTGGTGGTTGCCGGTGCGGCTCCAGTCCCAGACGGCGATGCCCGAGTAGTCGAGGACCTGCGCAAGCTGGTTTTCTGACACCGTCGCTGCATGGCGCGCGCCATGATCGTTGTGGCGGCGACCGCTTTGCCGATCGCCGGCGTCAAAGCGTTGGGATGCTCCTTCGGCGCCGAAGGCGCCGATTGCGCGGCCAGCCGGCGGATTGATCAAAGCGACAAGGCTTGCAGTCAAAACGCCCGCAGCAAAAATCGCCTGCGGCGCGATCGCGAAGGGGCCGCCGCCCCCGCCAATTCCGAAGATCAATGGCGCTGCAACGGCCAGAACCGCGCCCGGCAGAATAAGCCGCGCGCCGCCATCGCCGCGCCAGGCGTCGATACCAGCCACCAGAAGGGTCGCAAGGCCTGCGCCGTAAAGGCCCATGCGCTGCAAGTGCGTCGCTTCTCCAACAAGAACGACATTCAGGACGGCGATACCGACAATCGACAATGCGCCTGCAAACAGGGCCCCACCGAGAAGCCGGTTGTTGGACGCCATCGGCACTGTCGCGGTGAGGAAAATAAGAACCGCGGCGGCAAAGATGCCTTGAAGGAGCGGCGACAGCGCTGGTCCCGGCTCGCCCGCAAGCCCGAGCCAGAATACCAGCAGGATCCCCGCCGAGGCGACCATAACAAAGCCGCTGAACGCGGCGGCGCTGCTTCGCAGAACGGCGACGCCAGCGAGGAACGCCGCGCTGATCAGCATCGCGCCGATGATCGCGCCGCGGGCAAGTTCGCTCGATGAAAAAATAACCGGCGCTGCGGCAAGAGGCGCCTCAGCCGCCATAAGAAGCTCTGTCACCATACGCCCCGCTCTACCCCTGTCTGGCGATCGAACGCCCAGACGCACCCCGACCGCGATACTCGCGCCCGACTCGCCCGCTGGCAAGGGGCGATTTCGAGGGTTCGACGAAGCGAATGCCGCCGACTCAAGCGTCCGAAACAGGTTCTTTACGATGATCGCCCGCAAGATGCGCGTAAAGGACGTGATCTCGCCAACCGCCGTTGATGAAAAGATATTCGCGCGCGAGACCTTCTTCCGTAAATCCAGCCCGGGCGAGCAAAGCCCGCGAGGCGGCATTTCCCGGCTGGCAGGCCGCTTCGACCCGGTTAAGCCCAAGATCGCGAAAGGCGTAGCCAAGCACCGCTTCAACCGCGGCGAGGCCGTATCCTCGCCTCAGGTAAGCAGCGCCGATCCAGTAGCCGACGGTCGCCGATTGTGCGGCGTGACGGCGGATATCTGACAAAGTCACGCCGCCGATTAGCCTGTCTGCGTTGGTCTCGAAAACGTGAAAAGCAACGCCGGCGCGCGATTTGAATTGGCGGTCATAGGATTTGAGACGAAGGCGAAATGCGTCGATTGTCGCGTCTGCGCTTTTCCAGTCAGGCTCCCAGCGGGTCAGATGAGCCCGGCTCGCCTCCCTAAGACTGGCCCACTCGGCGTAATCCTCCGCCATCGGCGGTCGAAGGTAGATGTCGCCCGACGCGATCAGCGGCGGTCGCGGCGCGACGCGGCCGAAATCAAAGCTCAGAAGAGAAATATGGTTCGCCCCGCCCATGTCATGACCGAATCTCGCGCCGAACCGCATCGACGTCAAACCCCTCGCCCCTCGAGCGCTGCAGACAGATTCTCTAGGTCACCCGGGCCAACCACCGCTAGCGACGAATTCCCCGCAAGGGCTTTTTCGGCGACGGCCCGAACGCCGGCGGCATCGACCGCATCAAGCCGATCGGAGATTTCGTTTGGCGCAATCAAACGGCCATGGGCATAGAGTTGTCCGACCGCCGTTTCGATCCGCGACGACGGATTTTCAAGCGTCATCAGCATTGTCGATTTCAACATCGCTTTCGACCGATCGATTTCGTTCGGCGTCGGCGCAGCGGCGAGCGATTCAATGTCGCGGCGAATTAGGCCGATCGCTTCTGCGGCATTGACGGCGTCAGTACCGGCATAAACCCCGACCGCACCGGCGTCGTCATAGGCGTCTGCGAAGGCGTAAACGGAGTAGGCAAGGCCTCGTTCCTCGCGCACCGATTGAAAAATGCGCGATGACATGCCGCCGCCAAGCGCCTCGGCAAAGACCCTAGTCGCGAAATAGTCAGCGTCTGTAACGGCGGCGCCTGGAAAGGCGAGCGCAACATGTGTCTGTTCAATGTCGCGCCGGTCATGCCGCCGGCCGCCGCGGTAGCGCGCAATCTCACGCGGCAGATTTGGCGCCGCTTTCGGCCACTCTCCAAAGGCGCGCATCGCAAGGTTTTCGACGGCGCCGATGTCGATCCCGCCCGACGCGGCGACCACAATATCCTGCGGCCTGTAAGTGCGCGTCATGAATGCGCGCAGCGATTGCGGCGTCTGCGACTTAACGCTCTCTTCCGTGCCGAGAATGGGCCGGCCGAGCGGATGATCACCGTAAGAGAGCGTTTGCAGCAGCTCCATTACGGCGTCATCCGGCTGGTCAGCGGCCTCCCCGATTTCCTGAAGGACGACGTCTTGCTCTTTGGCGAGTTCTTCTCCGTCAAAGAGCGGGTCCCCGAGGATGTCGGCAAGAACGTCAAAAGCGAGCGCGATATCGGCGCTAAGGACGCGGGCGTAATAGCCCGTGCGCGTATAGCCGGTGCCCGCATTGAGGTATCCACCGACCGCCTCGATCTCTTCGGCGATCTGGCGCGCCGTCCGGCGGCCAGTGCCTTTGAACGCCATGTGTTCGAGAAGATGCGCGACGCCGTTCTCTTCGCGCCGCTCGTCGATCGCTCCGGCGCGCGCATAAACGCCGATTGCCGCGGACATCAGGCCAGGCATCGGATCAATGACGACGCGAACGCCGTTGGCGAGCGTGATGAGGTCAGGCGTCATTGGATTCTGCTTTCAGCATGGAGACTGTTCGACACAATTATTGAGCGGACTACAGCGGCGTCAGCAGGCGCTAACTCAAAGCGTTCTTCAGCTGTCAACAGATTCTCCAATCGCGGCGGCAAAGCGGGCCGCACTCCTGTCGCCGCCTCGACCGCGTCCGGGAACTTCGCCGGATGCGCGGTCGCAAGACAAATGATGCGGCCGGCAAGGCGCCCGGCGTCGCGCAATTTTTCCGCGGCGGCGAGACCGACGGCGGTGTGCGGGTCGATGAGAACTCCATGGTTTTCATAGATGCGGCGCATCGTCGCCGACACTTCGGCTTCATCCGCGCGTTCGGCGGCGAAATCTGCCGCGATCAATCGCCGCCAGGCCGCCGGAATATCGAAACGGCTCTCCCGCGCGAAGCCGGTCATAAGCGCCCGGACTGAATCAGCGTCCCGACCGGAAGCCTCGAACAAAAGGCGCTCAAAATTCGACGCGACCTGAATGTCCATCGACGGCGACATCGTCGCGGCGACCTCCGACGGCGCATAAACGCCTTGCTCAATTGCGCGTCGCACGATGTCATTGCGGTTCGTTGCAGCGACCAAGGTCCCGATATGGGCGCCAAGAAGCTTGGCGGCGTAGCCGGCGAAAATGTCGCCGAAATTGCCGGTCGGCACGATGAAAGCCGCGCCGGGACGGCTCGCCGACGCCGTCAGAAAATACGTCGACTGAACAGCGAGACGCACCCAGTTGATCGAGTTGACGCCGCCGAGATCGCAAGCGCGGTTTAGGGCCTCATCGGCGAACAGCGTCTTCACGATGCGCTGGCAGTCGTCGAAATTTCCCTCAATCGCGATATTGTGGATATTGGCCGCGCCAGACGTCGTCATCATCCGGCGCTGGACGTCCGAGACACGCCCCCTTGGATGCAGCATGAAGACTTCAACATTCGCGTTTCCCGCGAAGGCCGAGACCGCCGCGCCGCCAGTGTCGCCTGAGGTCGCACCGATGATCGTCTTGCGACGCGCTGTCCCGCTCAACGCCCAGCCGTAAAGCTCGGCGAGCATGCGCATCGCAATGTCCTTGAACGCGAGCGTCGGGCCATGGAACAGTTCGAGGATCTCGATATCGTCCGACAGCGGTTGGAACAGCGTTACGCAGTCGTGATCAAAGGCCGCAAAGGCGCGCGCCGCCATGTCGCCGAGGCGCGCAGAGCTGATCTCCTGCCCCGCGTAAAGCGCCAGCGCGCGCGCCGAAGCCTCCGCGAAAGCGAGGTTCGAAAAAGACGCAAGTTCGCCGACGGGCGGGCGGGGCCAGCTTGCCGGCACATAAAGGCCGCCATCCGGTGCGAGGCCAGTGAGCACCGCCTCCCGGAAGCCAATATCGGGCGCCGCGCCGCGCGTTGAAAGAAACCGCATCAGCGAGCGCCCCGCCTGCGGCTAAGCGCTTGCAGCCGGCGATTTGGATGATCGTCAGCCGCGAGTCGCGTGCGATATCGAATACTCAAGAAAATCAGCGGCATCGACGATTCGGACATCCCGTAGCGCATCGCCGCACTTTACACTTTCAGACCGCCCCAGCCGAGGGTTGCAATCGGCAGGAGCCCGGACTATACGCCGCGGCTCGCCGAAATCAGTCTTCGAAAGCCGCCGCCATGAAAAAAGGCATCCACCCGAACTATCACAAGATCAAGGTCGTGATGACCGACGGCTCGTCCTACGAGACGCGTTCGACCTATGGCGAAGAAGGCGCGACCTTGTCGCTCGATATTGACCCGCTGAGCCACCCGGCCTGGACCGGCGGCCCCGCCAAGATCGGCGAAAAGGGTCAGGTTTCAAAGTTCCAGCAGAAATTTGGCGCGTTCAGCCTCAAAAAGGCCTGACGCCTATTTTCTCCCGAAGGCATCCATGAGCGCACGCTGCTGCGCGGCGGCGTCTTGCGCCTTTACCGGGACGAGCGGCACGCGGAAAAGGTCCGTGTCGAGCCGGAGAATGCGGTCGTAGAGCTGGCTCGCCTCGTCGATCAACGTCAGGAGTTTTTTGGGCAGGTCGCCGCTGAGCATGTCGGCTGACTGCGCTTCCCGGCGTCCCAGCCGGTACTTTTCGGCAGAAGCGTCCAAGACCGACATGTCGCCTTCACGCACAGCGCGAAGCACAAGTAGCCACGAGGCGATCTGCATCAGCTGGGTCGTCAGGCGCATCGATGCGCCGGCGTAAGAAAGCGCCGCAGAACGGGTCAGGGATTTCGAGGCGTCGCGGCCTTCGCCGTCGAGATAGTTCGCCGTATCTTCAACCAGAGACATGCCTTCGCGGAACGTCCGCGCAAAGACCTCCGACTGAACGAAGGAGGCTGCGCCTCTGTTCTCCGGTGCTTCCCGTTCCGCCAGTTCCATCCCGCCACACTTTCAACTCAGCTATTCAGATTGCCGAACCGGCCGCGCGGTGACAACAAGAATAAGGTTAACGACAGAAGCAGACCCCTCGGCCTTCGTCGACTTCAGACGATCAAGAGCAACCGATATGCCAGCAACCGGAAAGGGAACTGTGGTCGCCGGCGTCGATGGATGCCCTAAGGGGTGGATCGCCGCCGTGCGAATTCCCGCGACAGGAGAAATGACTGTCACAATTGAGGAATCTTTCAGCGCGCTATTGGACGGGCCGCTCGCCTCATCGGCGTTGATTGTCGTCGATATGCCGATCGGCTTGCCGGAATTTCCGGGCCGCGCCTGCGAACGCGAGACACGCCGGGCGATCGAGGTTCGGCGGTCGAGCGTCTTTTCGGCGCCTTTGCGGGGCATGCTGGCGTTCGAAGCTTATGAAGACGCGAACAAATTTGGCAAGGCGCGCGGCGCCGGATTATCGCGACAGGCATGGAACATCACGCCCAAAATTCGCGAAATCGATGCGCTAATGACCCCTGCCTTGCAGGCGCGCATTATTGAAGGTCATCCCGAACTAGCCTTCACGCGGCTTGGCGGGACGCCCTGCAGGTTTGCAAAACGCACGACGGAAGGCCGGACTGAACGACTTGCGATCCTTGAAGCATGCGATATCGACGCCGCAGCGCTGTTGCGTGTTGCACGCTCGCGTCACCCCCTGAAACGCGATTTTGCCGACGACGATCTCTTCGACTCCTGCGCGCTCTCGCTGACCGCCGAAGCGGTCTTCAATAACTGCGCGCGGCGCATGGGCGACGGCGCACGCGACTCGCGCGGCCTCTTGATGGAAATTTGCGGCTAAAACTTGAAAAGCTTGTCCGCGGCCGAACGCGTATCGTTACGGCTGGCGATGGCGGCTTCGCAGCGCGCGATTTCGGTCCTTAGCGATGCGATCCGCGCTGTCAGATCTGCGACCGACATGGTGTAAAGGTCCTGCTTCCCGAGCTTGTCCAGCGTCAGGTCCGGCGCTTCCTTCGGGCGATCGTCTTCCACGCTGGCGTCCCCGGCATTCGCGAGCTATTTCGCCCCAAAGCGCCGCCGCTTTCAACCGCTGAAGAGGCCCCAAATGTCGAAGACGATGCGCGCCATTGAAATCCGTCAACCTGGCGGACCGGAAGTCCTCGTTCTCGGTGAGCGCCCGATCCCGGACCCGGGCGCAAACGAGGTTAGGATTCGCGTGACGGCAGCAGGGGTCAACCGGCCGGACGTTTTGCAGCGCATGGGCCTTTATCCGCCGCCGCCCGGTGCGAGCGACATTCCAGGGCTTGAGGTTTCGGGCGTCATTGACCGCGTCGGCGATGGCGCGACCCTATGGCGCGAGGGCGATGAGGTATGCGCGCTGCTGACGGGCGGCGGCTATGCCGAATATGCGATTGCACATGAAGGCTCCTGCCTGCCGCGACCCGAAGGCGTCTCCCTCGCCGACGCTGCCGGCCTGCCGGAGACCGTCTTTACGGTCTGGGCGAATGTTTATGATGACGCCCAATTGAAAGCCGGCGAGACTTTGCTCGTGCATGGGGGCACGAGCGGTATCGGCGTCACAGCCATCACGCTCGCCCGAGCGAAAGGCGCGCACGTCATCGCCACCGCGTCGAGCGGGGAAAAACTGGCCGCCATCCGCGCTCTAGGCGCTGACGTCGCGCTTGATTACCGCACCGGTGACTGGGACTCCGAAATCGCCAACCGCGGCGGCGCCGATGTCGTTCTCGACATGGCCGGGGGCGATTTTATCAAACGGAACATGACGGCGCTCAATCCGGGAGGCCGGCATGTGTCTATCGCATTTCTGCGCGGCAACGCCGCCGAGATTGATGTTTTTCAAATGATGCGAAAGCGCCTTCGACTATCAGGATCGACTATGAAGATCCGGTCTATCGATGAAAAAGCGCGCCTTGCAACGGCAATCCGTCGCGAGGTATGGCCGCTCTTCTCCGATGGCCGCCTCAAATCGCACACTGACCGGACATTTCCGCTTGCCGAAGCTGCGGAAGCGCACCGGCGCATGGAAGCCGGCGCGCATATCGGCAAAATCCTGCTTGCTGCTCGTTAGGGCGCGGCTGGGGCAAGCTTCGCCGAAGAGACGGCGCTATTCCCTCAGGAGCTCCAGCGCCGCAGCAGTCATCGCCTGCACGCCGGTCTTAAGGGTGGGCTCCGGCAGGGGCGCGAATTGCGGCGAATGGTTTGCAGGCGGAGGCGTAGCCTTACCTTCGTTCGCTGCGCGCCAAGCGGCGGGATCGACGCCGCCAACCCAATAAATAAAGGTCGGGATGTCGTCGGCGGTGCGGCCAAATTGGCTGAAGTCCTCCCCGCCCATGCTAGGCGGGCGTTCGATCACTCTGGCCTCGCCAAGGCTCGCAGCCATCGCCTTGACGACGCGGGCGGTAAGATCGGGATCGTTATAGGTCGCCGGCGTCGCATCGCTTTCGACCTTGACGACCGGCATGAGGTTTTCAGGAAGGCCCGCCGACAGCGCCTGCGCGCGCGCGATGCGCTCGATGCCCCTAAGCAGGTTCTGTCGCACGTCATCCTTGTACGAACGAACGGTGATCTTCAGCGTCGCTTCGTCCGGGATGATGTTGTGCTTGTAGCCGCCCTGAAAGGCTCCGACCGTGACGACGCCTGAATCGAGCGGATTCGTCTCTCTTGATATGAGCGTCTGAAGGGCGCCGATAATTGATGCGCCAACGACAATCGGATCCTTGCCCATATGCGGCGCCGATCCATGCGCGCCGACGCCCCTCACCGTGATATCGACGCTGTCGACATTGGCGAGCGCATAATCGGGCGTGTAGGCGACGACGCCCGCCGGGTCCCAGCCGGACGTATGCGCTGCGAGAACGAAATCCGGTTTTGGAAATTTCGTGTAAAGACCGTCCGCCAGCATCGCGAGCGCGCCGAGACCAATCTCCTCCGCCGGCTGACCGATGAGAACGAGCGTTCCGCTCCATTGATCCTTCATTGCGGCGAGGCGGCGCGCCGTTCCGATCAGCATAGCCATGTGGCTGTCATGTGCGCAGGCGTGCATGACCGGCGCTTTCTGCCCCTTGTAGTCTGACGAGACGACCTTGCTTGCGTAGGAAAGCCCGGTTTTCTCCTCAAGCGGCAGCGCGTCCATGTCCGCGCGCAGCATCAAGGTCGGGCCTTCGCCGTTCTTCATGATCGCGACAAGGCCATGGCCGCCGACGCCTTCGTTCACCTTGCCGGCGTCTTTCTTGGCTTTCTCTTTCGTCCACGCGTCGCCAAGGCCGGTCGTTACGGTGAAGCCCAGCGCCTTCAATTCACTCGCCATGATCCTGGCGCTCTGGCTTTCCTTGAAGGAAAGCTCCGGATTCTGATGGAAGGTCTTGTAGAGCTCGAATACCGTCGGATAGTCAGCGGCGACAGCGGCGGCGAGTTCGTCCGCCCGCGCCGGCGCCAGCAGCGCAACGGACGCGGCGGCAACCAACAAAGTCATTTTCACTGGGCGGACTCCTTACGCTCAAATTCGAAATCGACGATGGGCATGGGCCCCGGCGCAAGGCCGGCTTTTTCCTTTTCCGCTGAAACCATCGCCCGCACGTCTGCGGCGAGGGCCTTGGCGTCATAGACCAAGCCGTCCTTGATGACCGTCTCGACCCCGCCCACGCGCACCGGCTTGTTGGTTGCGGGATCGAGCCGGATGTGGCCGCTGGCGTAAAGGACCTTCAAATTGGCGACCGGATCCTCGCCGACAATCAGGAAGTCTGCCTTCTTGCCGACCTGCAGCGAGCCGATCTCGCGCTCCGCGCCCAAAATCTTCGCCCCGTCGAGAGTCGCCGCGCGGATGACTTCGAGAGGATGGAACCCGGCTTCGCGCAACAGCTCCAGCTCCTGAATATAGCCGAAGCCGTAAGTCGAATAGATATAGCCGGCGTCCTCGCCAGCGCCGATTTTGCCGCCGTGATTCTTGTAGTCGTTGATGAAGGTCATCCAGCGGCGATAATTGTCGCGCCAGGCGACTTCCTGCTCGGTGCCCCAGTCAAACCAGTAGGAGCCATGCGCGTTGCGGTCCGGCGCATAAAATTTCCAGAGCGACGGCATCGTATACTCGTCATGCCATTCGGCGCGGCGCGCGCGCATCCAGTCGCGGCTTGAAAGGTAAATCGTGAAGGTCGGGATGATCGAAAAATTTCGTTCCAGGAGCGTATCGCGGACATAGGCCCAGCGCTCGCTGCCCGGCCCTGCCGCTTGCGCCCAGAGCTTTCCGGCCTCGCCGAACCGGTGCTGCTCGTCCTGATAGTTATAGCCGGCCGGGTAGTCCTGCAGCGTCCTGTCGTCGAACAGCGCCTCGGGGAGCCCATACCAGTGCTCCATCGAATTGAGGCCTTGCGCAGACGTGTCGAGCACGTCCGCATGTGCGACCGACAATTGCGAGTGGTGCATCGTCGTTTTGAGATTCTGGCGCTTGGCTTCGTCGAACGCCGCAGCAAGAATTTCTGGCGCGCCAGAGAAGAATTTAACGCCAGCAGCGCCCGCTTTCTTGAACGCGCGGATCTGCGCGCGCGCTTCTTCCGGCGTATCGACGCCGTCCGAACCGAAGCTGCCGAAAAACGGATAATTATAGATGCGCGGAGCATCGATCGTATTGCGGGCGCTCGCATTCGCAAGTTCTGCGGTGAATAGCGCACCCTTGTCGTTGCCGACTTCGCGAACCGTCGTGATGCCGTGCGTCAGCCAAAGCTTGAAGACGTAGTCG
>CAZHUI010000016.1:0-44872 GCA_964535605.1 uncultured Caulobacterales bacterium
GCGCATGTGGTAGCAGGCCTCGACGAGGAACTCCTCGCGTTCGCCGCGCTCGGCGTCGGTCAAATGCGGATAAAAGTCCCGCAGCGCGAGACGCCCGAAAGCGACGTGGCGCGATTCATCCTCCATGACGAAAGCGTTCAGCTGCTGCGTCAGCTTGTTCCGCGCGATTTCGCGAATATTGCCGAAGGCGGCGAGCGCAAGGCCCTCGATCACGACCTGCATGGCGAGATAGGTCATGTCCCAGCGCGAATCCCGCAGCGCCTGATCGACCAGCGTCTGCAGCGGCTTCGTCATCGGATAGGCGAGGCCGAGTTTGGTGAGAAACTTCTTGTAGGCTTCGACATGGCGCGCTTCGTCCATCACCTGCGTCGAGGCGTAGAATTTGGCGTCGAGATCGGGGACCTGCTGGACGATCTTCGCCGCGCAGATCATCGCCGCCTGCTCGCCCTGCATGAATTGCGAGATCGTCCACGCCTGGAAATGGCGGCGCGAGTTGGTGCGCTCGGCCTCGCTCATCTTCGCCCAGAAGGGCGTATGGAAAAGCCCGGTCAGTTCGTCCGGGATGCCCATCGGATTGTCGCTGTCGAGTTCAAGGGCCCAGTCGATGCGCTCCAGCGCATCCCACTGCATGTCCTTGCCCTTTTGATAAAGGTGCATCATGTGCGCCCTGCCGTCGTCGAAGCGCCAATCGAAGGCGGCCTCGAACTCCTGCGGCACGGACCAGACCGGGTCGACGTCGGGAATGGGATAAAGATCGCTGAGCGCCATCGTCTCTCTCCGGAAAGCGTCCAAGTACACTAACCGGTTTACCCTAGCGGCTCAAGATTGAAACCGGGTTACTTTTTCGGGAGGGGCACCCCGTAAAGCTCGAGCCGGTGCGCCTTGAGCTCGTAGCCATGGTCCGCCGCGATCTTGCGCTGGAGGGCCTCGATCTCGGCGTTCACAAATTCGATGACCCTGCCGGATTTGAGGTCGATGAGGTGGTCGTGGTGGTCCTCGGTCGCCTCCTCGTAGCGCGAGCGGCCGTCCTGGAAGTCATGGCGTTCGACGACGCCCGAATCCTCAAAAAGCCGCATCGTGCGGTAGACGGTCGCAATCGAGATGCGCGCGTCAATGGCGGCGGCGCGGCGGTGAATCTCTTCAACGTCGGGATGGTCCTGCGCGTCCGAGAGCACGCGCGCGATGACGCGGCGCTGGTCGGTCATGCGCATGCCCTTTTCGGCGCACAGTTTTTCAAGACGGTCCATCGGGGCCTCCTTAGTCGGCCGCTTAAATCACAGATCGATCCGCATGACGAGCGCATCGGCGCCGGACCGGTAATAACGCTTGCGGCGCGCAATGCGCGAGAACCCCGCGCCTTCATAAAGCGCGATCGCGGCGATGTTGCCGGCGTCGGCTTCAAGAAAGAACGACCGCACGCCCTCTCCGCGCGCCGCGGCGAGCAGCGCCTCGAGGAGCGCGCGCGCGCAGCCCTGCCGCTGATGCGCGGGCAGGACGCCGAGCGACAGAATTTCCGCTTCGTCGCCAAGCCGGCGCCACATGATAAAGCCCGCCGTGCCGCCCTCTCCGTCTTCGGCGATCATCGCGTCGACAAAGCGCTCGGACAGCCCGTCCGCGATCGCGCGCCCGCCCCAGCTTGCAGGGCCGAAGGACGCCGCTTCGATTGCGACCAGCCTGTCTGCGTCGGCTTTCGTCGCCGGTCGGAGGCGCCATTCGCTCACGGCAGGTCGAGGCCCGCAAAGAGCGAAGCGGCAGCGGGCGCGGCGTCCGGCGGGCGCAGATAGAGGGGTCCCGGCGGCGTGGGCGAGGCCGGCGCCGCCGCGGCGCGGCGGGCGAGCGCGGCGGGATCGATGTGAATCAGGGGATCGACCGTATAAGGATGATCGAGCCTGAGAAGACCGGCGCCCGAGCCGGCGAGGCGCAGCGGCGCCATGCCCGCCGCCGTCGAAAGCCGCATCGACGCCTCCTCGGGGCCGGCGACGAAAGGCGCGATGATTTCCGCAAGGTCCGCGCCGTAGAGGGCGGCGTAGACCTGACCCCGGCGCGCGTCGAAAACCGGCGCAATCAGCGCCTTGCCGGGCGCCAGCGAGGCGGCGAGCCCCTCATTGCTGGTGACGCCGGCGACATCGGCCTTCAGCCCCAGACGGAACGCGCGCGCGAAGGCGAGGCCGACCCGGACCCCTGCGAAGGCGCCGGGGCCGACGACGACGCCGATCCGGCCGATCTCCTTCGGCGCAACGCCCGCAGTCTCCAGTCCCGCGGCGATCATCGGCGGCAGGACCTCGCTATGACCCTTGCCGATGATTTTTTGCTCCGCCCACAGAACATAATCGCCGGAGAGGATCGCCGCCGAGCAGGCCTCAACGGGGTTTTTGAGCGGTTGTATTATCTTGGGGGGCCCCCTCCCCCAAGCCCCCGGTGGGGGGTGTGGGGCCGGGGGTGAGGGGTCGTAAGAACGTGCATTGCTCTTGATCTGAGACTTCCCCTCACTCCTATCCCCTCTCCCGCAAGCGGGAGAGGGGGAACTGAAGACGCCTCACACAATCCGGCAAGCCTCATCGAAATCGAGCCTCGGGCTTCGCGGGAACAGGTTCTCCTCCGTCCCATAGCCGATATTGCAGAGGAAATTCGACTTCCACGCCGTGCCGGACAGGAACTCCTTGTCCACCCCGGCAGTGTCGAAACCCGACATCGGCCCGCAGTCGAGACCGAGACCGCGCGCGGCGAGCATGAAATAGCCCCCCTGCAGCGTGCCGTTCCGGAACGCGGTGTCGGCGATCATTTTTTCATTGCCCGTGAACCAGCTCCGCGCATCCGTATGCGGAAATAGCTGCGGCAGCTTTTCGTAGAACTCCATGTCATGCGCGACGATCACGCAGCAGGGGGCCGCCATCGTCTTGTTGACATTGCCGGGCGAGAGCAGCGGCTTCAGCCGCGCCTTGCCTTCGTCCGAGGCGACGAACACGAACCGCGCCGGCGAGCAATTGGCCGAGGTCGAGCCCCATTTCATGAGGTCATAGACCGCCTGCATCAACGGTCGCGACACCTTCCGGTCTTCCCAGCCGTTGCGCGTGCGCGCTGTGCGGAAGAGGAGGTCCATCGCCTCGTCATTGATCATCTTGTCGGACATGGCGCCGCGCTCCGGGTGAGTGACCGAAAAAGGCTCTAGCGAATTCGGACGGATTACGCGACCGCCTCGACCTTGGCGATTTCGGGGAGATAGTGCTTCAGCATGTTCTCGATGCCCGCCTTCAGCGTCATCGTCGATGACGGGCACCCTGAACAGGAGCCGTGCAGCGACACGAAGACGACGCCCGTCCGCGGCTCCCAGTGCTGGAAGGCGATGTCGCCGCCGTCGGCCGCGACCGCCGGGCGCACCCGCGTGTCGATGAGCTCGATGATCTGCTCGACGATCTCGCGATCGTCGCCCTCATAATCATCGACGCTCGTCGCGGGCTTGCGCGACGGCGCCGTCGCATTCTTGTCGATGACGGGAATGCCGGCGGTGAGGATATCGGCGATGGCGCCAAGGACCGCCGGCTTGATATGCGCCCAGTCGGTTCCTTCGGCCTTGGTCACCGTGACGAAATCGGGGCCCAGAAAGACGCCGCTAACCCCGTCGATGGCGAAGAGCGTCGCTGCGAGCGGGGAACCCTTCGCCGTCTCCTCATTCGGGAAATCCATGCCGACGGCGGGGCGGCCATGGGCGTCGAGCCCCAGCACCGCCCGGTCGGCGATGAACTTCATCGACAGGGGGTTCGGCGTGTCTTCGGTCTGGATGAACATGTCTGGTCCCTGGCCGGCCTGGCCGTTCGCGTCCGCAAAAGGGAAGTAAGCGTCCATCGGCGCCGGCGCAATGGCGGCGCGATTGCCCTTGCCCCGCGCCGAAGGCTAAGGCTCCTGCGATCACTTTTCGCGGATGAGGCGCGCCCGATGGACGACAACTCAACCAAGGTTTCCGACGAGGAAGCCCTTGCCTTCCATGCGCGCGGCAAGCCGGGCAAGCTGGAGATCACGCCGACAAAGCCGATGGCGACGCAGCGCGATCTGTCGCTCGCCTATTCGCCCGGCGTCGCCGCGCCGGTCCGGGAAATCGCGCGCGACCCGGACCTTGCCTATGACTACACGTCGAAAGGCAACATGGTCGCCGTCATTTCGAACGGGACCGCGATCCTCGGCCTCGGCGATCTCGGCGCCCTCGCCTCGAAGCCGGTGATGGAAGGCAAGTCCGTCCTTTTCAAGCGCTTCGCCGACATCGATAGCGTCGATATCGAAGTCGACACCAAGGACCCCGACGCCTTCATCAATTGCGTGCGCTATCTCGGCCCCGCTTTCGGCGGCATCAACCTTGAAGACATCGCCGCGCCCGAAAGCTTCATCATCGAGCAGCGCCTGAAGGAACTCATGGACATTCCGGTGTTCCATGACGACCAGCACGGCACGGCGATCATCGCCGCGGCGGGCCTCCTCAACGCGCTCGACATCACCGGGAAATCGATCCGCGAAGTTAAAGTCGCAGTCTCCGGCGCCGGGTCTTCCGCGCTCTCCGTCATCGGCCTCATCAAGGCGATGGGACTGCCGCACGAAAATGCGATCGTCTGCGATTCAAAAGGCGTCCTCCACAAGGGCCGGCAGCTCGACCAGTGGCGCTCGGCGCATGCGATCGAGACCGACAAGCGCACCCTCGCCGACGCCATGGACGGCGCCGACGTCTTCATCGGCCTGTCCGTCGCCGGCGCGGCGACGGGAAGCATGGTCAAATCCATGGCGAAGAACCCGATCATCTTCGCGATGGCGAACCCGACGCCGGAAATCTCGCCGGAAGAAATCAAGGCCGTCCGCGACGACGCGATCATCGCGACCGGGCGGTCGGACTATCCCAATCAGGTCAACAACGTCCTCGGCTTCCCTTACATCTTCCGCGGCGCGCTCGACGCGCGCGCGCGCACGATCAACGAAGAGATGAAGATCGCCTGCGCGCGGGCGCTGGCCAAGCTGGCCCGCGAAGACGTGCCGGACGACGTCGCCGAAGCCTATGGCAAGCGGCTGAAATATGGTCCGGGCTACATCATCCCGACGCCGTTCGATCCGCGCCTCATCTCGACGATCCCGCCGGCGGTCGCCAGGGCGGCCGCCGATTCCGGCGTTGCGCGAAAACCCATCGAAGACCTCGCCGCCTATGGGGCGAGCCTTGCCGCGCGCACCGATCCGTCGGCGTCGTTCCTGCAGAAGATTTATTCCTCGCTGAGAACTGCGGCGGCGCCGAAGCGTATCGTCTTCGCGGAGGGCGAGGAAGAAGCGGTGTTGCGCGCGGCCTACGCCTTTCAGCAGGAGGGGCTCGGCAAGGCGGTGCTGATCGGGCGCGAAGAGCTGATCCGCGAGGCGCTGAAGGCCGCGGGCCTTCCCGGCGACGCGGAATTCGAGATCTATCATTCGCGCACGGCGCCGAATACCGAACTTTATACGGACTATCTTTATGCGCGCCTGCAACGGCGCGGCATTCTGAGACGCGACGCCCTGCGTCTCGTCAACACCGACCGCAATGTTTACGCCGCCTGCATGCTGGCGCATGGCCACGCCGACGGCATGGTCACCGGCGTCACGCGAAATTTCGACGTTGCGCTTGAAAACGTCCGCCTCGCGGTCGAGCCCCGTCCGGGCGAGCGGCTGATCGGCATTTCGATCATTCTCGCCAAGCACCGGACGCTGTTCGTCGCCGACACCAACATCACCGAATTGCCGACATCGGAAGATCTCGCCGAGATCGGCGTGCAGGTCGCGCACGCCGCGCGCGATCTCGGCTACACGCCGAAGCTCGCCTTCATCTCGCATTCGAATTTCGGCAATCCCGACACGGAGCATTCGCGCCGGGTCGCCGGCGCGGTGCGCATTCTCGATGCGCGCGCCGACATCGATTTCGAATATGAGGGAGAAATGACGCCGCGCATGGCGCTCAATGAGCGCGTGCGCGAGGTCTATCCCTTCTCACGCCTCAAGGGCGAAGCGAACGTGCTGGTGACGCCCGGCGTTCACTCCGCGGCGATCTCGACAAAGCTTCTCGGCGAGATCGGCGGCGCGACGGTGCTGGGGCCTCTTCTGATCGGCCTTGAACGCCCGGTGCAGATCGCGCAGGTCGGCGCGCGCGTCCCCGACATCGTGACGCTCGCGGCGATGGCGGCCTACAATCCCGACACCGCCCACCGCGAATGGACCCGGAAGGCCGAGTGATTTTTATCGGCCGCGCCCGGCGAGGCCTGTCAGAAAACCGCCGACGCGCCGCACCGAGTCCGTCGCGGAAGTCTCATCATAGAAATATTCGTATGGCCCGCCGATCAGCGTCGCATCGTCGAAGACGTGATCGGCGTCCGGATAATCGACGAGATCGACGCTGACGCCTTCGCGCGCGAGCTTGGCCGCCGCGTCGCGGCATTCCTGCGGCGACACCACGGAATCGCGCCCGGCGACGAACATCAGCGACGCCGGTTTCTGTTTCCACGCGTGAAGGCGCGACCACGTCCCTTCGCCGCAATAAGGATAAAAGAGGATGGCGCCGGCGACCGGCGCTTCGGGCGGGCGCGCCTTCAGCGACGACGGCGCGCGCGCCGCGCCTTCGAGCGCGAGATAATCCATCACCGACCACGCGCCATGCGACCAGCCGGCGAGAACGAGGCGCGCGGGATCGACATCGGCGCGGGCGCGCGCAAACGCGATCGCCGCCGCGATGTCGCCCGCGCGTTCCTGGCCGATCAGTTTCTTGCCGGCGCAGACGGTCTTCAGCGCTTCGTCGCGATCGATGCCGCGCGCGCCGTTGCTGTCGACGGCGATGAAAAGATAGCCGGCGTCATTGGCGACCTTCGCCCAGGCCTGCGTCCAGCCGGCGCGAAATCCCGAACAGCCATGGAACTGGATGACCGCGGGAAAAGGCCCGTCGCCAGCGGCGGGCGCGAAAATCTCGATGCGCGGCGCGATAAGCGCAATCTGATCGTCGAGCGTGCGCTTCTGAGTCGTCGCGGCGACGGCGCTAAGAAGCAGCGGCTCGCGCATTGCGAACGCGCCCGCGCCGAGCGCGGCGACGAGAAGCAGGGCTATGACGAGGCCGCGCCGTTTCATGCCGCAAGAAGGCCCGCCTCGATCGCCAGTTTCTTGAGTTTCGTCTGCGGGCGGGCGCCGAAATGGCTGATGACCTCCGCGGCGGCGAGCGAGCCGAGCGCGCCCGATTTTTCGAGCGGCAAGCTGCGCGCGAGCCCGAAGAGCAATCCGGCGGCGTAGGCGTCGCCCGCGCCCGTCGTATCGACGAGGCGTTCGGGATTGACTGGCGCGATCCTTACCGGCGCGCCCTCCCGCGGGATCAGGATCGAGCCTCGCTCCGACATCGTGATCGCGGTGAGCGGCGACAGCGAGCGGGATTTCTCGATCATCACATCGAGATTGTCCGTCCCGAACAGCGTCGCGGCTTCGCGCTCATTGGCGAGCAGCACGTCGACATGGGCCTTGGTGAAGGCGATCAGCGCCGTATGCTGACGTTCGACGCAGCTTGAATCGGACAGCGTCAGCGCCGCGCGCTTGCCGGCGCGCTTCGCCGTCCGGCAGGCCTTGACGAAAGCCTCGCGCGCCACCGGCTGTTCAAAAAGGTAGCCTTCAAAAAAGGTGATGGCGGCGCGTTCGATCAGATCCTCGTCGATATCGGCCGGCGATACGAGGCCCGCCGACCCGAGATAGGTCGTCATCGAGCGCTGCGCGTCCGGCGTCACATTGATGAGGCAGCGCCCGGTGCCGGGGCCCCGCTCCAGCGCGGACGCATCGAACACGACGCCGAGCGCGCGCAGATCGTGCCGGAAGATTTCGCCGAGATTGTCTTTCGACACCTTGCCGACAAAGCCGCCTTTTCCCCCGAGGGATGCGATGCAGGCGATCGAATTCGCCGCCGATCCGCCCGAAACCTCAACGCCGGGGGCCATCGCCTCATAGATTTTTTTCGCCGTCGCCTCGTCGATGAGGATCATGCCGCCTTTCGGGATCGAATGCGCCGCGAGGAACTCGTCTTCCGCCTGCGCAAGCACGTCGACGATCGCATTGCCGACGCCGACGACGTCAAGGGCGGGGGACAGCATAACGGGCTCCTTGGCCTTCGGTTGATAGCGACGCCGGGCCGCCCTAAGGAAATGCGGACGTGTCCCGGTGGCGGCCTTGTCAGGCGGGCGCGGGCTTTGGTCAAGGATCGGTCGCGATGAAATCGGCAACGCTCGTTTGGCTCTTCGCGCTTGGCGCCGTCGCAGCAGGCTGCGCGACGACCGCCGCGCCCGTCGCCGGCGCGCCCGCCGCCGCGGCGCGCAAGACGCCGGCCGAACCGCAATTCCGCGCCGCCGACCTTCAGAAAATGTCCGCCGCCGACCTCGACAAGGCGCTGGGAGCCCCTGCGCTGACGCGCGTCGAGGGCGCGGGCGAATTCCGCCGTTACACGCTTTCCGAATGCGCGCTAATGGTCATTCTGTACCCGGACGAAAAAGGCGAGCGCCGCGTCGCAAGGCTGGACGCCGGCGCCCTTGTATCCGGCGCCGGGGCGCCCGACCTCGACGCCTGCCTCGCCGTCGGCAAGGCGGGCTGACGCCGGACTTACTCGCCGGGTTGCGGTTTCTTTTCCTGATAAAGCGGCGGCAAGGTTGCGCCGTCCGCGGGGGCCGGCGCCGGCGCCGTCCGGCTCTGGCGCAGCCATTCAAGGCCTGAGGCCGCGACGGCGACGAGACCGAGCGCGGCGGTCAGATAGAACACATAGGCGAAGCCGCGCTCTTCGATAAGCTCGCCGAGCGCGCCGCGCCCGAGCGAGCCGATCAGCATCGTCAGCGACGCGAACAGCGCGTATTGAACGGCCGCATAGCGCGGGTTCACGATGGACGAAAGATAGGCGACGATCGCCGCGCTCGCAAAGCCGACGGCGAGATTTTCTGCGCCGATGACGACCATCAGACGGCTCAGCCTTTCGTCGATCGTCACCTGCAGCGTCAGGACGTCGGCGAGCGGCTGCAGCACGGGAAACACGCCGTAGAGCCCGAATGTCCGCATGAAGGCGTCGGCGCCCGCGCCGCCCGAAGCGAGATCGGCGAACAGAAGATTGGTCGCGGCGGCGAGCACGGCGCCGACAAAAAGACAGGGCATGCGGCCGAACCGCATGATGGCGGCCGCACCGACCGTGATGCCGAAGAACGTCATCAGCGCGCCGAACACTTTCGACGCGATCGCGACCTCGTCATTGGTGTGATGGAGCGCGCCATACTGGTCGCCGAGATAGAAGGGAAACGCGAAGGCGCCCCAGACAAGATCGGCGAAACGATAGGAGAGGATGAGCACGAGGATGAGAATGGCGCTGACGCCGAGGCGGCGCTGCACGTCCATCAAGGGTTCGACGACCGATCCGTAGATCGCATCGAGCCCCTTTTGCAGCGGCCAGGGCCGGTCGTCCGACGCTTTGCGCGGCTTCTTTTCGATATGAAGGAGCGCGGCGGCGATCAGCACCGGCGCGATGATCGAGGCGAGGACGATCAGCGGCCCGGTTTCCGTCGTGAAGGCGCGCGCATTCGCCTTGTCGGGCGCGTCGAGCGCGAAAGCCATGAAACTGAAAATCGCGGCGAACGATCCGCCCCAGAACACCATCACCGGAAGGACGGCGAGGTTGCGCCAGCGCGCGGCGGGAGCGCCGGCGCCGACATCGATCGAGCGGTGGCGCGGCGGCCCGTCGAGCGCGATGAAGACCCCGGCGATCGCCAATGTCATCAGCGCGGCGAGCGCGACGAAGGTCGTGTTCCAGCCTGCGCGTGCGGCCATGATCAGCGCGCCCGCGCCGCCAAGGATCGCGGCGAGCCGGTAGCCGACCTGATAAACCGACGACAACAGATCGACTGGCGTATCCTCGTCCGCGACTTCGATCCGCCAGGCGTCGATCAGAATGTCCTGCGAGGCGGAGGCGAAAGTGCACACGACCGCGGCGATGGCGATCATGCCGATCGCATCATGCGGCGACACCGTCGAGATGACCGCAAGCGCCGCAACGATGATCGCCTGCAGGATGAAAATGCCGGCGCGGCGCTGGCCCATGCCGAACAGCGGCGGCGCCGGCGCGCGGTCGATCGCCGGCGACCACAGGAACTTGAATCCGTAGATGATAATGATCCACGAGAAAACGCCGATGGTTTTCACATCGACGCCGTCATTGGTGAACCACGCGTTCAGCGTGCCGGTGATGAGAACGTAGGGAAGGCCGGCGGCGAAGCCGAGCACCAGCATCGCCAGCGTCTTGCGGCGGCGCAGGGCGCGAAGGATGTCGCGCCAGGTCGTCTTGGATGCGCGGGTCGCAGCGGTCATGGAACTTCTAGGTGGCGAGACGCGCAGTCTAGGCGGGTTCGCGGCGAGAAGAAGGCCTGTTCGGCTAGGACGCGGCTTCAAGCGGTCGCGGCATGCCCCATTTGGCGAGCATGCGGCTGAGATCGTCGGGTTCGAACGGCTTCGACAGGAAGTCGTTCATGCCGGCGCCGAGGCATCTCTGGCGGTCGGCCGCCATCGCGTTCGCTGTCAGCGCGACGATCGGCGCCTCGCCCGCCGGCGGCGCCAGCGCGCGAATCCGGCGGCTCGCTTCGAGCCCGTCCATCTCGGGCATGTGAATGTCCATGAAGATGAGGTCATAGCCGCCGCTTGCCGCCGCCGCGACGGCCTCGACCCCGTTCGCCGCGACGTCGACCTTGTGGCCGGCGCGGCGCAACAGCGTTGTCGCGAGGACGGCGTTGATCTGGTTGTCTTCGGCGAGAAGGATTTTCAGCGCGCGGTGGAGCGTCTCCGATTGCGGACGCTGGTCGCGCGAGGGTTCCGGCTTGCGCGGCCCGCGCGCCACTTCGCGCATCAGCGTCGCGTGACGCACCGGCTTGATGAGATAGCCTTCAAAGCCCTTCATCCGCAGGCCTTCGACCGTGCCGCGCGCCGATGGCGGGGAGAGGACGATGGCGCGTCCGGCAAGGCCGACCGCCGCCGCGTCGAGGGCTTCGGCGATGTCGAAATCGCACAGGAACAACGCGCCCGGCCATTCCTTGAGCGCAAAGGCGGTGTCCCGCGCGTCATCGACGATACGAACCTTTTCCGCGCCGAGCGCCTGCGTCTGCAGCCGCGTGATGCGCGCGAGGATCGTCGACCGCGTGGCGATGACGACAGGCGGGGCGTCGATGCGGACGACTTCGGGCCAGTCCCCGCCCGACTTCACCATGACCGTCAGCGTGAAAACGCTGCCCTTGCCCATCGCGCTCTTCACCGAGACGTCGCCGCCCATCGCGCGCGCGAGGCGCCGCGTGATGGCGAGGCCGAGGCCGGCGCCTTCCGAGCGCCGCGCGGCGTCGGCGCCGACTTGCGCGAACTCGTCGAAAAGGCCGGGCGCGCTATCGAGATCGATGCCGACGCCGGTGTCCCGGACCGCGCACACCAGCCGCACGCCGCCGTGATAATGCTCGGCGCTCGCCTCGATGGCGACGCCGCCCGCCGACGTAAACTTCACCGCGTTGCCGGCGAGATTGATCAGCGACTGGCGAATGCGCGCCTCGTCGCCGAGCAGGCGGCGCGGCGTCGCCGGATCGATGAAGCAGCCGATTTCGATGCCCTTTTCCGCCGCGCGCGGCGCAAGGAGCTCGGCGACCCCCTGAATGAGCGTATGGGGATCGAACGGCGCCTGTTCGAGATCGAGCTTGCCGGCGTTGAGCTTTGAAAGGTCGAGAAGATCGTTGATGAGTTTCAGGAGGCCGTCGCCGGACTGCTTCATGGCGTCGACATAGGTGCGCTGGTTGGCGGAAAGCTCCGTATCAAGAAGAAGCGTCGCCATGCCGAGAATGCCGTTGAGGGGCGTTCGCATCTCATGGCTGATCGTCGCGACGAAGCGCATGGAGGCGGATTCTTCGGGCGCCGGCGTCGCCGGGGCGGCTTCACCCGGCGTCGGCCGGGACGGGCGCCCGGCATAGAGTTTTTCCCCGCCATGAAGCCGGTCGAGGCGCCAGTCGATTTCGGCCGCGCCCGCAGGGCCGGCCGCCGTCCTGAAATTCACGCTGTCGCCGGGGGCGGCTTCTACGCCGGGGGCGAAGGACCGGCCATGCCATTTCTCGGCGGCGACGCCATAGGCGGTCGCGAAAGAAAGGCTGACAAAACGGATGACGTCGTGCGCGTCGCACAGGACGATGAAATCGTCCGGGCCCGGACCATCCGGGCCTTCTCCCCGTGCGGCGATCATGTTTCGGCGGACCCCTTCGCTATGCGTTAGGGTGAAGGCTCGCCGATCAGCCTGAACTTTCGGTTAGCCGGCTTGGTTAATGAAGCGCGCGCGGCGGCTTCAGGCGTGAAGGCGCGCGCCGCGGTCTTCGCCCGCCGTCGCCCCGTCGCGGCGGCGATAGCTGACGGCCTCGGCGATGTGGCGGCGCCGGACGCCGGTCTGGCCTTCAAGGTCGGCGAGCGTCCGCGCGACGCGCAGGATGCGGTGATAGCCGCGCGCCGAAAAGCCGAGCGTTTCGGCCGCGCGCGTGAGCAGCGCCGCGCCTTCCGCGTCCGGCGCCGCGACGCGTTCGAGCGCCGCGTCGGGGAGCGCGGCGTTGACCGCGGGCGCGCCCGTCTCGGCCGCGGAGCGTTCGTTCTGGACGAGACGGGC
Organism: uncultured Caulobacterales bacterium; assembly: GCA_964535605.1. GTDB lineage: Bacteria > Pseudomonadota > Alphaproteobacteria > Caulobacterales > Parvularculaceae > Amphiplicatus. The sequence continues at coordinate 12,665 of CAZHUI010000016.1, forward strand.
CGCCGCGATGCGCGCGGCGACGGCGCGCGACGCCTCGCCGGTCGCCGGCGCGGCGAGATCGGCGGCCGTCACCGGCGCAAGATCGATGGCGATGTCGATGCGGTCGAGCATCGGCCCGGAGACGCGAGACTGATAGACCGCCTCGCAGTTCGGCCCGCGACCGCAGGCCCGGCCCGAGGCCTTGCCATGGCCGCAGCGGCAGGGGTTCATCGCCGCGATCAGCTGGAAACGCGCCGGATAGCGCACATGGAAATTCGCCCGCGCGATGAGCACGTCGCCCGTCTCCATCGGCTGGCGCAGGCTGTCGAGAACCTGCGGGGGAAATTCCGGGAGCTCGTCGAGAAACAGAACGCCGTGATGGGCAAGGCTCGCCTCGCCGGGCTTGGCGCGCATGCCGCCGCCGACCATCGCCGCCATCGACGCGGAATGATGCGGCGCCCGGAACGGCCGCGCGCGCGTCAGGCGCCCGCCCTCGAGTAGGCCCGCCATCGACTGCACCATCGAAATCTCGAGCATTTCTTCCGGCGTCAATGGCGGCAGGAGGCCCGGCAGGCGGCGCGCGAGCATCGATTTCCCGGCGCCCGGCGGGCCGACCATCAGGAGATTGTGCCCGCCGGCCGCCGCCGCTTCGAGCGCGCGCTTGGCGCTTTCCTGACCCTTGACGTCTTTGAGGTCGGCGACAGCGGGCGGGGCTTCGATCGCGCCCGGCAGCGGCGCTGCCATCACCTGCGTCCCTTTGAAGTGATTGACGAGCTGAATGAGGCTTCGCGGCGCGAGGATCGCAATATCGCGGCCGGCCCAGGCCGCTTCAGGGCCGTTGGCGGCCGGACAGATGAGGCCGAGGCCATGCGCATTCGCGGCAACCGCCGCCGGGAGCGCGCCATTGACCGGCGCGACCGATCCGTCGAGCCCCAATTCTCCGATCACCGCATACCCCGCAGCGGCGTCGCGCGGCGCGGCGCCCATCTCCATGAGAAGGCCGAGCGCGATCGCAAGATCGAAATGCCCGCCCTCCTTGGGAAGGTCGGCCGGCGCAAGATTGACCGTCACCCGCTTCGGCGGAAGTCCGAGGCCGATGGCGGTGAGCGCCGCCTGCACGCGGTCGCGCGCCTCGGAAATCGACTTGTCGGGAAGGCCGACGATCGCAAAACCGGAGGTCCCGCCGCCAAGCTGGACCTGCACCGTCACGGCCCGCGCCTCAACACCGTGAAAAGCGAATGTCGTCAGTTGTGCGACCATCGGCGCTTTCCCCCTAAGCTTGCAATGAGAGTGGCGCACAATCTAGAACGGATCAAGAACAAAATGCTTGCGAACAATTAAGCCCTGCCGGCATCGCTCGCCCTTGTGGGGTGAAAGGCAATCGGGGAACAACACCGGGTTGGCGGCGCTCACGGGGACCCCGCCGACCTTCAGAAAAAGACCGCCTCAATGAGCAAGGTCCGGCTTCTTTTTGCGCCCGAAAACACCGGCTTCGCGGACAAGCTGGCGTCGGCGCTCGCCCAGAGCGGCTATGATCCGTCGACGGATGACGATCCGGCTGACGCCGCGCTGGTGATCTGGTCGCAAGCCTCGGCCGCGTCGAAGCCGATCCTGTCGGCGGCGCGCTCGGCCCTCGCGCGGCGCGTCCTGGTGCCGGTTGCGCTCGGCAAGACGCCGCCGCCGCCGAGCTTTGAGCATCTCTGGCCGATGGACCTCGCCGGCTGGAACGGCCGTCCTGACGACCCGCGCTGGAAATTCGTGCTCGACGAACTGGAGCTGGCGACCCGGCGCGGCGTTGTTTTCCGGCCGGCCGCCGCCAATGACCGCGGCGAGCCTCCGCCGCAACGCGAAGGGCAACGCGCCGCGGCGGCTATCGCCGAGCCCGCAGCGCCGCCGGCGACCGCCGTACTGGCCCCCGCGCTGTTCGCCGGCGAGCGCGTCGAAACCATCCGTCCACGGCCTAAATTTCCGCGCATCGCCGTCGGCGCCGGTTTCGCCGTCGCCGCGCTGGCGGGCGCGGGAGTCGCCGCGCTGATGATCGGCGTTTCCGACGGTCGCCGCGCCGGCGCCGCCAAGGACGAACCGGTCATCGCCTTTGTGGTGCAGCCGCGCCCTGAGACTGAAGCGGCTGCGCCCGAAGTCGCGCCCCAGCTTGCGCAAGACCCGGCGCCGGGCGTCGTGGACGAGTTGCGCGACGGATCGGCGGCGCCGCCGCCGCTTGATATTCCGCCTGCGGATGAAGGGGCGGCGACCGGCGCCGGGGAATCCGCTGCCGACGAGGCGCCGCGCCCCGAAGCGATTGTTCCAACGCCAGCGGCCGCGGCGCCCGAAGCGGCCGCAACGCCAGCCACGTCGCCGCCGGCCGAAGACGCGCCGGCGGCCCCCGACGCCGATCCGATCGCCGGGCTCGCCTGGAGCGTGATCGCCGACGCTGAAACCGAGACCGCGTCCTATGGACGGTATTTGCGCGACTGCCTCGACTGCCCCGACCTGGCGGAGATCGACGCCGGCGCCTTCCAGATGGGGGCGGCGGCGGACGATCCTGCCGCGCGCGGCTTCGAAGGGCCGCAGACGCCCGTTACGCTGACAAAGCCGATCGCCATGGCGGTGCGCGAAACGACATTCGAGGACTGGGCGCCGTGTGTCAGCGACGGCGCCTGCCGCGCGCTCGGCGACAGCGGTTTCGGCCGCGGCAAGCGTCCGGTCATCAATGTCAGCCTCGCCGACGCGGAGGCGTTCGTCGCCTGGTTGTCGGCCAGGTCCGGCCAGCGCTACCGCCTGCCGACGGAAGCCGAATGGGAATACGCCGCGCGCAGTGGGACGGCGTCCACCTTTCCATTCGGGCCGGTCATCGACGCCGGCCGCGCCAATTACGATGCGGCGGCCGCCGACCCCCTGGGCGCGCCTGGACAGCGGCGCGGCGTGACAGCGCCCGCGGGCGCGTTCGCGCCGAACGCGTTCGGTCTTTTCGACATGCAGGGAAATGTCTGGGAATGGACCGCCGATTGCTGGCGGGCGAGCCATGACGGGCGCCCCGCCGACGCCGCGGCGGTCGGCGGCGCCTGCGCGGCGCGCGTCATCAAGGGCGGCGCCTTCACCGCGCCGGCGTCAAGCCTCAGGCCCGCGCATCGTGACGGCGTTCTTGCGGCCACTGCGCGCAACGATATCGGCTTCCGGGTCGTCCGCGATCTTTACTGATCCGCGGCGGTCTTCCGGGTACGGAATTTCCTCACCTTCGCCGAATTGCCGCAGGTCGCCATCGAGCACCAGCGGCGGCTGGCGTTTTTCGAGAGGTCGAGGAACATCCATTCGCAATCCGCGCCGCCGCAGGCGTGCAGGCGGTCGAGCCGCCCTTGCGTCAGCAAGCGCTCGGCGGAGAGCGCGATGGCGAACAGGATCGTCTCAAGCGACGGCGCGCCCTCCGGGCAGCATTCGCGAAAACCGGTCTCCGTCTGTTCGAGCCGCTGCGCGGCGCGCGCCCGGCAGGTCCAGTCCCTGAAGTCTTGGAGGTCTTGCGCCGGGACGCGCCGCCCGTGCGCGACGGCATCGAAGATGCGCCAGAGGAGGGCCCTCAGCGCTGTCGCTTCGGCGAACGCCGCAGCGCCGGACTGGGGGTCCTGGGCGATTTCCGCCTTGATGCTGTCAGCATCCGACGGCGCGGCGAGGCCGGCGATCGCGACCCAGTCGGCAAGACCTTCGGCCCCGCCCAGCCTGTCGACCGGATCGCCGCTCGCCCAGGCCGAGGCGGTGTTGACGAAGTCGAGCGCGGGGTCGCCGCCGACCATGTCGGCCGTCGACCAGCGATAGGGAGAAAATCTCATCCTTAAACCAGCAAAAATCTCTTTACAGGTTACGATATAGGGCCTAGATCGTAACCGTCAATAGACTATAAGCAGGTTACAAACCGCGCCGCTCAAGGAAAAACAGCCATGAAGACCCTCATTTCCGACCTCGCCGGTATCTTTCTCGTTCTGGCGTTCGCAATCGTTTTGCCGATCGTTTCCGGCGCTGAACTCGAAAAGCGCGGGTACCAGTTCGACATCCCCCGGCCGGCGATCATCGCCTGACCGGCGGGCTGAAATAGCGCGGCCCTAAAAGCGCCGAGCGATTTCGACGCCCCATAGCGGGGGCTCGTTCACATAGCCGGAGAAATTGTTGAAATCGATCGCGCCGGCGACCGAGGCGTCGTTCGTGATATTCCGTCCGTAGGCGGAGTATTCCCAGCCGCCGCGGGCGTAGCCGATGCGGGCCCCGCCGATCAGCTCGTTCGCGTCCTGAAACTCCGCGCTCTCGTAAAGGAAGAAATTGATCCGGCTCCGATAGGCCCAGTCGGTGTGAACGAAGACCTCGCCGCCGCGGAACGGAACGGCGTAGCGCGCCGCCGCATTGGCGATCCAGCGCGGCGCCTGCGGCAAAGGATTGCCGTCGATGAGCGCGTTGCCGGACGGGGCGATGGGATCGAGGACGAGACAGGGCGCGCCGCAGACGCCGACCTCAAGGTCGGGGTCGTCGATGCGCGTGTTGTTGAGCGAAACGCCCGCTGTCAGGGTAAGGCCGTCGGCGGGGCGGAAATCGGCGTCGATCTCGAAGCCCGATCCGACGACCGCGTCGGCGTTGAGGAGCTGGTTGAAATTCCCGGCGCCGCCGACGGCGGTCAGCTGCTGGTCATTCGTCCGGTAATAAAAGCCGGTGAGATTGATCCGCGCGCGCCCGTTCCAGAATTCCGATTTGATTCCCGCCTCATAGGAGTTGACGGCTTCGGTCGCCGCCGTCGTGACGGCGTCGCCGAAGACGATCCGTCCTTGCACGTTCGGCGCGCGAAAGCCGCGGGCGTAGCGCGCGAAGACGCTGACATTCCCGCTTACCGCATAGGTCGCCGAGGCATCGCCGCTAAGGACCGTATCCTCGAGATTGACCGTCACCGGTCCCAGCGTTCCTGATCCGAAAGGACCGACGAGGCGCTCGGCGATGAAGTCCCTGTCTTCGCCGGAAAGGCGCACGCCGCCCTCAAACGTCAGCCTGTCGGTCGCCGCAAAAGCCGAGGACGCGAAGACCGCCCAGGCGAACGTTTCCTGATCCTGCACCGCGCGCCCGTTCTCCGCGCCCGCCGCCAGCGTGTCGAAGGAGAGATTCTCGATCTCGAGATTTTCCTTGAAGAAGAAAACGCCGACGGCTGAATCGACCTTCTCAGCCGGCTTGAAGGCGAGGCGCGTTTCGCTCGTCGTCTGGTAATGGCCGGTGATGTTGTCGGCGCTTTCCGCGGCGAAGGGGATGAAGCCCGGACCCGAGGGCGGGGCGAAATCCGCGCCGAAGCCGCCGTCGACGTCGCCGCGCGCGGTGATGCCGACCGTGTCATAGCTCGACACCGAGGTGATGACGCCGAAGCCGACATCCCAGTCAGTCCTGGCGCTGAAGCCGAAATTATAAACGTCGAGCCGTTGCGTGGCGTCCTGCGCCGTCTCGCCGCGTTCAAAGCCGTCGACGAGGCCGCCGACGCCGGGCGCGATGATGTTCGCCCGGAAAAGGCGCGAGCCGCCGTCGAGGCGCCGGCCGTGAATGTTGAGCAGCGTCGACCAGTCGTCATTGGGCTTCCACAGGAATTGAAGTCGCCCGGCGAATTCAGAGAATTCCTCAAAGCCGTCAGCGCCGTCGCCGGTGACGGCAGCCGGATTTTGCTCGGCGAAGGTATTGTCGACGAAATCATCGCGGCGCTGGAACAGCGCCGACAAACGCGCGGAGATCGTCGGCGACAAGGGGCCTGAAATCGCGCCTTCGGCGTCGATCGTGTTGAAGCGGCCATAGGCGATGCGGCCATACCCCTCGATTTCTTCCGTCGGCCTTGCGCTGTCGAATTTGACGACACCCGCGGGGGTGTTGCGCCCGAACAGCGTTCCTTGCGGACCGCGCAGGATTTCAACGCGGTCGAGGTCGAAAACCGGGAAGCCCTTCAGAATCGGGTTTTCGAGAACGACGTCATCATAAACGATGCTGACCGGCTGGTTGGCGTTGAGGTCGAAATCGGTGTTGCCGAGCCCCCGGATGTAAAAGCGCGGGAAGGTGCGCCCGGAGGAGGCTTCGGCGTAAAGACTGGGGCTGCGGCCGGCGAGGAAAAGGATGTCGCGCCCGCCGGCGCGGATGGCGTCGAGTTCGGCATTGCGGATCACGTCGATCGATAGCGAGACGTCCTGCAGATCCTGCTCCCGCTTTTGCGCGGTGACGATGATCTCGTCATCAGAGCCCGATTGCGCGGACGCCGCGCCCGCGAACGCAAGGACGGCGACGGCGGCGCCAGCCGCCAGAACGGATTTGAATGTCATGAAATGTGGACCCCGGATGCGTGCTGCAACAGCCTTGCGTCGCCGCGTTGACGCAGCGATGCTGCTTCCTTACCGGTTCCTGCAGAAGTTTTGATATCAAATCTGATTGATATGAAAAGAAGCCAGCAGCGAGTGAGGCCGCGATTGAAGACGGGCGTCAGGGCCGCCGCGGAATGCGCCGAGCGGCTCGATCTGATCTCCCATCCGGTAAGGCTTGCGGTCGTGCGGGCGCTCGGCAAAGCGTCGCTCACCGTCACCGACCTGCTCCGGGAAATTCCCGTTGAGCAGAATCTGATGTCGCATCATCTGCGCGTGTTGCGAGACGGCGGGCTCGTCGTCGCTGCGCGGGACCAGAAGTCGAGACGTTATTCCCTGGCGCCCGGCGTCAGCGCCGAAGACGCTGACGCAATCAATGTCGGCTGTTGTAAAGTGACATTTCCACCAAGCGCCGCCTGATCGAACGGTCAGAAGTCGAACGATCCCTTTTCCGCGGGCGCGACGGTGCGAAGGCAATGATCTTCGACGCGCGCGAGCGGACATTTTTCGGTGTCGCCCTCGTCGAGAAAGCGGAGCGTCAGCGCGCCGCTTTCGGACGTCGCGTACTCGCACCGTCCGCTTCTGACGCCGCGGACGGCGACGGCGCCAAGCCGGTTTCCGCCGCCAGCGGACTTGCGGATCGGCGATCCCCTGAGACGCTCAAAGCTGCAGTCCAGCGTCCAGCCTCGGTCGCCGGAGGCCTTGATGACGACGACCGCGCCGGGCGCGGCGTTGGCGCTAGAGACCGATGCGAGGAAAGCGGCGGCTATAGCGTTGATCGGCTTTTTCACGGCGGTTCCTCCTGGTTGATTGGAGACAGGTTGCCGTATATAAATCAATAAAGCAAGATATATCGATATATGGCCTCAGGCGCAGCATGTCTCCAGCGGAACCACGGCCTCGATCAGGCTGGCGCATTGCTCGGGTTGCCCGTGGCAGCAGTCTTCGACGAGAAAACTGAGGAGAGCGCGCGTTTGGACAGGATCGGCCGCGTGGAAAATGAACCGTCCATCGCGGCGGACCCGCGTAAGACCCGCCTCAGCCAAAATGCTCAAATGCGTCGACATCAGATTCTGGCGTACGCCGAGCGCCCCGGCGATCGCGGTCGCGGGCAGGCCTTCGGGTCCCGCCTCCATCAGAAGCCGAAAAACCTTGAGGCGCGTTTCCTGCGCCAACGCTGACAGAGCCGAAACGGCGTTTGATATCTCCATAAATCCAGATTAGTTGATACGACGATCGTCGGCAATGACTTTGGCGGGGGCTTCAGCGCCTGCGCTTCGCTTTTGAGGGGGCCTGAAAGTGAGCGCGGATTTTCCCGTCGTCATCTTTCACAATCCGGATTGCGGCACATCGCGCAACACCCTCGCCATGATTGAGGCTGCGAATTACGCGCCCGTCATTGTCGATTATCGGCAGACCGGCTGGACGAAGCCGCTGCTCACGGTCCTTTTTGCGGCGGCGGGAAAGCCGCCGCGCGCATTTCTGCGGGAAAAGGGAACAGCGGCGGAGGCGCTGGGGCTTCTTGATCCGGAAATTGCGGATGAGGCGATCCTTGCTGCGATGATCGCCGACCCGATCCTCGTCAACCGGCCGATTGTCGTAACGCCGCGCGGCGTTCGACTATGCCGCCCGTCCGAGATTGTCTTTGACCTGCTTGAAAGGACGCCAGCCCGCTTCGTGAAGGAAGACGGCGAAGTCGTCGAACCCGGCGCCGCGCCGCATCGGTGATTCTCCGGACGCTCGTTCCGCCGCGGGTTGCGGGGCTCATGGGCCCTGCCTATATGCCCCACGAACGGCGCGGGGGATCATTCTTCCGCGTCCCATCTTTAACAGGTACCGGACAAGTCTGGGGATCGTTTCGCGCGGAATAGCGCGCGGCGGAGGCGGGCGCTGAATGAAGGCCCGGCCCCCCGCTAAAAACGGCCCGCCAAAGAGGAGGCATTCAATATGGCTAAAGTGATCGGCATCGACCTTGGCACGACCAATTCGTGCGTGGCGGTGATGGAAGGCAAAACGCCGAAAGTGATCGAGAACGCCGAGGGCGCGCGGACGACCCCCTCGGTCGTCGCCTTCACGGCGGACGGGGAGCGGATCGTCGGCCAGCCGGCCAAGCGCCAGGCGGTCACCAATCCTGAGAATACATTCTTTGCGATCAAGCGCCTGATCGGCCGGAACTTCGATGACCCGATGGTCAAGAAGGACATCGGCATGGTGCCCTACAAGATCCTGAAGGGCGGCAATGGCGACGCCTGGGTCGAGAGCCGCGGCGAGAAATACGCGCCTTCCCAGATCTCGGCCTTCATCCTCCAGAAAATGAAAGAGACGGCCGAAGCCTATCTCGGTGAAACGGTGACGCAGGCCGTCATCACCGTTCCCGCCTATTTCAACGACGCGCAGCGTCAGGCGACCAAGGACGCCGGCAAGATCGCCGGGCTTGAAGTCTTGCGGATCATCAACGAGCCGACCGCGGCCGCGCTCGCCTATGGCCTTGAGAAGAAGGAAGGCAAGAAAATCGCGGTCTACGACCTCGGCGGCGGCACGTTCGACATTTCCGTTCTCGAAATCGGCGACGGCGTCTTCGAAGTGCTGGCGACCAATGGCGACACCTTCCTCGGCGGGGAAGATTTCGACATGCGCCTCGTCGATTATCTCGCCGACGAGTTCAAGAAGGATCAGGGGATTGATCTCAGGAAGGATAAACTCGCCCTGCAGCGCCTGAAGGAAGAAGCCGAAAAGGCGAAGAAGGAGCTCTCGACGACCGCTCAATATGAGGTGAACCTCCCCTTCATCACCGCCGACCAGACCGGGCCGAAGCATCTCACCATGAAGCTTTCGCGCGCCAAGCTCGAAAGCCTCGTCGAAGACCTCATCAAGAAGACGGTCGAGCCCTGCCGCGCGGCCCTGAAAGACGCCGGCCTCACCGCCGGCGACATCGAGGAAGTCATCCTTGTCGGCGGCATGACGCGCATGCCGAAAGTGCAGGAGACGGTGAAAGCCTTTTTTGGCAAAGAGCCGCACAAGGGCGTCAACCCGGATGAAGTCGTGGCGCTCGGCGCCGCCATTCAGGCGGGCGTTCTGCAAGGCGACGTCAAGGACGTCCTCCTCCTCGACGTGACGCCCCTGTCGCTCGGCATCGAAACGCTGGGCGGGGTGTTCACGCGCCTCATCGAGCGCAACACGACGATCCCCACCAAGAAGTCGCAGACCTTCTCGACCGCCGAGGACAACCAGTCGGCGGTGACGATCCGCGTCTTCCAGGGCGAGCGCGAAATGGCGGCCGACAACAAGCTGCTCGGCCAGTTCGATCTCGTCGGCATTCCGCCCTCGCCCCGCGGCGTGCCGCAGATCGAGGTGACCTTCGACATCGACGCCAACGGCATTGTCCACGTTTCGGCGAAGGACAAGGCGACCGCGAAGGAGCAGTCGATCCGCATCCAGGCGAGCGGAGGCCTTTCGGACGCCGATATCGAGAAGATGGTCAAGGACGCCGAAGCCCATGCCGAGGAAGACAAGGAGAAGCGCGGACGCGTCGAGGCGAGAAACCACGGCGAGAGCGCCATCCACCAGACCGAAAAGGCGCTGAAGGATTACGGCGACAAGCTTGCCGACGGCGAGAAGAAGGCGATCGAGGACGCGGTGGCGGCCTTGCGCGCGACGCTCGACGATGAAAACGCCAGCGCTGAAAAAATCGCCGCCGACACGCAGACGATGCTGACCGCGGCGATGAAACTCGGCGAGGCGATGTACAAGGCGCAAGGCGGCGGCGCTGCGCCCGGCGAGGACGCCGGCGGCGCGGGCGATGAAAAAGTCGTCGATGCGGACTTTGAAGAAGTCGACGGCGACAAGAAAGAATAGCGGCCGCCGCCGCAGGCAATCCTTCGTGACGCCTCGCTACGCGAGGCTCCTCAGGATGGAGGCGGCGGCAAACACCCCTTCATCCTGAGGAGCGGCGAAGCCGCGTCACGAAGGATGGCTTCGGGGGCCAATTAGGGGCGGTACGGCTCGATGGCGCAGGACTTCTACACGACGCTTGGCGTCGATCGCGGCGCGGACGAGGCGGCGATCAAGGCCGCCTTCCGCAAAGCGGCGATGAAACATCACCCTGACCGCAATCAGGGCGACCCGGCGGCCGAACAGAAATTCAAGGAAGTCGGCGAGGCGTACGAGATCCTCTCCGATCCGCAAAAGCGCGCCGCCTATGACCGCTTCGGCCACGCCGCCTTCAAGAATGGCGGCGCCAATGGCGGCTTCAACGGTTTTGCCGGCAATGGCTTCGACGCCTCGGCCTTTTCCGACGTGTTCGAGGACCTGTTCTCAGACCTGATGGGCGCGCGCGGCCAGCGCGCGCGCGGACCGGGACGCGGCGCCGACCTCAAATACGCGCTCGACATCACGCTCGAGGAAGCCTTCGGCGGCAAGAAGGCGACGATCAGCGTGCCGGGCTCGGTGACGTGCGAGCCCTGCTCAGGCAGCGGCGCGCGCCCCGGTTCCGGCCCGACGGCCTGCGGCGCCTGTCGCGGCGCAGGCCGCGTGCGCGTGCAGCAGGGATTTTTCACGCTGGAGCGCACCTGCCCGCAATGCGGCGGCGAAGGAAAAGTGATCGCCGATCCGTGTACGGATTGCGGCGGGCAGGGCCGCGTGCGGCGCGAGCGCACGCTCGCGGTCGACATTCCGGCGGGGATTGAGAGCGGCACGCGCATTCGCCTCGCCGGCGAAGGGGAAGCCGGCCCGCGCGGCGGGCCCGAGGGCGATCTCTACATTTTCGTCGAGGTGAAGCCGCACGAACTTTTCGACCGCGACGGCGCCGATCTTTTCTGCGCGGTCCCCGTGCCGATGACGGCGGCGGCGCTCGGCGGCGCGATCGAGGCACCGACGATCGACGGCGGGCGCATTCGCGTCGACATCCCCGAGGGGTCGCAAACCGGCAAACGCTTCAAGGTCAAAGGGCGCGGCATGTCGCGCCTCAACCAGAAGGGCCGCGGCGATCTCTATGTCGAAATCGGCGTCGAAACCCCGGTCAACATGACCGCGCGGCAAAAGGAGTTGCTGCGCGAATTCTGCGCGGCGGGCGGCGACGAGAAATGCCCGCAGTCGCAGGGGTTTTTTGACCGGGCGAAGAAGTTTTGGGAAGGGCTGGCGTAGTTCGCCAAGCCGTCACTCTACGGCATAGTTCCACGTCATCGAGTGGACTTCGCCGCCGACGGTTGCCTCAACCCTGATGATTGTCGCGTCGCTCGGAATTTTTTCGACCATCACTAAAGAACTGATTTTTTCTCTCGGGCGCACGGTATGATTTTTTAAAGCGCCGTCTTGGGCGGTCTTCAATAGTTGAGAGATAGCAGCAGTGTACTCAGCCCTTATCGCCCTGTTTTCCGATTGCGCAGCAAAATGCGCTTGCGCAGCCGCGCCTCCGTTATAACCCGAATACGACGCTTGCCCGTATGTGGTGGCCGATCCGTATGAGCGCGAGCCGTAAAAGTTCGTTCGCGCTGAATAATTCGCGTGCCCGTGGCTATAGCCTGCATTGGAAGCGGCTAGGCCGTTGCTCATTTGCTGCAGCGACGAAGATAAAGCGAGCCAGTCGGCCTGGCGGTTCGCCTCGCGCTGAAGCTTTTCAGGCGTCAGCACAGCGACGGTCTCTCCAGAATCGGTGATGATCTTGAGGTTGTCTGGACCGAAGTTGAAACGCGATTGACCGATATTGGCGAGTTCAACAAAGAAAAGCTGCCGGTCAGACGCATCCTGCGCGGTGAAGGCCGGACCAAAGCTGATCCGTGAAGTCTCGCCTTCTGAAATGATGAATGGAACGCCGTCTTCGTAATACGAATAGGGCTCATCTTCTGCGGCGACTGAGTAACGCGTAACTGCGGTGGCGCAAGACGCCAAGGCGACGCACGCGACCAAAGGTACTACTCTCTTCATAATACTCCCCCTGCTTTCGCAGGGATGCATTTAAGGAGATGGCGCTTAAATTCGCCTTAACAGGCGGTCTGGAAGACCAGCGCGGGGTCAAGCGTCTCTCAGTATCGCACCCAAAAATAATGGCCCCTATAGAGCACGCCCCCTTCGCCTCCCCCTTGCGGGGAGGCCAAAACTGCGCAGCAGTTTTGGGTGGGGGTGACGATGCGAAAAGTTGAAGACGCGTCTTGTTGCGAGAGCCTGCCCCCACCCGAAATTTGCTTCGCAAATTTCGACCTCCCCGCGAGGGGGAGGTGAAGCAAGACGTCTCGCGCTGTCGCATTCCCCTTTCATCCGCTAGCTTCCGCAAAACAACCACGGGGACGCTCATGACCCTCTCCATCGTCGGCGCGGGCCTCGGCCGCACCGGAACCGCTTCGCTGAAAGTCGCGCTCGAAAAGCTGGGGTTCGGCAAGTGCCACCACATGAGCGAGGTGTTCGGCTCGCCCGAGCAGATCGCGCTGTGGGACGCGGCGGCGGCGGGCAAGCCCGACTGGGACGCGATCTTCAAGGGCTATGGCTGCGCGGTTGATTTCCCGACCGCCGCCTTCTGGCGCGAACTCGCCGCCTATTATCCAAAGGCGAAAGTGATCCTGTCGCTCCGCGAGCCTGAGAAATGGGTGGAGTCGACGCAAGAGACGATCTTGAGCCCGCAATTCTCGCCGGCGATGGCGAAGATGCCCTTCGGCCCCGTCGTCAAGAATGTTGTCTGGCGCTTCTTCGACGGCCGCATCCACGACCGCGCGCATCTCCTCGCCGTCTTCAATCGGCATACGGAGGAAGTCCGCCGCGCGATTCCGAAAGACCGCCTGCTCGTCTTCGAGGCGAAAGACGGCTGGGCGCCGCTCTGCGATTTCTTAAGCGTCCCCGTTCCCGCCGAGCCTTTCCCGCGCGTCAATTCCAAGGAAGAAATGAAGCCGATGATGGCGGCGATGGCGGCCGAGTTCGAGGGCGGACTTGAGGGCGACGCGCTTGAAGAAGCGAACCGGCGCGTGCGCGAGACCGTTCATGGCGGGCACAAGAGCGTTTAGAGCTCTCGTTTCAATCAACCTGATGTCTTCATCCTGAGGAGCCGTAGCGAAGCGAAGGCGTCTCGAAGGATGGGCTGCGAGCGCCCAAACGCGCTACTCGCGGCCGATCCTTCGTGACGCGGCCCGAGAGGGCCGCTCCTCAGGATGAAGGCAGCAGGTCAAGTTGACCGCAACCGGCTCTAATCGCGGTTGACGAAGCGCGCCTTTTTGCTGTTGGCGACGAACCGGTCGCGGACGGCCTCGAACAGCTTTGCTGGCAATAATCCGTAGGCGGCGCTTTCCGCGCCGGCTCCGCGCGCGAAACGGAGGTCCGGTCCCGGCCAGGCGAAGACGTTGCATTCCGTGACGACGATCCATGACTGATCGTCGTCGAGGCCGAGACGGCGTTTCGTCGCGGCCGGAATTTCGACGGCGCTGTCCGAATCGGCGGGCCTTGCATGCGTGACGGGGAGGACAATGACTTTGAGGTCGCCGAACTCGTCGTGCGTCGCGAGGAGGATGGCGCAGGGACGGTCTTTCACGCCTTCATCGCGCCCCGCGTCGCGCTCGCGCGCCCATAGATAGCTGTAGCGGATGACAAGGCCCGGGCGCGGCTCGGGAAGGCTCAACGCGCAACGCTCATTTCATCGTCGAAGGCGGCCGCCTCTTCCGGCGCCGTCGCCGCGGCAATGGCGGCGAGGAGGTCGGCGGGGATCTCACCGGCGCGAAAGACCATCCTGTCGCGGCGTTTCAGCCGGCGATATTCCTCGGCGCTGAGGATGACCGTGTGCTCGCGATTATGTTTCATGATGACGACGGGTTCGCGCTTGGCCTGATCCTGATAGAGGCCGGGGGTGCGAACGAATTCGGTGGAGGTCACTCTGCTCATAGGTTTATGCAAAATACGTATTTCACGCAAAATGTCAAGGTTTAGAGCCCGATGACCCGCGACATTCTCTTCCTCCTCCCGCCGGGTTTCACCGACAACGGCCGGCGCGAATTCTGCCCGGAATGCGCCGAGCTATGGGGCTTTCTGGCGTGGCATCCGGCGATCCTTGAAACGCTGGAGGTGCGCTATCAGGAGATCGCGCACCCGCGCGCAGGGATCGTCGCGCTTTTGGGGCCGGGGCGCTGGAACTGCCCGACGCTCGTCCTCGCCGAAGAAGCGCCGCATCAGGATTTTGCCGCCGTCGGCCGCGCGAACGGTCGCGCCTTCATCGGCGATGCGCGGGGTATCGCGCGCTATTATGCGGCACGGTTCGGAACGCCGGTTCCGCGCGGAAGCTGAGCGGATCGCCTTTTCGTCAATCCTCGTCGCCGGCTTTCGCGGCGCGATCCCAGGCGCGTTCCTTGCGGCGGTATTTCGGCGCTTGCGCCGTGGCCGCCTCGTCAGCGCCGGACAGCGGCTCCGGGCCCACCTTCTCCCGCGCGCGATAGCGCTGGCCGGCCGCTTCCGCGGCGAAACGGGGAAGGCGCGACTTTCTCGGCTTTTCCGCCTGCCGCACGGCGAACAGGCCGTGCGCGCCGTCGGAGGCCTTCATCTCGTTTTCGACATACCAGAAGCCGACCGCGAGAAAGACGAGAAGCGCGAGGATGAAGGCGGCGGTGTCCATGGGGGGTTCCTAAGGCGCCGGGCGGTGCAAGTCGCGTGCAATCCGGTCCCGCGGCCATCCTTCGGGACGCCTCCGCTGCGCTACGGCTCCTCAGGACGAAGATCTTCCCTTCATCCTGAGGAGCGGCCTTCTTCAGGCCGCGTCACAAAGGATGCGCCGCGCCGGACCCAGTTTCCCTTAACCAAATGGCGCCGTCCTCACGGTTAAGACACGCGGGATGGGTACTTACGCCGCCTCAGCAACCCGGCCCCTCGCCGCCTTCTTCGCCAAGGCCGGCTGGTGGGCGGGTTTTACGCTTTACGTCTCGCTTGCCGCGGCGACGGCGGTGATCCTGCCGCCGGCGGCGCTGCTTTTCCTGTTGCCGCCTGTCGCGGTCCTGTGGGCGAAGGCGCCGGAAGCGCGCGCCGTGCCGCGCAATCTCGCCTTCACGCTCATTCTGATCGCCAGCGTCCTCCTCGCGGTCTGGCCTGTCTACATCTTCGTGAAACTGGGGCCGATGCCGATCCTGACGCCGCCGCGGATCATTCTCTACGCGGTCAGCGCGATGTGGCTCTACGACATGGCGGTGTCGCGCTGGCGGCGCGCGCAATTCTCTTTCGCGGTGCGCCGCAGCCGCGCCGTGACCTGGTCCGTATTCGCCCTGTTCGGGCTCGGCCTTCTCAGCCTGCCGCTCGCCGAGGGGAAAGCGCTCGCCGTGCCGGAGTTCTTCCGCCAGACGATGATCTGGCTTTTGCCGTTCTGCGCGGTCCTCACCTATTGCCGCCGGACGCGCGATTTCGAGCGTCTCGTCAAAGCCTTCGTGATCGGCGCCGTCATCGTCGCCGGGATCGCCGTCATCGAGGCCGTGACGCAGCAATTGATGGCGATCGTCCTGTCGCCGCTTATCCAGGGCGATGCGGTCTGGCTGCAGAACGTGCAATTGCAAAAAATCCGCGACGGCTTCTTCCGCGCGCAGGCCTCGCACACCCATCCCCTGTCGCTTGGCGAGCATATGGCGCTTGTCGCGCCCTTCGCGCTCGCGCTCGCCGCGCGCGCCAAAGACCCCCGCGCGCGCTGGCTGTGGGCGGCGGCGTTCATGCTCATCTTGCTTGGCGCCATTGCGACGAACTCGCGCGGCGCCGCGCTCGGCATGGTGATCGCGCTCGGCTTCATGGCGGCGATTTTCACGGTGCGCTTCTTCGGCAAGGCGCGCGCCGCGCGGTTCCGGCCGCTGGTCGGCCTTGCGACAGCGGTTCTGCTTCTGTCGTCGCCGGTCATCGCCGTCGGAACCTACGCGATGATCAGCGGCAAGGGCGGCGTCTCCGCCTCGAACTCGACGCAGTCGCGCCTCGACCAGATGAGCCAAGCCTGGCCCAAGATCATGAAGCGGCCCGTGCTCGGCTACGGCACAGGAAGGTCGTCGCGCATTCTCGGCTTCTGGGGCCAGACGCTGACGATCGACAATTATTATCTGACGCTGGCCCTCGATTTCGGTTTTCCGGGGCCGCTGGCGTTCATCGCCATGCTCGTCGCATTCGGCGTCGCGGGCCTCAAACGCGCAGCGTCAGCGCCGCCGTCGATGAAGGCGATCTATCTCGCCTGCGCCGCGTCGGCGGCGTCAATCCTCATCAGCCGCACCATCACGTCGCAGACGGGCAATCTGGCGATGATCTTTATACTGATCGCCGCCTTCGCCGGCGCGCAAGGCGTGATGACCGCGCGCCGGCGGGCGGGCGTCTAGCGAAGCCCGGCGAGGCGTTCGCCGCTCGACCGTTCATGGACGGCGGTGAGCGAAGGGCTCGCGGCGCCGGCGACGAAATCGTCGAGCAGATCGGCGGCGCAGGCCGCTTCCGCCTTCACCGCCCAAAGCCCTTTGCGCCCCGTGCTTTCGCAGGCGGCCGCGGCGGCGTCCGCCATCCGTTCATAAAGGTCGGCGGGGCTCGTCAGATCGTCGGCGTGAAAGCGGAAACTGACCTCGCCGGCGCTGGCGGCGGTCGAGAAAGCGGCGAGCGTGAGCGCCGCAAAGGCGAGGCGTGAGCTGTTTTTGAGCGTCGTCATGGCTGTTCTCCACGAGTCTTTTGACGCCCTCTGATCCGGCTGGTCCTTGCATTGGCGGTTTGCAACGCCGCGCGGATCAGCCGATGAGCGCATCATCGCCTAGCGCCTGCGCAGAGGCGATCCTGTTCACCGTATGCGGGCCGCTTCTCGTCTCATTGGCGCACGCTTCGTCGCAAAATTTCCGGAGTAAAAAACTTATGACCGTGAACGGAAAATGGGCGCTCGTCACCGGCGCTTCCGCGGGCATCGGCGAAGCGTTCGCGGATGCGCTCGCCGCGCGCGGCGCCAATCTCATTCTCACCGCGCGACGAACCGATCGCCTCAACGCGATCGCCGACAGATTGCGCGCGGCGCACAGGATTGAAACGCTCGTCATCGCCGCCGATCTTGCGCAGGCGGACGCGCCGCTAACGATCGCCGCCGGCATCGCCGCGGCGGGAAAGTCCGTCGATATTCTCGTCAACAACGCCGGCTACGGCCAGCCCGGCCATTTCGAAGACGTCGACTGGGCCGTGCACCGCGATTTCATCGCGCTGATGGTGACGTCCTACGCGCATCTTGCGCATCTTTTTCTGCCCGGCATGCAGGCGCGCGGCTATGGGCGCATCATCAATGTCGCCTCGGTTGCGGGGCTCGTTCCAGGCTCGGCGGGGCACACGCTCTACGGCGCGGTGAAAGCCTTTCTCGTCAGCTTCTCGCAATCGCTGGCGGCGGAAAACGCCGGGAAGGGCGTCAAGGTCTCGGCGCTCTGCCCCGGTTTCACCAATTCCGAGTTTCACGACGTCAACAATACGCGCGGTCTCATCAATGCGTTGCCGCGCTACATGTTCATGGAGGCGCGCCCCGTCGTCGAAGGCGCGCTTGACGCGGCCGAGCGCGGTCACGTCGTCTATGTGCCGGGCCTCTGGAACAAATTCGTCGTGACGTTGATCCGGCTGATGCCGCGGCCATGGGCCGCCGCGATCGTGCTCCGGCAGTCGCAGAAATTCCGGTTGCGGATCGAAAAGTGAAACGCCGTATCGCGGCCTAAGCCGTCGTATCGACCGGCGCACCGTTCGGCGCGGCGGCGGGCTCGCCGGTCGAGACGATCACCATCGCCGCGCGCAAGACACGGTCGCCGATGACGAAGCCCGTTTGCGCGGTCTCGGCGACATGGCCTGCGGGAACGCCGGGCGCCGGCGCCTGCGCCACCGCCTGATGAAGGTTCGGGTCGAATTTTTCGCCCTTCGGATCGATCTTCTTGACGCCGTGGCGTTCGAGCGTCGCGGCGAGCGTGCGTTCGGTCATCCTGACGCCCGCCGCGAAGCCGGACAGGGTCTCAGGGCTCGCTTCGACGCCGTCAGGGGGCAGGGTTGCGAGCGCGCGCTCGAAAATATCGGCGACGCCGACAAGATCGCGCGCAAAAGACGCGATCGCGTAGCGGCTGGCGTCCTGTTTTTCACGGTCGGCGCGCCGGCGCGTGTTCTCAAGCTCGGCGGCAAGGCGCAGGACGCGGTCGTTCAGCGCGGAAAGCTCGGCTTCAAGCTCGGCGATGCGTTCGGCCGCCGCGTCTTCGGCAAGGACCGGCGGCGCCTCTTCCACGGGCTCGGGCTGGCCGTCATTGGCCTCGTAATTTTCGGTCGTCTTCATGGGGCGCGATGTACGGGGCCGGGGCCGCTATTTCAACCGCCGGGAGACCACTTCGGCGGCATAGTCGACGATCGGTATGATGCGGGCGTAATTGAGCCGTGTCGGGCCGATGACGCCAAGGACCCCGACGATATTGTTCCCCCCGTCGCGATAGGGGGCGACGACCACGGACGAGCCGGAGAGCGAAAACAGCCGGTTTTCCGAGCCGATGAAGATCTTCACTCCCTCGGCCTCCCGGGCGGCGTTGAGCACCTCGATGACGTCGCGCTTTTTTTCGAGGTCGTCGAACAGCATCCGGACCCGCTCCAGGTCGTGCACGGACCCGTCGTCGAGGAGCCGCCCGCGCCCGCGCACGATGAGGGACGTCCGCTCCGCGCTCGAAATCTCGGCGACGCCGTCAGCGACGAGGCGCGCGGTCAGTTCGTCGAGCGCGGCCTTGTTCTGGTCGATCTCTTTCAGGATTGCCTCGCGCGTCTCGCCGATCGTGCGGCCCTTGAGACGCGCGGCGAGATAATTGCCGGCGGAGGTGACGCCCGACACGGTGAGGCCCGCCGGCGTCTTCATCACGCGGTTCTCGACGCGACCGTCCTCGAAGACGAGAACGGCGAGCGCCTCGCCAGGATTGGTGGCGACGAATTCGATATGGCGGAGCGGGGCCTCGATCTTTGGCGCGACGACAAGGCTCGCCGTTTTGGTGAGGCCGGAGAGTTTCGCCGCCGCCTGTTCGAGGACCGTGCCGGCGTTTTCCTCCGCGCCGGCGCCGTCAAGCGCGCGGCGTTCGTCGTCGGAAATGTCGCCGAGCTGCAAAAGGCTGTCGACGAACAGGCGCAGGCCCATGTCGGTCGGCAGGCGGCCCGCCGAAATATGCGGCGCATGGAGCAGGCCGAGATCGGTGAGGTCCGCCATCACATTGCGGATGGTCGCGGGCGACACGGCGATGCGCCGGTCATGGCTGAGCGTGCGCGAGCCGACAGGTTCGCCCGTCTCGATGTAGGATTGGACAATCTGCCGGAATATCTCGCGCGAGCGCGCGTCGAGATCGGTGAGGAGGCTCATGGGTCCTAGATAGGGTCAGTCGCGGGCTTTGGCCAATTGGCGGCGCGCGCGCCTGGCGGCTAGGGCGCCAGAATGACCGGCTCGGCCGGGAACCGCCGCCCGCCGAGGAGAAGCGCGCGGGAGGCCGGATCGGCGAGCCAGCCGGCAAGTTCCGCGCGCGCGGCCTCGATGGTCAGCGTTTCGCCGTCGCGCCGGCTTCGCGACATGACGAGAACCCGGCGCTGATAGGCGGTCGCCGCGCCCGTGTCGTCAGGCGCGCCCGCCGCGTGCTGGCCGAGATCGACGGCGAAAACAAAAGTGTCCCCGCAGTCGGGATGGCGGGCGATCCAGCCGCGCGCGGCGTCAGCAGCCGCAGCTGCGCGCAGGCGCGCGCGTTCGGCGTTGCGGTCCGCCGGGCCTTCCTCGGACGCAGACCCTGTCACTGCGACCCACGCCATGCCGCAAAGGCTCGCAGCCGCGGATTCATCCGTGAACGGCCGATCGCGCGTCATCCATTGCGGGCCGCCGTCGCGGATCAAGGGGTCCTTGAACGTCCAGTCAAATCCCGTCTCGGCGTAGGAAACGACAGGCCCCTCATCGACAATGTCCGGCGGCGGCTCGCCGCCGGCGAGCGTGTCATCGAGATCGTCCGCAGGCGGCGCTTCGGGTTCGACAGCGACTGCGATCGGCGCTTCGGGTTCCGGCGCTCCCGCGCAACGCAGCGCGAACCAGACGAGCGCCAAGCTCGCGATGATGAGAAGGATCGGCGCCGATTTCGGAAAGCCGCGGCGGCGGAACGGGCCGTCGTCCGGTTCCTCATGCGCGATAAAGGCGAGAAAGGCGGCGAGAACCCCAAGTCCGCCAAACAGGAACGCGCCTACGGCCGCGAGAAAACACCAGAGGCCGGCGCCGGGACCCGCGAGCAAAATTTCGACGAGGTCGGCGGCCTCGCGCCCGCCCGTGCGCGCCACGATCAGCGAGCC
Organism: uncultured Caulobacterales bacterium; assembly: GCA_964535605.1. Lineage (GTDB taxonomy): Bacteria > Pseudomonadota > Alphaproteobacteria > Caulobacterales > Parvularculaceae > Amphiplicatus. Next base: position 33,262 of record CAZHUI010000016.1, read on the forward strand.
GGCGAGCAGCATCACCGCCGCCAGAAACGCCGCCAAGATCGCCCGCGCCGGAGTCATACGCCGCGCCCCCAAAGCCTGAGGCGAGGTTAACGTGCGCCCGCGCGAATGCAAGGAAGGCCCGATTGGCTTGGACTTCGCCCGCGCCGGGCGCTAGGGCGAAGGCGCTCAACCAGATGAGGAATTGCCGATGCGCCCTTCCGGCCGGTCTTTCAACGAAATGCGCGCGGTGACGCTGGAACCGGGCGCGGCCAAGCATGCGGAGGGGTCCTGCCTCGTCAAATTCGGCGACACGCATGTCCTGTGCACCGCCTCCTGGGACGAGACGACGCCGCCCTGGCTCCGGGGTCAGGGGCGTGGATGGGTGACCGCCGAATACGGCATGCTGCCGCGCTCGACCCATGAACGCATGAAGCGCGAGGCGAAGGGCGGGCAGTCAGGCCGCACGCAGGAGATCCAGCGCCTGATCGGGCGGGCGCTACGCGCCGTCGTCGACCTCAAAGCGCTCGGCGAGCGGCAAATCCTCATCGACTGCGATGTCTTGCAGGCGGATGGCGGCACGCGCACGGCTTCGGTGACGGGGGCTTATGTGGCGCTCGCGCAGTGCTTCAAATGGGCGACCGCAAACGGCGTCATCAAGACGAACCCGCTGAATGACACGGTCGCCGCGGTTTCCTGCGGGATCGTCAACGGCGCCCCGGCGCTCGATCTCGATTACGCCGAGGATTCGGCCGCCGGCACCGACGCCAATTTCGTCATCACGGGCAAAGGCGGCCTCGTCGAAGTTCAAGGAACGGCCGAAGGCGCGCCCTTCTCGGATGATCAGTTCCTGGCCCTTCTCGCCCTCGCCCGCGCCGGCTGCACGGACCTTGCCCGGCGTCAGCGCGAGGCGGTTTAGGTTCTTCGGCGTTACCGGAGCACACCCGTTTCGGGGAAAAAATAATCGTGATTTTTGCGAAGGACGCCTTGCGCGCAGCCCTGCCACTCCCTATATGTGCAAATAATTGCAGCTATGCACTTTCGCAGTAACGTGAATGTGAACATGACATGCCCCAGCGCGCTATTCTCGCCCGCGAGCTCGCCGAGCTTTTGAAGGTCATCGCCCATCCCGACCGGGTGCGGCTGATCGAGGAGCTTCGCAATGGCGGGCTCGACGTCTCGGCGCTGTCCGAGCGTCTCGCCATTCCGGCGACGCGCGCCTCGCAGCACCTCGCGCTGCTGAAGGCCCACCGCATCGTCGCCGAGCGCCGGGACGGGCGCCATCACCAGTACAGCCTCGTCGACAGAGCGCTCGCCGCCTGGCTTCTCGACGGCGCCCGCTTCGTGCAGGCGCGCGCGGCCGCCGAAATGGCTGACCTGCAGGCGCTCGACGCCGCCGCCGAGCTCTGGCGCGATCATCAGCCTACAAACGGATCAGAGGCGCCCCCCCAACAAGCCAATGGAGAAACCCATGGATAAAATCGCCGCCGGCGTCGTGCGTTTTCAGCAGGAAGCCTATCACCAGCGCCGCGACCTTTTCGAAAAACTCGCCGAAGGGCAGACGCCCGAGGCGCTGTTCATCACCTGCTCCGACAGCCGCATCGACCCGAACCTGCTGACGCAGACCGCGCCGGGCGAATTATTCATCGCCAGAAACGCCGGCAATATCGTGCCGCCGCATTCGCAATATACCGGCGCGATGACCGCCTCGATCGAATTCGCGGTCGGCGCTCTCAAGGTTCCCCATATCGTCGTCTGCGGCCATTCCGAATGCGGCGCGATGAAAGGCGCGATGAACCCTGAAGGGCTCGATGACTTTCCGCACGTCAAGGAATGGCTCGGTTACGCGCGCGCCGCGGCGCTCGTCACCAAAAGGAAAGGGGCCGCGCTCGACGAAAAGGACCAGCTCGACATGCTGATCCGCGAGAATGTCCTCCTGCAGATCGCGCATCTGAAAACCCATCCTTACGTCGCCGTGCAGCTGTCGACGGGGGAAACCGAGATCCACGGCTGGGTTTACGATATCCGGTCGGGCGAAGTGCTGGCCTTCGACGAAAAGGCGAACGCCTTCATCCCCGTCGCCGATCACTACAAGCAGCCGGTCAGCGCCGCGCTGCACGCCCATCACCGCACGCCGCCGCAATAATCGATCCGTATAAGGAGTACACGCATGTCATCGACGCCGACCGGCGCCGCCCCGCCCGGGCTTCTCAAGGGCTGGTTCGACTTCAGCAATCTGCGCGGCGATCTTCTCGGCGGCGTCACCGCCGGCGTCGTCGCGCTTCCTCTCGCGCTCGCCTTCGGCGAAGCGTCCGGCGCCGGCCCGATTGCGGGCCTTTGGGGCGCAATCTTCGTCGGCTTCTTCGCCGCGCTTTTCGGCGGCACCGGCGCGCAGGTCTCAGGACCGACCGGGCCGATGGTCGTCGTGTTCGCCGGAGTCTTCGCGTCGCTGTCGGGCGATCCGCGCCTCGTCTTCGCCGCCGTGGTGCTGGCGGGCCTCTTCCAGATTTTGATGGGGGTCTTGAGACTCGGCGAATATATCCGCCTTGTTCCCTACCCGGTCGTCTCCGGCTTCATGAGCGGTATCGGCGTCATCATCATTTCGCTGCAGATGTCGCGCCTGTTCGGGCACGAGCCGGAAGGGAGCGGCACAATCCCGGCGCTCACCGCCATTCCAGGCTCGATCGCCGACCCGGTCCTGCCGGCGGTTCTTGTCGGCGCGATCGCGCTCGCGACCGTGTTCCTGTGGCCGAAACCCTGGGGCAAATTTGTGCCGGGGGCGCTCGCCGCGCTCATTTTCGGCACGCTTCTCAGCCTTGTCGTGCCGGGCGCGCCGGTGCTCGGCGACATCCCGACCGGATTCCCGTCGCTCGTCATTCCGAGTTTCTCGGCGGATACGTTTGGTCTCGTCCTTGAAGCGGCGATCATCCTCGCCGTCCTTGGCGCGATCGACAGCCTTCTGACGTCGCTCGTCGCCGACAACATGACCGGCACGCGCCACAAGTCGAATATCGAGCTTGTCGGCCAGGGCGTCGGCAACACCGTCGCCGGTCTCTTCGGCGCAATCCCCGGCGCCGGCGCGACGATGCGCACGGTCGTCAACATCAGGTCGGGCGGCGAGACGCGCCTTTCCGGCATGACGCATGCGGCCCTGCTGCTGGCGGTGGTGATCTCGCTCGCGCCGCTGGCGGCGAAAATCCCGCACGCCGTGCTCGCCGGCATTCTTGTCAAGGTCGGCTACGACATTATCGACTGGGCCTATCTCAAGCGCGCGCATAAGGGGCCCCGCTGGGATCTCATCCTGATGGCGCTCGTTCTCGGCCTCACTGTCTTTGTCGATCTCATCACGGCGGTCGCGGTCGGCGTCGTTCTCGCCGCGCTCGCCTTCGTCAAGCAGATCGCCGACATTCAGGTCGCCTCGCTCCGGAGCAGCGACGCAGAAGCCTTCTCGCCGGAGGAGCGCGCGCTCCTCGATGCGGCGAACGGCAAGGTTTCGCTCTTCGACTTCGCCGGCGGGCCGTTGAGTTTCGGCGCCGCCGCCGATCTTGGCCACCATGTTCGCGAAAAGGCGAAACACGGCATGTCGGCGATCATCCTCGATTTCAGCCGCGTGCCGACGCTCGACCTGTCGGCGGCGATGGCGGTCGATACGATCGCCGCCGACGCCAAGTCCAATGGACGCAAAGTCTATATCACCGGCCTGAACGACAAGGTCGCGGGCACGCTCGCCGCGCTCGACGCCGACAAGCACATCGGCGCCGACCTGCGGTTCAAGCATCGCATTGACGCGCTTCGCCACGCTGTCGGCGTCGCCGCCGACCCGGCCGCCCGCGCGAAAGAACAGGAAGCAGGCCCGCCCGCCGCCGGGGCCTGGTTTCAGCTCAAGGCCTGATCGCCGCCGCTGGGATTGAAGAGCCCGCATCCGGTTCGTCCGGGTGCGGGCTTTTCCTTGGCGCATTGTCGGCAACCCCCGGCTGGCGCCATGGTCGCGCAAAAAAGCGCAGGGGCCGATGAGCGACCAGACGGGGGATGCATCCGACGCCGAGGCGATGGCGCGCGGCAAGCACATCGTCGATATCCTCATCGAGGAGCGCGCCAAAACGCTCGTCAAATCGCCTTTATGGCCGCTTTACCGCTCGGTCCTTTATCCGCTGCTGAAAGAGCCGCAAGCCAAGCGCATGGCCGACGCGATCGCCGCCATGTCCGGCGCCGCGGCGATGGCCCATGTCAGCAAGATCCTCGCGCTTGACGCGCAAGCGACAGGTCTTGACCACATTCCGAAAACCGGACGCGTCATGATCGCCAGCGTCCATCCGACCGGCATCGCCGACGGCGTCGCCATGTATGACGCGCTCACGCGCGTGCGCAAAGATGTCGTCTTCTTCGCCAATCGCGACGCCATCCGCGTGGCGCCGGGGTTTTCGGACATTCTCATCCCGGTCGAATGGGTGATCGAGAAGCGCACGCGCCAGCGCTCACGCGAAACGCTCATCGAAACGAAAAAGGCGTTCACGGACGAACGCTGCGTCGTCCTCTTCCCGTCGGGGCGTCTCGCCATGATGGGCGGGGACAAACAGCTGATCGAACGCGACTGGATGACATCGGTCGCGATCTTCGCGCGAAAATATGACTGCGCGGTCGTGCCGGCGCATATCGAGGCGCGGAACTCCCGGCTCTATTACTGGTTCTGGAAGCTGAATACGGAATTGCGCGACATCACGCTGTTCAACGAGCTGCTCAACAAGAAGGGCAGCCGCTTTGACATCCGCTTCGGCCCGGCGATCCCGGCGGCGGCGCTCGGCGGCGATCCCGTCGAGGTGACGAAGGCGCTGCGCGCCCACGCCGCTCAGGACGTGCGCGCGGGCCGACCCTGGATTCCGCTCGACTCGCGCTGACGGTCGCGATTGTAGGTCAGTTCGAGAAAGACGTCTTCAAGATCGGCCTCGACCGTCGTCAGGTCCTTGACCGCGACGCTCGCGGCGGCGAGCCGCTCAAGGATTGCGGCGACTTCGCCCTTCGACGGCTGATAGCGGACGGCGAGGCGCCCGTCCGTCCGGAGTTCCGCCGTATAAGGATGAAGCGACGGCGCGGCTGTCAGCGCGTCGACGGGCGTCACCAGCAGCGTCTTTGAATCGAGCGAGGAGACAAGTTTTTCCGTCGGTTCGCAGGCGACGACCGCGCCCTGATGGATGATGGCGATCGTATCGCAAAGCTCCTGCGCCTCCTCGAGATAATGCGTCGTCAGGACGATCGTCACGCCTTCGCGGTGAAGGCGCAGCACATAGTCCCAGAGCTGCTTTCTGAGCTCGATATCGACGCCGGCGGTCGGCTCGTCGAGGACGAGGATCGGCGGGGTGTGCACCATCGCCTTGGCGACGAGGAGGCGCCGTTTCATGCCGCCCGACAGCATGCGCACATAGGCGTCTGCCTTATCGTCAAGGCCGAGCGCGGTCAAAATTTCCATCGTGCGGCGGCTTTTCGCCGGCACGCCGTAAAGCCCCGCCTGAATTTCCAGCGCCTCCTTCGGGGTGAAGAAGACGTCCATGTTGATTTCCTGCGGCACGACGCCGATCGAGGCGCGCGACTGGCGCGGGTTCTTGTCGACGTCGAAGCCCCAGATCGTGACCTCGCCTTCAGTCTTGCGCACCAGCCCGGCGAGGATGTTGATGAAGGTCGATTTTCCAGCGCCGTTCGGCCCGAGCAGCCCGAATATCGAGCCGGCGGGGATTTCGAGATCGATCCCTTTGAGCGCTTCCTTCGCCGGCGCCTTCTTGGTGGCGGCGTAGGTTTTCTTGAGGCCCCGGGCGGAAATGGCGGCTGTCATGGGGGCGCTTGCTAGCACGAGTTAGAGGGCGGGCGAGAGGCTTGACGGCGCCGTCAAAGGAAAGAAAGAAGCGACACCGCTTAAGGAATGCTCCTCTATGGCCGATCCGAAGGCCGCGCCGCCGCCCGAAGTCATCTTCGTCGCCGATCACCGCGTCGCCTGCGACGGCGGCGGCGGGGCGCTCGGCCATCCGAAAGTCTGGTATTCGCTCGACGACGGCGAAGCCGAATGCGGCTATTGCGACCGGAAGTTCGTGTACGATCCGGCGAAGGCAGTAGGCAGTAGGCAGTAGAGCAGCCTACAGCCTATCTCTCCTTCCGCGCCAATCGCACCAGATCTTTCGCCTTCGCCGGCGCCGATTGCAGGATCGCCGCGCGGAAGATGCGGCCCATGATGCGGGCGAGGAAGATCGCGAAAGCGAGCATCAGGGCGGTCGCGCCGACAATTTCCCAGATCGGCGGATCGGCGGCCGCGCGCATCATCACCGCATAGGGCGTGTAAATCGGAATCCAGGTGAGGATCGTCGCGATGAGGCCGTTCGGATTCTGGAAGATCATCGGCACGAACGGCACCGGCGCGAACACGAGGAGCATCACCGGGCCCATGAAACTCTGCGCGTCCTGCAGCGAGTTCGAGAGAGCGCCGATGGCGAGAAAGATCATCGCGAAAATCGCATAGGCGCAAAGGAAATAGAAAAGGTAGATCACGAGGAAATTCGTGCTGAAGAGGACGCCCAGAGCCTCGCGCGCGGGCCCGCTGTCGTCGCCGCCGGCGAGGGCGAGCGCGCCGCCCGTGACGAGAAAGATCGCCGGCATGGTGAGCCCCACCGCGGCGATGCCGACCAGCTTGCCGAGCATCAGCTGATTGGCCGTCACCGACGACAGCAGCACCTCGACGATCTTGTTGGACCGTTCCTCGATCGTATTGGTGAGGAGAAGATTGCCGACGCCGAAGACGACGACGAGGAGCATGTAAGTGAGCGCGGCGGGGATGAAGGCGGTCCGCAGGCGATCGGCGTCCTTCAAGGCTTCGCCGTCCGTCGCGCCGGGCTCATAGGCCTGCAAGGGCGCGTCGGCGTCAGCGAGCGCGTCAAGGCTCGCGCCGTCAAGGCCGACGCGCGCCGCGAAAGCGCGCCGCGCAGTCGAGGTGAGCGCGCGCCCGACGGCGATTTCAAGCGCCGGATCGGTGAGGTTTTTCGACCAGAACTGCGCGTCGGGCCCATTGGCGTCGCCGGTGTAGTCTTTCGGAATGAGGACCGCGGCGAAAAGCTCAGAGCCGTCCGGCCATTTGCGCTCGCCGAGAAGAAAGGGCGTCAGCGCCGCAACGGCCGCTTCGGTCGTCGGCGCCTCCGGCAGGACCCTTGCCGCGTCGACGCGCACGAACTGCCGCTTCGGCGCCTTGAAGACCGGGATGCCGGCGCGCAGATGCGCGCTGACAAGCGCAAGTCCGGCTTCATAGCCGCCAGCCGCGTCAATCGCCTTCAGCCGGCCATAGGTGACCGCGTCCGGCGCAAACGGGGCGGGCAAATCCTCGGCCTTCTTCTTCGCCGGATCGAGCGCGATCTGGACCCACCGGTCCCAGGCGGCGAGCGTCTCGCGCTGATGCTGGCGCGCGATTTCGCGGTCGATCGCCTCGGCGTATCCGCCCGCGCCGTCGATGACGGCGAAGGCGCGCACGGGCTTTGCCGACTGCATCAGTCCGACCGCCGCGCCGCCGAGCACGACGAGCACCGGAAACAGGACGAGGAACATCAGAAAGCCGCGCGAGAGCACATATTGCTTGTATTCGCGCCAGGCGATCAGAAAGACGGGTCTCATGCGGCCTCGCTGTCCGGCGCGTCATCGCCCGCAAGCGCGACGAAAATATCATGGAGGGAGGCGCCGGCATGCTCGAACCGCGTCATGCGGACGCCTGCCTCGAACGCGGCGTTGAGAACGGCGTTCGGATCGGCGCCCGCGGCGAGATCGATCACATAATCCAGGGCCGCGCCTTCGCCTCCCCGCTCGGTGATGGCGATGACGCCCGGCGCGCCGCGAAGCGGCGCGATGTCGTCGGCGGTGCGGATGACGAGCTTGGGCGGGAAGCGCCGGCGCGCCTCCTCCAGCGTGCCCTCGAACTGGCTGCGGCCTTTGGCGATGATGAGGAACCGGTCGCACAGCCGTTCGGCGTGCTGCATCGTATGGGTGGAGAAGATGATTGTCTTGCCGGCGGCCTTCAGCTCACGGATCAACGCTTCCAGCGTCGCCTGATTGATCGGGTCGAGGCCGGAGAACGGCTCGTCGAGGATGAGAAGCTCCGGGTCATGCGCGATGGTCGAGAGGAGCTGCACCTTCTGCGCCATCCCCTTTGACAGCGCCTCGTTCTTCGCGCGCGCGAAGTCGCCAAGGCCGAAACGCGTCAGCAGCGCGTGCGCGCGCGCTTTGGCTTCCTTGGCCGGCACGCCGCGAAGGCTGGCGAAATAGGCGATGGTGTCGGCCGCGCGCATCTTGCGGTAAAGGCCGCGCTCCTCGGGCAGATAGCCGATGCGGTGGCGCACCTTGATCGCCGACGCGCTTCCGAGCACGTCGATGCGGCCGGAGGTCGGCGCCGTGATCTCGAGGATCATCCGCAGCGTCGTCGTTTTTCCCGCGCCGTTCGGCCCGAGAAAGCCGAAAATCTCGCCCTTCGCGACCTTGAACGACAGGCCGTCGACCGCGGCGAACGCGCCGAACCGCTTGACCACGTTGTCAAGAACAAGCGCCGGCGCGGTCATCGGGGGCCCCTCACAACAGGATAAATGGTCGGACGCCCGGTGTTAACAAGGCGTTTACGCTGACGCGTCTCACCACGCCCCGGTGTTCGGCATCGACGCCCAGGGGTCCTTCGGCGGCAGGTGGTCGCCGCGCTGGAGAAGCTCGATCGAAATGCCGTCGGGCGAGCGCACGAACGCCATGTGGCCATCGCGCGGCGGCCGGTTGATAACGACGCCCATCCGGCTGAGCGTCTCGCAGGCGGCGTAAATGTCATCGACCCGGTAGGCGAGATGGCCGAAATTGCGCCCGCCCTTATACTCCTCTGGGTCCCAATTATAGGTCAGCTCGACCATCGGCGCCTTCTTCTCGCGCGCGGCGTCGGCATCGCCCGGCGCGGCGAGAAAGACGAGCGTGAAGCGCCCCTTTTCATTCTCGTACCGGCTGATCTCAACAAGGCCGAGCCCGTCGCAGTAAAATTTGAGCGAAGCGTCGAGATCGGCGACCCGCACCATGGTGTGAAGATAATTCATGCCGTTCCCTTTGCGCGTTCGATCGCGAGTTCTTCCTCAAGGTAGCCCGGACGGCGCGCATGATACCGCCGCATCGCGACGGCGACGATGGCGATCCAGACGAGGAGGAGCCCGAAATAATAGCCGATGAGGAGCATGTCGCCGACCCACAGGACCGCGACATCCTCGCCGTCGTCGCGGTTGAGAAGCTGCTCGGCGCCTTCGACCGGCACGGCGCGGGCCAGGCGTTCGGCGTCGGGCGACATGCCAAGCGTGTCGAAGGTCCAGGCGATGAGGCCAAGCAGATAGAATGTCGCCGGCAGCGAAATGACGAACGCCGCCGACGCGGCCAGCGCATAGGCGGGAAAGCGCGGGAAATGCACGCGCTGGAAGACGGCGCGAAAACGCGCCTCATCAAGGCCCTCGACCGTACCGGCGTCGTGTTCGCGCCGGCGCACCCAGTCGAGCCCGGCGCTTTCGTCGATTTCCGCGCGCGTCGCCGTCGCCCAGCGCCAGTAGAGCAGCGCGACGAGGCCCAGCGCGCCGAGCGCGGCGAGGAAAAACATCGCCATCGCCGGGTCAGCCCTTCAGGCCGGCGCGCGCGACGGCCGCCGCGAGCGAGCGGCCGAACGTCACGCGCTCCTCCGGCGACAGGAAGGCGCCGAGGACGAGCGTGCGCCCTTTCGAAACGACGCGCACGCGCGCTTCATGATCATCCGGCCGCTCGATGACGACGCGGGCCCAGTGCGGCTGCAGGCGCCATCGCGTTTCATGGCCGGACGGCAACACGCGCGAGACACGCATGTCGCCTTCGCGGATGATGACCCGCTCCCTGAGACGGCCCTGCCGGTAGGACAGCCGGAACGCCAGCCAGACAAGAAAAACGTCAAGCCCGCAAAAGCCGATCACCGGCCAGGCGCCGATCGAAAAGAAATAGATCCCGAAGAGAATGTTGGCGCCGATGACGATCGCCATCACGGCGAGAAAACCGGCGTTCGGCAACGACCGGTTCGGATAAAGGATCGCGTCGAACAGCGCCTCGCCCGCCGCCGCTTCCGGCGCGGGTTTCAACGCGCGCCCCTTCTCGTCAGGGGCCATGTTTTCGACGGTACTCATTGGAAGCATCGCGTCAGCATACCGCCCTTAGCCCAAGGCTCCAATCACTTAAGCGCGGCGAAATGTGAAATGCGATCACTTCGACTTTTGCGCGTCGCGTGGCGAAAGCACCCACGTCACGGTTGGCGCCCAATAATCGTCCGGGATTGCGGCGAACTGGCCTCGCGCCTCTTCAATCTCGGACTTTGAGTATTGCGAATAGCGTTTGACGCGCAGCGCTTCCGGCGCCTTTTCGAATGGATAACTGACGCCAAAAACTTCACTCTTTCCAAGTCCGCGCGTGGTTAAAAGCTCACCGCTGGCGCCATCAATCAGATGCAGTTCGGCCACAACCCAGTAAACTGAATTACGACCGGCAATAGTCTCGTCGCTGAATATGCTGATCCCTTCGATAATCGCCTGCTGTGCGTCAAAACCTGTTGACGCAAGCACCAGGAGCGCATCGACATTGCTTTCTTGGGCGATGCGTTGAAATTCGCCGCGCGCCTTCTTTATGTTGAGAGAGCGCCATTGGCGCGGCCAAGCGTTTTCAGCCGGATATGTGGCGAATAATGCGGCGCGATCGACATCGAGATCGATCGCTTCAACAAGACCAGTAACGTTTGCCGCTTCCGTTATCCGCGCTTCCCACTGCGCGTCCAGCGCCCAGCTGCTGATGTTGGAAGATTCCTTGGAATTGCCGAACGCCAGGAAGCCGAATTGATGATAAAACAGCTTGTCGCCAACCATCGAGACAACGCCGACTCGTTTAATTCTCGCCAGAGCTGCGGAATCTGCCGCGGGAACGGTCGCGCAACCGACGGCAATAGCAAAAAAGACCATCAGAGCGATTGCAAAGGAGAACCGCTTCACATCAAGCCAAACCATTGAATCCCCCATCTATCGGCTAAGAGTGAGCCTATCGACGGACAAATCCTATGGCAATCACGTTGCTTTACCCGGATTATTCCGACTGTTAAGCCGCAGGCACATGACCAATCAGCAATCGAAAGCGGCGGCGGCGGAGATCTACGCCCGGTTCAAGGCCGCTGCGCCGGCGCCGGAGACTGAGCTTTTCTATCGCTCCAATTTTGAACTCCTAGTCGCCGTGGTGCTGTCGGCGCAGGCGACGGACGTTTCGGTCAACAAGGCGACGCCGGCGCTGTTCGCTGTCGCGCCGTCGCCCGAAAAAATGCTGGCGCTCGGCGAGGAGCGCCTGGGCGGCTACATCAGGACGATCGGCCTTTGGCGCGCCAAGGCGAAGAACGTCATCGCGCTGTCCCGGAAACTGATCGAGGACCATGGCGGGGACGTGCCTGAGAGCCGCGAGGCCCTCGAGGCCCTGCCCGGAGTCGGGCGCAAGACCGCCAATGTTGTCGCCTCGGTCGCGTTCGGGGCGGCGGCGATCGCCGTCGACACCCACGTCTTTCGCGTCGCCAACCGCACAGGGCTCGCCGCCGGCAAGACGCCGCGTG
>CAZHUI010000017.1:0-44013 GCA_964535605.1 uncultured Caulobacterales bacterium
CGTGGATCGCGACGATGTGGGGCGGGTCGATCGAGTTTAAGACGCCGATGCTGTGGGCTGTCGGCTTCATCTTCCTCTTCACTGTCGGCGGCGTCACCGGCGTCGTGCTCGCCAATGCCGGCGTCGATCATTATCTCCACGACACCTATTACGTCGTCGCGCACTTCCACTATGTGCTGTCGCTCGGCGCCGTCTTCGGCATCTTCGCCGCCTGGTACTACTGGTTCGCGAAAATGACCGGCAAGATGTACCGCGAATGGCTCGGCAAGCTGCATTTCTGGGTGATGTTCGCGGGAGTCAATCTGATCTTCTTCCCGCAGCACTTCCTCGGCCTTCAGGGCATGCCGCGCCGTTATATCGATTATCCGCTGGCTTTCGCGGAATGGAATTACTGGTCGTCGGTCGGCTATGCGGTGACGCTCGCCGGGATGGTGATCTTCCTGATCGCGATGATCGACGCCTTCTTCTTCTACCGGAAGAAAGCGCCGGCAAATCCCTGGGGCGAGGGCGCGACAACGCTCGAATGGACATTGCCGTCGCCGCCGCCATTCCACCAGTTCAACGAACTGCCGCGCTTCGACAAGGGCGACGCCCACGCGTTTCATTGAGAAACGGGCCTTGTCCCTCCCTTGAAAAGGGAGGGCTTTCCCGCGCGATTTCGCGCCTTCGCGAAATCGTCCCTGCGGGAAAGGGAGCGTTCGAAATCGGGAGCCTTGGTTCGCAGAACGAACCCTCCCGTTCGGCCAAGTCCAGCGGCTGACGCCGCTGGGGCCTCACGCCCTCCCTTTTCAAGGGAGGGAGATTGCCGAACAACCGCGCCGCGAATTAACCATAAGGGATTCGCCTTATTGATTGTTTGACTCGCGCCAGGGTTTGGTCCCATAGTCACGCCATCGCGCCGCGGCTCCGCCCGGCGCGATTGTCGTTTCTGGCCGGCGTTTTTTTTCAGAGCGCCTGCATTGAAAAGTCTGGTTGGTCGCGCTGTCCGGTGGCTCTCGTCCTCTGGCTGCGCGGGAAGGAAAACCGCTCGCCGATGGTCCCATCGCGCGAGGGCGCAACGTCGCGCCTTTCGTAAAAACCCGCTCCGGCGGGCGGGTCGAAGACCGGCCGACGAAAAAATACGCAGAATTTTTCGGTCGAAAGTGCGTATTTTCGGGCTGCACCCCGCAGAAAGCCTCAGGAACTGGCGAGGGCGGGGTGGGAGATACGGCGCCTTTTCTTTCCGGCTGGTCCGGTCGCTGAAATCCCGTTAACCTTCTCGCCGGGAGCCGGGCGGGGCCGTCCGGCAGTCAAAAGCCTGTGGAGGGGCGCATGTTTGAGACCATTCTTGGCGACGTCATCAGCGTATTCCGGTCGATCTTTACGAGCGGCGACATGATCAGCCTTGCCATTGCGCTCGGCGCAGTCGCCATCGCCGCTTTCATGATGCAGCGGGGCACGCAGATCGGGTCGATGACGCTTTTGGCGCTCATCATTTTTGCGCTTGGCGGTTTTATCCGCGGCGTGATGCGGGGGCCGGTCGCTTCGGACGGCGGCTCGGTCGCGGCGCAGACGGGCAGCCGCGCCGCCGGGCAGATCAACCAGAGCTGGGCGCAGTTCTACGGCATGGAAGCAGGCATGCTCCTCGCCTGGTTCATCGCCTTCATGGTGCTGATTTTCCTCGTCTTCGGCGTGAAGGCGGCGCTCAACCGCGGCTGATCGATAAAGCAACGGGGCCGCGCGCCGCGCGCCTGCGGCCCTATTGCATTTGAACGCCCCGGCCGCATCGGGCATAAGCCGCGCCGTGAGCCAAACCCTTCAATCTGCCGACGCCGGTCCCGGCCATTATTTCGCGTTGTTGAAACCGCGGGTGATGTCGCTCGTCATTTTCACGGCGCTCGTCGGTATGGTGGCAGCGGTCGAAGCCGGCGCCAGCGTCAATCCATGGCTGGCGCTCATTTCGCTGGCGGCGATCGCCGTCGGGGCGGGCGCGTCGGGCGCGCTCAACATGTGGTGGGACGCCGATATTGACGCGGAAATGGCGCGCACCGCGACGCGGCCCATTCCGCTTGGATTCGTGCCCCCGTCCGAAGCGGCGGGCTTCGGCCTTCTTCTCAGCGGTCTGTCGGTCGCGCTTCTCGCGCTCTCGTCAAATTACGCCGCGGCGTTCTGGCTCGCCTTCACCATCTTCTTCTACGTCGTCATCTATTCGATGTGGCTGAAGCGCGCGACGCCGCAGAACATCGTCATTGGCGGCGCGGCAGGCGCGCTCCCCCCGGTCGTCGCCTGGGCCGCGGTGACGGGCACGGCGCCCGTCGAGGCGTGGATCCTCTTCGCCATCATCTTCCTGTGGACGCCGCCGCATTTCTGGGCGCTCGCGCTTTACCGGGAAAGCGACTATGCGCGCGCCGGCGTGCCGATGATGCCGAATGTCGCCGGCGAGACGTCGACGCGCCGGCAGATTTTCGCCTATTCGGTCGCGCTCGTCGCTGCGGGCCTCGCGCCCTTCGTCGCCGGCTTCGGCGGTTACGCTTACCTCGCGATTTCGTCGGCCTTCGGCGCTGGGATGTTGATGATCGCCTGGCGCGTCTTGAAGGCGCCGGCGCGCTCGAAGGACGAGGCCAAGCAGCTTTTCGCCTTTTCGATCCTTTATCTCTTCGCGCTGTTCGCCGCGCTCCTCGTCGAAGATCTCTGGTCGCTTTATGCGCGCGCCTGACGAGACCCCGCCGCCGGCTCAACGCAACCGCAAGCAGCGCAGCTTGATGATCGCGCTCGGATTGATCATTTTTGTACTGACGGTTTACGCGGTGACGATCCTAAGGATCGGCGGCAATATCGCGGAGCGTTCCTTTTGACCGCTCCCGCCGCGAAAAACCGCAAGACGGCGCTGATCGCAAGCGGGGTCGCCGCCGGCATGGTCGCGCTCTCCTTCGCGTCCGTGCCGCTCTATCGCGCCTTCTGCCAGATCACCGGCTTTGACGGCACGACAATGCGCGCGGACAAGCCCGCCGACCGCGTGCTGAAGCGCGAGATCGTCATTCGCTTCGACGCGACTGTCGGGCAGGGCCTCCCCTGGAGCTTCAAGCCCGAACAGGTCAGCCAGACGCTCCATGTCGGCGAAACCGGCCTAGCCTTTTACGCGGCGAAAAATCTCACCGGCAAACCGATCACCGGCCGCGCGACCTTCAACGTGCAGCCGGCCAAAGCGGGGCAGTATTTCAACAAGATCGACTGCTTCTGCTTCACCGAGCAGACGCTGAAACCCGGCGAAGCGGTTTCGATGCCCGTCACTTATTTCATCGACCCCGCGATCTCGGACGATCGCGGCCTCGACGACGTGCAGACGATTACGCTCTCCTACACGTTCTTCCCCTGGGACGATGAGGTGACGCTCGCCGCCGCGGCGAACTGATCCTTATGCCGATGATCGACGACGGCTGGGACAAGTCCGCGCCCGCATGGATCGCCTCGATGGGCGAGCGGGGCGATTGGGGGCGCGAATTCGTGCTCGACGCGCCGATGCTCGCCGAAGCGCGCGCGCTGAAGCCGGCGACCGCGCTCGACGTCGGCTGCGGCGAGGGGCGTTTTTGCCGAATGCTGCAAGCGGAGGGCGTCGCGGCGACCGGCGTCGATCCGACCGCGGCGCTGATCGACGAAGCGCGCCGCCGCGATCCTTTGGGCGACTACCGGTCAGGGCGCGCCGAAGCGCTCGACTTTCCCGATGCTGCCTTCGATCTCGTGGTCAGCTATCTCTCGCTGATCGACATCGAGCACGCGGAGCGCGCTATCGCCGAAATGGCGCGTGTCCTGAAGCCGGGCGGTTCGCTCCTCATCGCTCATATCAACGCCTTCACGACGGCGGCCGAACCGAATGCCTGGCGGCGCGACCTGACGGGCGCGCTCCGATACACGCTGGACGACTACCTCGACATCCGCGCGACCGAGATCGCGTGGAAGGGCATCCGCATCCTCAACTGGCACCGGCCCTTGAGCTTCTATTTCAAGGCGTTTCTCGCCGCCGGCCTTGAACTTCGCCTGTTCGACGAGCCCGAGCCCCGGGGCGGGGGACCCGACAAGATCGCCCGCTATCGCCGCGCCCCGCATTTTTGCGTCATGCGGTGGGAGAAGCCCTAGACTACCGGGGCTTTTGTCGCAGCGGCGGGGCTTGGAAGGGGCGCCCGCAGAGGTCTATAGACCGCCAAATTCTTGCTACGAGGGCGAACATGGCCGGAGCCGAGGTCAAACACGACTACCATCTCGTCAATCCGAGCGCCTGGCCGATCGTCGGGTCGATCGCTGCCGCCGCGATGATGATTGGCGCGGTCGTCTGGATGCATTCCGGCCCCAACGAGCCCGGCCTTATACTCGGCGCGCCGCGCGCGGACGGCACTCCGACCTTCGCGCTCTCAGGCAACTGGCTTTTCCTTCTCGGCCTCGCGGGCGTTCTCGTGACGATGGCGGGCTGGTGGCGCGACATCATCCGGGAGAGCCTCAAAGGCGAGAACACCTCGACGGTCGTGCGCCTCGGCCTGCGTTACGGGATGGTCCTCTTCATCGCGTCGGAAGTGATGTTCTTCGCGGCGTGGTTCTGGGCGTTTTTCGGCGCGGCCCTTTTTCCGGACGCACGCGACGCGCTCATGCTCGCTGACGGCTCGCAGATGGCCAATCTCAACGGCGAGCCGGCGTTTCTCGGCAATGACGCGCGCCAGCATTTCACCGGCGGCGTCTGGCCGCCGACGGGCGTCGAGCCCCTGTCCGCCTGGGGTCTGCCGCTCATCAACACGTTGATCCTCTTGCTGTCGGGAACGACGGTGACATGGGCGCACCACGCGGTGCTGCACAATGATCAAAAAGGCCTCGTTCAAGGCCTCATTCTCACAATCGTCCTCGGCGCCTTCTTCACCTTCTTGCAGTATGTCGAATATTACGAAGCGCTGTCGCTCGACATGTTCAAGTTTTCCGGCGGCGGCATCTATGGCGCGTCGTTCTTCATGGCGACAGGGTTCCACGGCCTCCACGTCATCATTGGAACGATCTTCCTGACCGTCTGCCTGTTCCGCGCGCTGGCGGGGCACTTTACGCCGGACCGCCATTTCGGCTTTGAGGCGGCGGCGTGGTATTGGCACTTCGTCGATGTCGTCTGGCTGTTCCTGTTCGCCTTTATCTATGTGCTCGGCAATCAGGGATTGTTGAGCTGACGGGCCGCTCCGGCCCAAACCCATAGGGGGCCGGTTATGAAATCGTCCAGGCTTATTGTGATCGCGGCCGCCTTCGCGCTCGGCGGCTGCCTTGTCTCCGATGAACCGCTGTTCGACCTTGCGACGGGTTCCGCGGCGCCGATCGCGCCGGGGCGTTATGAGGCGTGTTCGGAGCCTCCCGACGCCGATGAGCCGGAGTGTCAGTTCATTTCCGTCATGAAGCGCGATGACGGCGCCTATGAGTTTCTTGTTGAAGAAACAGATTCCATCGTCGTCCGCTTTCACGCCATGGGCGGCGCCGACTACGCCGCGCAATTCGCCGACGATGACGGCGACGGTTACCAATATTATTGGGCGCAGACCGAAGGCTACACCTTGGCGCTTGCGATGATCTGGTGCGAGAATCTGCCTGCGGATTTACGCGCTGGTATGAAGAAGGACGGCCTGATCGCTTATGAGGAAGGCGCTTCGACCTGCACCGCGCTTTCGGCCGACGCCGTCATTAAATCGGCGGAGGCCTATCGCGACGGCGCGGCGACGCCTGACAGCGTATTGCGGCTGACCCCCGCGCCGTGACCTATTACCCGCCCGTTTCGCCGCTCGCCGCCGGTCTCGGCGCTAAATGCCCGCGCTGCGGGCAGGGCCCGCTTTTCCAGACCTTCCTTGGACTGAACGATCGTTGCTCGATGTGCAATCTCGATCTCGCCAAGGCCGATTCGGGCGACGGGCCGGCGGTGTTTGTGATGTTTCTCGTCGGACCGATTGCTGTCGCTGTCGCCTTTATCGCGCGCTTTGTCTGGTTCGCGTCGATCCCCGTCGCTTTCGCGATCGCCGGCGGCCTCGCCGTCGTTCTTACGCTAGCGCTCTTAAGGCCATTCAAAGCGACGCTCGTCGCGCTTCAGTACAAGCACAAGGCCGAAGAAGGCCGTCTCGAAGAATGAGGTTCCGTTTCCGGCCTGCGCTCGCCGCCGCGACGGTCGCCGCGCTAGCCGTGCTGTGTTCGCTCGGAACATGGCAACTGCAACGCCTCCAGTGGAAGAACGCCCTTGTCGAAAAGACTGAGGCGCGCCTTTCGGCCGCGCCGATCACGCTCGCCGAAGCGCTCGCGCGCGCAGAAGCTGGCGAGGACATGGAATACCGGCCGGTTAGCGCCGAAGGCGCGTTCCGCCACGAGCAGGCGGCAAAGGTCTTCACCGCCCATCTCGGAAAGGCGGGCGTTCTTGTTTTTACTCCGCTCGAAACGGAGGGCGGCGTTATTTACGTCAATCGCGGCTTTGTCCCGCAGGATTTGGCGGACACGATCGTCGGCGCCGGGCCGGCAACGCCCGTCTTTGTCGAAGGGCTGTTTCGAAGCGCCGAACGCAAAGCAGGCTTTGAGCGGACATTTGCGGCGAAAGATCAGCTCCTGGACAATCTCTATTTCGCCCGCGATCCCCAAGTCCTCGCCGCCGCGCACGGGTTCGCCGCGCCGCCTTTTTACATCGACAGTTTCGGGCGCGAGAGCGCGGGCGAATGGCCGAAAGGCGGTCTCACGCGCGTCGAGTTCTCGAACCGGCACCTAGAATATGCGCTGACATGGTTCGGCCTCGCCGGGGCGCTCGCCGGCGTTTACCTCGCTTACTCCTTTCGCCGCGACTAGCTAAAGGCGCGGCGCGCCGCAAAGGGCTTGCGAAACCGTTTGCCGCCCCTTACTTTAGGTTTCAAAGTAGACTGCGGGAGGAAGGGCGAGCGATGAACCTTGGAGCGTGGGCCCTCTTGGGCGTGGCGATTCTGCTGGAAGTCGCGGCGACAAGCGTCCTCAAACTGTCGAACGGATTTGAGAAGCCGCTGCTCGGCGGGCTCTCGATTGCGCTTTATTCGGCCTGTTTCTGGGTGTTTGCGCCAGTGTTGAAGGTCATCCCGCTCGGCGTCGCTTATGCGATCTGGGCCGGATCCGGCATCGCCCTCGTCGCCGCGATCGGCGCGCTGTTCTTCGGTCAGCGCCTGGAACCGATGCATTACGTCTTCATCGCCATGATTGGCGTCGGCGCCGTCGGCCTTCGCTTGACGACAGCGGCTTGAACGGGGGAACGATGACACTTGATCCGCTGCTGCAAGCTCCGCTCGTAATCCAGATCCACGCCTTCGGGGCGATCGCGGCGTTCGTCTTGGGTCTGGTCCAGACTATCGCGCCAAAGGGGACGCTGCCGCACAAGACGCTTGGCGTCATCTGGATCGCGATCATGATCGTCGTTGCGGCAAGCTCAGCGTTCATTCTGCAGCCTGCGGGGCCAGGAACGCCCTACTGGGAACGCCTGACGCCCATCCACCTTTTCATTCCAGTCACGGTCTTTGGCCTCGTCAGCGGCGTCCGCCTCCTGATGCGCGGCGGGCCGCGCATGAAGGCGCATAGCTGGCCATTCATCAGCGTTTTTCTGGGCGGCCTCATCGTCGCCGGCGTGCTTGCCTTTCTGCCGGGGCGCATCATGCATGAGGTCGCATTCGGCGGATAAGGCCGCGTTTGACCAATTGCGGCGGGATCGATACCCCATGGCGCCCAAGCTTCGGGAGCCGCCGGTGCCGTCATTCCGTTCGTTGTTGTTCGTGCCGGGTTCGCGCCCAGACCGCTTCGCAAAGGCGGCCGCGTCGGGCGCCGACGCCGTATGCATCGATCTCGAAGACGCAGTGGCGCCGCAGGAAAAAGACGCGGCGCGCCGGGCGACGCTCGCATATCTGGCTGCGCCGGCGCAGGGGCGCATCGTCGGTTTTCGGATCAATGCGCTTACGACGCTGGACTCTTTCCGCGATATCGTCGCATTCGCGGACAGCGCAGCGAGGCCAGCTTTTCTGATGATACCAAAGACAGCGGCGGCGAGCGACCTGCATCGCCTGCGCGCCGCTCTGGGGTCGAGATGCCCGGCCCTCTGGCCGCTTGTCGAAGGTCCGGAAGCGCTGGCGGCGCTCCCCGCCATCGCCGCCGCCGCGGCGCCGGATGGCGGCGTGATGCTCGGCGGCGTCGATTACGCCGCGGCGATTGGCGCCGAAATGAGCTGGGACGCGCTCTTTCATGTCCGCGCCTCGCTTATCGCGGCGACCGCTGCGGCTGGATGCGCGTCGATCGACGCTCCGTTTCTTGATACGGCTGACGCTGCAGGCCTCGAAGCGGAAACGCGGCGCGTACGCGCGCTTGGTTTTGCTGGGCGAGCCTGCATCCACCCGGCGCAAGTCGGAATCATCAACGGTATCTTCACGCCGTCTGCGACCGAGCTTTCAAAGGCCGAAAGGATCGCCGCGGCCTTCGCCGCAGCCGAAGGCGGGGTAGCCCTGCTCGATGGCGCGCTCGTCGAAAGGCCGGTTTTTGAAGCGGCCCGCCGCGTTCTGGCCAGCCGGGAAGACAAGGCCCCCTGACGGCACGCCGCTTGCTAACTTTCAATGTTAACGTTGTAAGGGGACGGCGGACGCTTTGCGTTCTGGAAGTTGGCGAATGAGTTTTAGAGGCGACATGTCAATTAGCGTTATCGTGCCGGCCTATCGCGCCGCTCATTATCTTGAGCGCGCATTGCCGCCGTTGATCGCGATGCGTGACAGCGGCCTCGTCAAGGAGGTCATTGTCGTCGATGACCGCTCGCCGGAACCCGCGACGGTCGAAACGGCGAATAGGCTCGGGGCGAGCGTTCTTGAAATGGCGGTTAACGCCGGACCCGGCGCAGCGCGCAATTTCGCCGCGCGCCATGCGACCGGCGATATCCTGTGGCTCATCGACGCCGATGTCGTCGCGCATGAAACCGGGCCCGAAAAAATTCGGGGCACCTTTCTCGATCCGGCGATAGGCGCGATTTTCGGCTCCTATGACAACACGCCGCCGGAAGGCAATTTCGCGTCGACCTATAAGAACCTCGTCCATCGCTACTATCACCAGCGCGCTCGGGAGGATTCGGATTCTTTCTGGTCAGGCTGCGGCGCCGTTCGGCGGCAGGTTTACGCCGATCTGGGCGGTTTTGATGAACAGAAGTTTGGTCGTCCTGCGATCGAAGACGTCGAACTGGGGCACCGTATTCGCGCGGCGGGGTGGAAGATCCGGTTAATGCCGGACTTCCTCGCAACGCATCTGAAGCGCTGGACGCTGGCGGAAGTCGTTCGTACCGACATCTTCCAGCGCGCGGTCCCCTGGTCCTACCTCATCCTGTCAGGGCGCGGCGTCAGCAACGACCTGAACGTTTCGACTGCAGAGCGCTTCCGCGCCGGGGCCGCCGGCCTCTGGATAGTGTCTTTCGCAACGACGCCATTTTTTCCCTCGGCCGGCGCGATTGCGTTCCTGGCGATGTCCGGCATCGTGGCTTCCCTCAACGCCGCCTTGTTCTTGTTCTTTCAGCGGGAGCGCGGCGCGTGGTTCGCGTTTCGCGCCGTCTTGTTTCACCAGCTCTATTATCTTTACAGCAGCGCGACCTTCGTGATCTGCGCATTCCGTTACCGGATCGGCGGACGCAAGGATCATAACGTCGGCGCTTTGCGCGAGCCGCAGGCGGCGGAATGAGCCTGACGCCGACCGCGGTCGCCTCGGAAAGGCGCAAGCCGGCAGTCGAGGCGGCGCTACTTGTCGCGATCTTCGCCGCGTCTGTCGTCTTCTATTGGTATGGGGTCGGCCCCGGCGATGCGGAGCGCTACATCGAAGCGGCGCTGCGCTGGCAGGACGGCCCCTGGCTTGGCGACACACATTGGGCGCTGCGCCATTTCTTCGTGCTTCCGATGGCGGCGAGCTTCCAGCTTCTCGGGACCAGCGAGTTTGCCGCGATCCTCCCGAACATTCTCTTTGCGGCCTCAACGATCGCGCTGACCTGGATTTTCGGCCGGCGATATCTTGGCGAGCGCGAAGCGCTTGTGGCTGCGGCGCTCATCGCCGCCTCCGCGTTTTTCGTAGCGCGCCCGCTTGAACTCGACGTTTACGGCGCCGAGGCGTTCTTCGCTGCGTTCGCCGTTTGGGCCTTTATCGCCGCTCGCGACGGCCGCGCGCGAAATTTCGCCGCCGCCGGAATTATCGCCGGCCTTGCCTGGACCGTGCGCGAACAGTCGATTTATCTGATCGCCGCCTTTGGCGTTCTCATCCTCAAGGATCGCCCCGATCCCTTGCGCGCAATAGCTTTTTTGGCCGTGGGTTTCGGAGCGGTTATCGCCGCCGAACTAGTGTTTTACGCTGTCGCGGCCGCCGATCCCCTTTATCGCTACCGGATTGACCTCAGCCATCGCGACATCGGCGTCAACGTTGCAATGACGCCTGAACGCGCGCGGATCGACGCCCGCGCCGGACGCCTCTTCACCTATCTCGCGACGACGGCGGCGACTACGCTGATGCTGGTCTTCGGTGCGGCGAGCCTTTTCTATCTGCGGCGATCTCGCGCTCAATCTCATGCCAAAGCGATCGGTTCGCTTCGCATTTTCGCGGTTGCCGCGGTCCTCTCTGCAATTATCGCGTCGCTCGCCTTCAATCTTTCGGCGACCCGCTATTACCCGCTTTTGACTTACGCGGCGTTCTTGATGATCGCCGTCGCAATCGTGAGGCTTCACGGGAACGGGCGTCCGCGCGCCGCGCTCGCCGCCATTCTCGCCGTCGTCGCCGTCAATATCGCCGCTGCAGATTTTACGCGTGACGGCGACTATGATGAGGCCCGCGTGCTCGCGGCCATCGCGAGAAGCGCGAGCGAACCCATTTTTTCCGATTCCCTAACTGTCAATCGTACGCGGTACCAGCTCCGCCTTGCGGGGTGGACGGCGGCAGCCGCTTCGCGTTCAATTCAGAACGAGCGCTTTGCGAACGCGCAGTCCCTGCTCTTCAAAACTTCCCGGTTTGAAGCTCCGGATGGGCCAGTCTGCATAATTGACCGGATTGACGCGAGGAAGAATGGCTGGACGCATGCGCTCCTTCGCAATTCCGGGCTTGCTTCGTTTCTCGGCGCGCGCGCCGAAAAGATCGTCGCGCGTCCCGCGCCTGCGCTTCTGCTCCGCGGGCTGGAAAAGCCGGCGCCGGTTGATTCTATCTCCGGCAAACCGTGCATCTGACCGCCGTGACGCCGAGATCAGGCCGCTTCCGCGCGGCGCTTCCCGCGCTCTGCCTTTAGACCGGCGGCTTTTTCTTCGACGGTGAAATCCTCGTGATAGGAACGCTCGACATTGACGTTCCAGATGTCGTGCGTTTCGCCCGCGATGTTTCGCGCGGCGAGCATCGCCGTCAGCATCGAGTGATCCTGATTATTGTAGCGATGCATGCCGTTGCGGCCGACCGTCTGGAAATTTTCGAGCGTCAAAATCCAATTTTGCACGATATCGAGCGCTTCGCGGTATTCGCCGTCATAGACGGGATAGGCCTTTGGCTGCCGGATGACGGCGCCGTCAATGACATTCGAAACTTTTGCGAGCCCCAGATGCTCAAGCTCGCGAGAGGCCTGCGCAATGAGATCGGCGTCCGCGCTCGTCCACAGCCCGTCGCCCTCATGGCAGAAATACTCCATGCCGATCGACGCCTTGCCTGGATCGGGCACCATATCCGGCGACCATGACCGGAAATTCTGGATGCGGCCGACTTTCACCTCGGGCGCGTGAATATAGATCCAGTTGTCCGGGAAAGGATCGGGGTGATCGAGGATCAGCGTCACGATCAAGAAATCGCGATATTTTAGCCGGGCGGCCGCCGCGATGACGTCAGCAGGCGGCGGCGGATCGAAAGCGTGTATGAGATCCTTGATCGCCATGGAGCTGACGAAATGATCCGCGCTAAGACGATAGGCGCGCGCCGAGGCTCCTGAATAATCGGCGACTTCGACCGCAGTCACGCGGCGGCCGTCGCGAATCACCTTCGTCACAGCGCTCTTCATCCGCACTTCGCCGCCATTCTCGCGCACCTTGTCGCGAAAACGCTCCCACATCTGTCCGGGCCCCAGCCGGGGATATTCAAATTCTTCGATGAGGCTGGTCGTATCGTTCGCGCCGGTGAGCGCGTTCAACACCGCCTTGGTCAATGACAGGTTCTTGATGCGCTGGGCGGCCCAGTCGGCGCGAATTTCGGTGCACGGAATGCCCCAGACTTTCTCCGTGTACGACTTGAAGAAATGTTCGAACAGGCGCCGCCCGAAGCGGTTCGTCACCCATTGCTCGAAATTCTCTTCTTCGGGATGCGGGCTGACGCGCGATTTCACGTAGCTGAGCATGATCTGCGCAGCCTCGACTGGCCCCATATTCGACAAGGCGTTAAATATCTTCAGCGGGTAATCGTAATATTTGCCGCGGTAGTAGATGCGGCTCATGCGCGGACGCAGCACGAAATCCTGCCCGCCGACTTCGTGCCACAACGCTTCGACTTCCCGCACCTTCGTGAAGAAGCGGTGCCCGCCGATGTCGAATCGGAACCCTTTGTAATTTTCAGTGCGCGCGATGCCGCCGACGTCGCCCGAGGCTTCGAGGACAATCGGGCGAAAGGCCTTGTCGCGCTTCTGCAGCTCATACGCCGCCGTGAGGCCCGCGGGCCCCGCGCCGACGACGACTACTGCGCTTCCGCGGACGAGCTCAACCGGTGGTGACGGCGCGTCGATCAGGTCTTGGGTCATCGGCTTTTCTGAAGGGATTGATCGGTTGCTCTAGGGTGTTCGAAGCGAATGGAACGGCGACGGGCTGTGCTTCTGCTTGCGCCAGCGCCTTCCGCGCCCAGGCGATGGTGCGGTCAAGGCCGTCGAGAAGCGGCGTCGAAGGAAGCCAGTCGAGTTCGCGTTCGGCCTTTGCGATATCGGGGCGCCGGATCTTCGGATCGTCCGCAGGCAGATCTTTCAGAACGATCGGCGCGCTGCTTCCGGCGCGCTCTTTCACGATTTCGGCGATTTCGAGAATTGTATGCTCCACCGGATTGCCGAGATTGATCGGTCCGACCCGAAGGCCCGGCGCGTTCATCAACCGGATGATCGCTTCGACCATGTCGTCGATGTAGCAGAACGACCGCGTCTGCGACCCTGATCCGTAAACTGTGATCGGCGCGCCCGTCACCGCCTGGCCGACAAAATTCGGAATGCAGCGCCCGTCTTCCGGGCTCATGCGCGGCCCATAAGTGTTGAAGATGCGGGCGACACGAACTTCGACGCCGCGCTGACGGCTGTAATCATAAAAAAGCGTCTCGGCGGCGCGCTTGCCTTCGTCATAACACGCGCGCGGACCGACACAGCTGACAAGCCCCACATATTCCTCTGGCTGGGGATGCACGTCGGGATCGCCGTAAACTTCGCTCGTTGAGGCCTGAAGCACACGCGCGCCGTCGGCCGCGGCGCGCTCCAGCACCGCGATTGCGCCAAGGACATTCGTCTTCATCGTCCCGATCGGATCGCGTTGGTACTGGGGCGGGGAGGCGGGGCAGGCGAGGTTGTAAATCTGGTCGAAGCGCCCGCCGGGCAATCCGTCCCGCACGTCGCCTTTGACAAAAGTGAAGAGCGGAGACCGCGAGGCGTCCGACAGGTTCGCCGCAAAGCCGGTCTCAAGATTGTCGAGACAGACGACCGTCGCTCCCGACTTCAACAGCCGGTCGCACAGGTGCGATCCGATAAAGCCGGCGCCGCCGGTAACCAAGATACGAACGCCCGGCCTCACCAAACACACCTCGAAACAACTTTAAGCTTAGGCCCATCATCAATGCACAACGCAAGCCACTACCTTACGCGCAGGCGTCGTACGCCCGATCATAAGCGCACATTTTGCGCGTTTTGGCGGGCGCCCAGCCGTGGCCTATGGGATGCCTGATGAGCAGGTGGCCATGACACCGACGACACCCTGGCGATTTTGCGTAGCGCCGATGATGGACGGCACGGACCGGCATTGCCGCTTTTTCCACCGGCTGCTGTCGAAATGCGCGCGGCTTTATACCGAAATGATCGTCGCTGACGCGATCACGCGCGGCGACCGGGACCGGCTTCTTCGCTTTGACCCCGCGGAGCATCCCGTCGCGCTGCAGCTCGGCGGCTCCGATCCCGGCACCCTGAAGGAAGCGGCGCTGATCGGCGAAGCGCATGGCTATGACGAGATCAACCTTAATGTCGGCTGTCCTTCGGATCGCGTGCAGTCCGGGACATTCGGCGCCTGCCTGATGAAGACGCCTGACCTTGTCGCAGAAGGCGTTTTCGCGATGCGGTCGGCCGTCAAAATCCCGGTCACCGTCAAATGCCGCATCGGCGTTGACGATCAGGACCCGGACGAGGCGCTCTTTGGCTTTATCGACAGGGTCGCGGCGGCGGGCTGTTCCGTTTTCATCGTCCATGCGCGCAAGGCCTGGCTTCAAGGGTTGAGCCCGAAAGAAAACCGCGAAATCCCCCCGCTTGATTATGCGATCGTCCGGCGGCTGAAGGCGGAGCGCCCGGACCTCACCATCGTCCTCAATGGCGGTCTTCACTCGGTCGATCATGCGCTGTCGGAGCTGGCCGGCGTCGACGGCGTCATGCTCGGCCGCGCGGCCTATGGCGAGCCGGCGATCCTCAGAACTGTCGATCAGGTTTTCTTCGGCGACGCTGCGCCGCCAGCGTCGCTGGAAACCGTCGTCGAGGCGATGTCGGACTATTTGAAACGCGTTGCCGCGGCGGGGGTCAAACCGCATCATGTCGCGCGCCACATGCTTGGCCTTTATCACAGCCGGCCGGGCGCGCGTCTGTGGCGTCGCCTCCTGTCGCAGCAGGGCGCGTCGGCGCCGCCGACGGTGCTGGATGACGCCCTCGCGGAGATGCGCGCCAGCTATTGCACGCGCTCAACGGCGTAGCCTTTGTCTTTGAGCATTTCGACGACGCCGTCCTCGCCGATGAAGTGACCGGCGCCGGCGGCGATGAACAGATCGTCGGATCCCGCCATGATTTTCTCGATCTGGCTGACCCAATTCGCGTTGCGATCGACAATCAGCGTCTTGTAGGCGTCAGGCGCCGCCTTTTTCATCGGGCCGATCATTTCTTCTTCGATCGATTCAAGATCGCCCGTGCGCCAGGCGTCGAGCGACCTTTGCGAGAACCCTTCGAAGTCCGCCATCTGCGCAAGCCCGCGTTCGAAATCGGCGAGCCATTCCTCATTGCTCAATCCGGCGAGCGCGCGAATTTGAAATTCGGCGGTCTCCAGATGCATGATTTTGTCGTTCTGGGTTCCGGCCTTTCCGAGAATGACCTCCTCCGCGCCGCTTTCGCTCGAATAGCCGTGCGACTGCATGATCCCGACAGCGAGGGAGATCAGCGCGAGCCAGGGTTTCATCGGCTCCAGCGCCGCCATCGGCACGCCGAACCGCTCCGAAACGAGCGCGAACTGCTTTGCGCGCTCCGGTCCAAGCTGGGAGGAAAGCGTCGTTCCCGGGGGATTGAGCCCTAGCTCCCGCACTAAAGCCGCCAGCTTTTGCTGCGCCGACGGACTGTCCGTATCCGCCTCCGTCATGGTGATCGGCGTTTTTTCCATCGCGGCGTCGAGCGCCGGCGTCGTCCAGGCGATGGAGGCGGGGAGCAGGTGAAACGTGCCGAAGAGATAAATTTCCGAGTCCGCGTCCGAAACGCGCCACATCGCCGGGCCCGCCGCTTCCGCCGCTGAAGCCGATGACGCCGATAGAAGCGCGGCGGCGAGCGCGGCTGCCTTGACGCTTGATCTCTTCATAAGAAACTCCTGTCTTCAACTCTGCGCAACCGGCGCCGCCGGCCGGGCCTCAAAGCGTCTGGTTATACGCGCCGACTTCCTTGTGCTGGCGCAGCACTTTGTCGAGTTCGCCGAACATCGCGCGCATATTCGCCTCCGACGCCGGGCTTTCGACGACGACGACAAGCTCGGGCTTGTTCGACGACGCGCGAATGAGGCCCCAGGTGCCGTCTTCGGCGGTGATCCTGACGCCGTTCACGGTGACGACGTCGCGGATTTTCTGGCCGATGATCGTGCCGCCGCTTTTGGCGCGCGCTTCGATCTCCGCGACGACTTTTTCAACGACGCCATACTTCGTTTCATCGGCGCATTTCGGCGACATGGTCGGCGACTGCCAGGTTTTCGGCAGCGATTTCCTGAGGTCCGACAGTTTTTTGTCCGGATTGCGGTCGAGCATCTTCAAAAGCGCGATCGCCGCGACAAGACCGTCGTCATAGCCGCGTCCTATCGGTTTGTTGAAGAAGAAGTGCCCCGACTTTTCAAATCCGGCGAGCGCGCCAAGTTCATGGCTCTTGCGCTTGATGTAGGAATGGCCGGTCTTCCAGTAGAGCGTCTTCGCCCCGTTCTTCTGCAGCACCGGGTCCGTCACGAACAAACCGGTCGACTTCACGTCGACGACGAACTGCGCGCCGGGATGGAGCGCCGACAGATCGCGGGCGATGAGGACGCCGATCTTGTCGGCGTAAATTTCCTCGCCTTCATCGTCGACGACGCCGCAGCGGTCGCCGTCGCCGTCGAACCCGAGCGCGAGATCGGCGCCATGCTCCCGAACCGCCCGCTGCATGGCGTGCAGCATCTCAAGGTCTTCCGGGTTCGGATTATATTTCGGGAAAGAATGATCGAGGTCCGCATCCATCGGAATGACGTCGACGCCAAGGCGCTTCAGCGCTTCGGGGGCATAGGCGCCCGCGGTGCCGTTGCCGCAGGCCGCAATGACCTTCAGCTTGCGTATTACCGGCCCGGCGCCGGCAAGATCGTCGATATAGCGCTCACGCAAACCCGGGATCCATTTATAGGCGCCGCCAGGATGCGCCCGGCCCTTGCCGCCGAGGACGATATCCTTGAGGCGCCCCATCTCGTCCGGACCGAAGGTGAGGGGCTTGTCATAGCCCATCTTGACCCCCGTCCAGCCGTTCTCGTTGTGACTGGCGGTCACCATCGCGACGGCCGGAATGTCGAGCGCGAACTGCGCGAAATAAGCGACCGGCGAGAGCGCGAGCCCGATATCGTTGACCTCAATGCCTGCTGACATCAGGCCGACGGTGAGCGCCTGCTTGATCGATGTCGAATAGCTGCGGAAATCATGGCCAACGACGATGCGCGGACCCCGGCCCGCTTCCCGAATCAACGTTCCAAGGCCGAGACCGAGCGCCTGAATGCCGAGAAGATTGATGTCCGGCCCAAAAAGCCAGCGCGCGTCATATTCGCGAAACCCCGTCGCCTTGACGAGCGGCGTCGTTTCATAAGCGAGCGTGTTGGCCGTCAAATCGGCGCGCGGGGCGGGCAATGCGTCGGTCATTCGGTCTCGTCCGTTGCTGATCGCGCGGCACAATAGGGGCCGTCGCCGGGATCGCAACCAAAGGGTGAAAGGTTGGCGATTGGTGAAATTGAGGCAGCGGTTCCAATGACATTCAGTCCTAATGGAGCGCCGGTCTTTCTCCTCAAGCTGCCCCTGCAAAGCCGGACCCCAAGACGCGAGAAGCCGGAGCGGGCGGCGCTGCGCGCCACCCGCCTGTCTCGGTCCTCGTCCGTGGCGCGGTCGCCTTGTCCCCGGCGCGCCGGCCCAAGGGTGGTGCGATGGCTGGTGACCAGTCACTGCTCCTCTATCGGCTTAGAGCAACCAGACGGGGCCCCAAGAGGGGTGGGGACCAGCCGGGCCTTCAGGTGGGGGATAAACAGGGGGAAAACTTTTTTTCCAAGGCGTCAACCATCTAAGGCGCTGACGGAATTGGGCTTTTCGGCTCCCTAAATTGGCGAGGCGCGGCGCTCTGATTCAACCTGTGGACGAAACCGCCTCTCAGTATGTGAGTCCGTGTACGGAATAAGCGATCACGATATGTTGCGCGGTGTTACGAAACGCTCCTCCAGCCCCGGCCGCGGGGGAGAAGTCGATCTTCGCGAGTATGATGGAGCACGTCACCTGCGTCGCAGCCCCGTCGAAGGGCCCCTTCCGGCGCGCCGCGCCAGCATCCCCCGCAAGCGGGCTGAGCGAGGCCAGGGGCCGCCCTATCGCTCTCTATACGGACGAATAGGCCGACCTCCCGTCCCCGCGTGACAATTCGATGACTTTTTGACAATAGTCGCGCCGTTCGCCGGGGGCGCCGGCTTCAGATCGGGGATTGTCAGCCTATGGATTTTTCAGGCGCCTTCGAGGCGATCGGCCCGCGCGCGCAAAGCGCCATCGGCCTCGTCGCCTTTACGATAATCGCCTGGCTATTTTCGGCCAACAAACTCCGGTTTCCGCTGATGACGGCGATCTGGACGATCGCCGTCCAGATCGGGCTCGCCGCGCTCCTTCTCTATGTGCCGCCCGCGCAACAGGCGCTCGCCTCGCTGCAGGTCGTCGTCGATGCGCTCGCGGCCGCGACGCGCGTCGGCACGTCCTTCGTGTTCGGCTATCTCGGCGGCGCGGACGCGCCCTTCGAAATCGCCAAAAGCGGGGCGATGTTTAATTTCGCCTTTCAGGCGCTGCCGCTCGTCATCTTCTTCTCCGGGCTTTCGGCGCTGCTCTGGCACTGGGGCGTTCTGAAGGTCTTCGTCAAAGGCATGGCGTTCCTGCTGGAGCGCGTATTCCGTGTCGGCGGCGCCGTGGCGCTGTCGTCGGCGGCGAACACGTTTCTCGGACAGACGGAAGCCCCGCTGCTCATTCGACCCTTCCTGTCGAAGGTGACGCGCGCCGAGCTCTTCATCATCATCACCGGCGGCTTTGCAACGGTCGCCGGGTCGGTAATGGCGGTTTACGCGACGATCCTCGCCGAGGTCGATCCGTCGATCCTCGGCCATATCATCGTCGCCTCGATCATCTCCGTTCCCGCCGCGATCCTGATGGCGCAGGTGATGATGCCGGAGGAGAAAGGCGTCACGCCGACGCCGGCGAGCGCGGCGGACGACTTCAAATATGCAAGCTCCATGGACGCTTTCGTGCGCGGCGTCACGGACGGGCTTGGGCTCTATCTCAACATCATCGCATCGCTCATCGCGTTTACGGCCTTCGCCGCGCTCATCAACATCATGCTGTCGGCGGCGCCGGATATTGCGGGGGGGCCGCTGACGCTCGAGCGGATGCTCGGCTGGATCTTCGCGCCCTTTATGTGGCTCGCCGGCGTGCCGTGGTCTGAGGCGTTCAACGCGGGCTCGCTGATGGGGATCAAGACAGCGGTCAATGAACTCGTCGCCTATGTCGAACTCGCCAAACAGGGACCCGACGCGTTCGGCGAACGCTCATTCCTCATCATCGTTTATTCGCTCTGCGGCTTTGCGAATTTCGCGAGCCTTGGGATTATCATCGGCGGCTTCACCGCTCTGGCGCCTGACCGGCGTCAGGACGTGATCGAGCTCGCGCCGCGGGCGCTGATTTCCGGCACGCTCGCAACCTTGATGACCGGCGCCGTCATCGGTCTGATCTGGGGCCTTTAAGGCCATGAAGCTCTTTGTGGTCATTGTAGGCGGCGAAGTTGAAGGGTGTCATGTCGAACTCCATGACACGCGTTTTGTCGCCGGCGACCGCATTGAAGACTGTTATGACGCGCTGAAGGCGCAGTGGTGGGGAACGTCGGCGAGCCTGCATCTTGACGCCTGGGGTCCTCTCGAATGGGCCGATGGCTACCGTGTCGAGATCGAACCCGCGAATGACGCCGGTGACGACCTGCAGCGCCTGTGGTTTCTCAATCTCGGCGGCTACGATCCGCAGCGCTTTGCGGAATTGCATCACGATCTCTTCATGGTCGCGCCCGACTGGCGCAGCGCCAAGACGCGCGCGCTCGCCGAAGTCCGGAATTGGGCTTCGCCGCACAAGGACAACGCCTTCGACGTCGAACGCGCGCTTGATGTCGCGTCCGCGGTGGGACGCAACTGGCGCCTGAAGCTGACGCCGGACCCGGCGCCGCGGCCTTTCGCCTTCGAGGCGCGCTATGTTCCGATCGGAAAACTGAAATGACCCGAAGCTGGAAAAAAGGCGGATGCCATTGCGGCGCCGTCGCTTGGGAGGCTGAGACGGACGATGACGTCATCGTCGACGCCTGCAACTGCTCGATCTGTTCGATGACAGGCTTTTTGCATCTCATCGTCCCGGCGGCGCGCTATCGCCTGCTGACAAGCGCGGACGCGATTTCGGCCTACACGTTCAATACCGGCGTCGCGCAACATCTTTTCTGCAAGATCTGCGGCGTCAAATCCTTTTACGTGCCGCGATCAAATCCAGACGGCTATTCGCTCAACCTGAATTGCATGGACCGGGCGCAATTCCGGTCAATTGAAACGCGCGCCTTCGACGGGCAGAATTGGGAAGCGAACGCGGCGGGCCTGGCGCATCTGTCGAAGGACTAGCGCGCGCACTTTCCGCGAAGCGAGGAACTCATGGACCCGGAATTCTGGACGCAGGCGCGATTGCCGGACGCGTCGCCCGAAACGCTGGCGGAAGCGCGCGGTCACCTTGGCCTCATCGAAGCGCCGCGCGAGACGATCTGGCTCGCCAGCGTCATGAAGATCGTCGCGATCGACTATGGTTATGTCGAAAGCGTCCGGCGGAATTCGGCCGTCTGGGGCGACGGCGCGCCGATCCCGATGTACACCTACGCGCTTGTCGAATATTTGCGCGGGCTCGACTTCAGCGGCGTCGATGTCGCCGAATTCGGCGCCGGCGTATCGACGCATTTCTGGGCCGCGCGCGCCAAATCCGTCGTCGCCTTTGAGCATGACGCCGGCTGGATCGAGAGACTGAAGCCAGCGATCGCCGCCAACGTCACTCTCGTTAACACGCAGGATATGCCGGCCGATTTCCGCGCGCTCGGACGCGATTTCGGCGTCATTGTCGTCGACTGCAAGGGAAACCGGTTTGACTGCGCGGCCGCCGCGATCGAGCGCCTGGCGCCGGGCGGCATGATCATTCTCGATAATTCCGACTGGTATCCGAATACGGCGAAATTGCTGCGCGACGCCGATCTCATTCAGGTCGATTTTCCGGGCCTGCGGCCCGGAAGATTTCACGCCTGCGCGACGTCGATATTTCTGCGCCGCGATTTTGTCGCCAAGCCGGTCGCCGAACGCCTGCCGCTGGCGCCGGCCGGCGGCAAGCCGCGTCCCTCCGGCCCATGGGATGCGCCTCAAAAGCGATGACCCCCGGTCAGCCTCTCGACGCGTTGCTCGCTGAAATTCGAAACTGCCGCCTGTGCATCGAGGCGCCCGCCGGCAAGCCTTTGCCGCATGAGCCGCGCCCGGTTTTGCAGGTTTCGGGATCTGCGCGCCTCGCGATTTTCGGACAGGCGCCGGGCGCACGCGTTCACGCAAGCGGGCAACCGTTCACCGATCCCTCCGGCGTCAGGCTGCGCGCATGGCTCGGCCTCGATGAAGCGACGTTCTACGATCCCGCGCGCGTCGCCATTGTGCCCATGGGGTTCTGCTTTCCGGGGCTCGACGAGAAGGGCGGCGACAGGCCCCCTCGCAAGGAATGTGCGCCGCGCTGGCGCGGCCGGGTAATAGAGACGCTGACCAATGCACGGACCGCAGTGCTTGTCGGTTCTTATGCGCAGGACTGGCATCTCGGCGCCGGCGGTTCCCTTTCGGACCGGGTAGCGCGCTGGCGCGAGGTCGCGCCCCGCTACTTCCCGACGCCGCACCCCTCCTGGCGCAACAACGCCTGGCTGAAGAAGAATTCATGGTTCGAGGCCGAGCTTTTGCCGGCGCTGCGCAAGGCCGTTCAGGAGGCGCTTGCCGCCGACCCCGGCGCAGCCTGAGAGTGCGGCGATGCCCCGCGCGCGCGCCAGAGGTCCCGTCATCCGCAAGGCCCGCCGCTCGGACCTCGACGCCCTCGACCGCATCGAGGGGCTCTCCTTCAATGCCGATCGCTTCTCGCGCGAAACGCTCCGGCGGCTTCTCGCCACCTGGACCGCCGCCTGTCTTGTCGCGGAAATTGACGGCGCGCCTGCCGGTTACGCCATCGTGCTGTTTCGGGTGGGAACGCTGGTGGCGCGGCTTTACTCGATCGCCGTCGATCCCGCGCAACGCGGCCTTGGCGCCGCGCAGGCGCTCATCGCCGGCGCTGAGGCGGCGGCGCGCGCGCGCGGCGCACGCGTGCTGCGGCTCGAAGTTCGCGCTTCCAACAAGGCGGGGCTCAGCCTATATGACCGCGCTGGATTTACCTTTCTTGAGCGAAGGCCCGGTTATTACAGCGACGGCGAGGACGCGGTGCGCCTCGAAAAACGCCTCAGACCATGATGTTCCGGGCGGCAGGAGCGCCCCTCGATGTCAAGTACAGTAAGGGCGGCGGAGCCCAAGGCCAGACCGTGAGCGCCATACCGTGAGCGACTGGCTCATCCTTGTCGAATACACCGGCGATCTCGCGCAGCACGAAACGCCGCACAAGGTGATGCGCATCAGGGATTACCTGACGACGCCCAACCTCTTCACCGGCCGGCGCCCCAACATCATCAATCTGGCGCGCAGCTATTCCTACCAGACCGAAGGCTATTACGCCTCGCTCCTCGCCGAAGCGCGCCGCCACCGCGTCGCCCCGACCGTGCAGGCGATGGTCGAGCTGCGGCAGAAATCGCTCTACGCCCATGCCGTCCCGGAACTTGAAGCCGCGCTTCAGCGCGATATCGAAGCCGGTTCGGCGCCGGTCGAGAAAATGCTGGTCTCGTTCACGACGACGCAGCCGCGCGGCTATGAACGCTTCGCCAAGCTGCTCTTTGACTGGTTCCGCGCGCCGGTGATCGAAACGGAAGTGACCGGCGGCGTAAAACCGAAGATTCAATCCCTGCGCATCGTTTCGCCGCACAGGCTGAAAGGCGAGGAGCGCCGTTTTTTCCTGGCTGCGCTCGACCAGCATACGAGCCGGCGCTGGACCGCGCCGAAAACGAAGACCGCCGCCAAATGGTCGCTCGCCGTCCTCATCGACCCCAAAGAGGAAGAGCCGCCGTCTTCCCCTGCGTCGATCAAGCGGCTCGCCGCCGTCGCCGACAAGATGGGCGTCGAGGTCGAACCGATCTATCCGAACGAAATCGCCAGCCTTGCCGAATTCGACGCGCTCTTCATCCGCGCGACGACGGCGATCGACAATTTCACCTACCGCTTCGCGCGCCGCGCCGAGCAGGAAGGGATGCCGGTCATCGACGACACCGAATCGATGATCCGCTGCACCAACAAGGTGTATCTGAAGGAACTTCTCGACAATGCGCGCATCCCAGCGCCGAAGACCGAAATTCTCGACGAGAAGGCGAGCTTTGCCGATGTGATGGCGCGGCTCGGGTCGCCGGTCGTCCTGAAGGCGCCGGACGGCTCCTTCTCGCGCTCCGTGCACAAGGTTTCGACGCTGGAGGAGTTTCAGGCGACGGCGAAGAAGCTCTTTGACGACACCGCGCTCATCCTCGCCCAGGAATATATGCCGACGCAGTTCGACTGGCGCGTCGGCGTCCTCGGCGGCGAACCGCTCTTCGCCTCCCAATACAAAATGGCGCGCGGCCACTGGCAGGTCGCCAAACAGCAGAAAGACGGCGGCCTTTCCTTCGGCGGCGTGACGACGATGGCGGTCGCCGACGCGCCGAAGGCGGTGATCGACGCCGCGGTCCGGTCCGCGCGCCTCATCGGCGACGGGCTTTACGGCATCGACCTGAAAGAGAATGAGCACGGCGTTTTCGTGATCGAGATCAACGACAATCCCAATCTTGATCATGACGACGAAGGCGAGGTCTTGAAGGACGAACTCTGGCGGCGAATCATCAAATGGTTCGAGGGCCGCCTCGAAAAGCGCATGGGCGGCGCGCCGTCAGCGCCGACGCCCGCCGCAGCGCAGCTTTCCCTTGTTGCGCGCGCCGGCGCGAAGTAATCCCCGTTTGACTCCCGGTTCGTCCGGGCCTCTATTTCCGGTGTCAGGCGGTCGCCTTGGTTTGCGCGTACGCCGCCAGGACGGTCGGAGCGGGAGAGACAGTCATGAAGACATCGGTACTGGCGCTTTCGAGCGCCGCGCTGGTGCTTGCGGCTGCGGACGCGCAGGCGCAATCCCTGTCGGACGCGATCAATCAGGCGCTTGCGCCGATCTTTCTGCCGCCGGCAACGCCAGGCGGCGAAGAGATTGCGGTCAACTGCAACGCGCTTGGCGCAGGCGTGGATAGATTTACCGACACTTGGGTTTTTTCGGACCCTAACGTCGAGTTTACGACGACCGATCCCGCAGGGTTGCCGTCAACGATGGTCCCGCCGGTGTCGGTCGCGGATGGAACCGGACGCACATTTGTCGTGAGACAAAGCGATAACGTTGTTCTCGATCCTGCGGTCGCCGCCGCCTTGTCCGAGCAGGAGATTTACGAGTTCCTTCTCCAAACGGGCGTCCAGAATGTCCAGATTACCCGCTTCGCCGCCGGAAATTTCGGTCCGGGACTCAATGGCTTTTGTCAGCGCGTTAGGGTGGCGGTCAATCAAAATGGCAATACGTCGACCTCCGGCGGTTTCGCGGGCGGATCGAGCAGCGCGTCAGGCCGCAGCGTTTCCAGCCTCTCTTCCGCGCGCGATCAGTCGTCAAAAGAGAAGAAGCGCAAGAAAAAGCGCGATCGAAACAGCTCTTATGATGACGGCTACATGCGCCTCGCGAGCAACGAAGAGGGGCTTGGCGTCATCGCCGACGCTGCCGGTGTCGGGCC
The DNA here is from genome assembly GCA_964535605.1 of uncultured Caulobacterales bacterium. Classification (GTDB taxonomy): domain Bacteria; phylum Pseudomonadota; class Alphaproteobacteria; order Caulobacterales; family Parvularculaceae; genus Amphiplicatus. The sequence continues at coordinate 24,689 of CAZHUI010000017.1, forward strand.
CTTCGGCGTCGCGACCTTTGTCGATTTTCGCGGCGGATACACAAGCATTGATCGTGATGGGACAGCATTAGAGAGCGGATTCGACGGTCGCGCTCTGTGGGGGCAAGGCTCCCTAACGGCGGAGCTTGCCGAGAATTTCGCGCTCGCGGGATCGCTTTCCTATAGCCGCGCGCGCGGTGATTTTGATGCGACAAACGCAAGCGGCGGCGCCAACGAATTTCGCGAGCGGAATTTGACGGGCGGGCTCTTCGCCATCGCCGCGATTCCAATCGGCGGCGACTTGTCGTTCGACCTTGCGGCAGGCGGGTTCTTTGGCGCCGGAAAAGGTGAGATCGAACGCACCTTCGCTGCCTCTCGCACGGCCAGTTACCGCCTCGATGTCAGAGACCCCAATCCGCCAAATAACCAAATTCCGTCCGACCAAATCCGCCAGCGTCTCGTCTCCGACGATCTCCTCGGCGAGTTCGACACGCGCAATTACGGCTTCTCCGCCGCCGCGTCGGTGAGCCTTCCCGTCGGCGATTTCACGCTGACGCCGGGCGTCGAGTTCACCTGGTTCTCGTTCCGGCAGGACGGCTATGACGAGAGCGTCTCCGACGCGTTCAACAACGGCCTTGCGCTTTCCTATTCGGAGTTCAAGGACCGCTGGACCGAGACGCGCCTCGGCGGCGCGTTGTCGCGCGAGTTTGGCGGCGTGCGCGTTGAGGGCTATGGCGATCTCGTTCTGACGGGCGGGGCGGAAACGCCGGTCAGGACCGCGACCTTCGTCGAGGACCTTCGCCCCGACCCTTACGTCCTCACCTATCGCGTCGATGATCTCGACAAGGCGTTCGGCGTCTTCGGCCTCGTCGCGGCGGTGGGGATCGGCGATGGGCTTGAGGCCTTCGTCGGCGGCGAAACCAATGTCGCGCATGAGTACCTCACGACACGGAGCATTTTCGCCGGGGTGAGGTTCAGGCCTTAGCCCTGCGGCATCCTTCGAGACGCCTCCGCTGCGCTTCGGCTCCTCAGGATGAAGGATACACTTCATCCTGAGGAGCGGCCCTTTTCGGGCCGCGTCACGAAGGATGAGTCGCGGGGACCTGGCCGATTTCACGCGCCACCGCTCAACACCTCACCCCGTTTTCCGCTGCGAACGTCTCCAGCATTTCGGCGTCGCGGGCGAAGAGGCTGTATTCCGACAGCGCCGACGCGGCCTTGAGCGTGCAGGCCTCAGTGAGACGCGATCTCATCGCCGTCGCATCGCCCGCCGCCTTGAGGCTCTTGGCGCTGGCGATCGACGTCCAGAGGAGGTCGCGCGCGACGAGGCTCGCTGACGGCTCGGACTTCAGAAACTCCTTTTGAAGCGCGATCGACTGGTCGAACTGCGCGCGCGCGTCGTTGAAAGTGCGGTCCGCCGTCGCAAGGTCGCCGCGCTCATCCGCAATCGTCGCCATCAGCAGGCTCTGCAGCGAAGCGCCGCCCTCGTCCGCCGCGCCGACGCGCGCCGCCGCCGCGTCGAGAAGATTGTGCGCGCCGGCGCGATCGCCTCGAAGGCGCAGCGCGCGCGCCAGCGACACATGCGCGATGACGCCTAGGCGTCCGGCGACGATATCGTCCTCATTGGCGCTGGTCGCCTCGACATCGGCAAGCGCGGCGCGCGCGGCCTTCTCGGCGGCATCGAGCGCCGCCGCTTTGTCAGCCCCGCCCTCATAGAGGCGGAGCGCATTGTCGGCGCGCGCCAAAAAGAGCCGGGCCCGCGCAAGGCGCCATTCGCGAAAGGCGCCGTCGAAATCGATGAGGCGCGAGAACAGCGCTTCCGCCGCGTCGAAGGTCTCGGCGGCCCGCGCGCGCTCGCCGCCGAAGGCCGCGATTTCGCCGGTCGTCGTCAACAGGTCGCCGCGCAGCAACAGCGCCCGGCGGTCGTTTCCGTCGCCCGCGAGAAACGCCTGCAGCAGCGTGTCGGCGCGCGAAAGGTCAGCCCCGGCGTCAGCGATCTTGCCGCCGAGCGCCAGCGCCTTGGCGCGGGTCTCGAGAAGTTTCGCCAGTTCGATGCGCTGCTGACGGCCGGCCGGGTTCTCGCCATAGCGAGCGATCTCGGCGTCAAGAATGCCGATCGCCTGTGACAGACGGCCGTTATCCGCGTAAAGCTGCGCCAGCACCAGGCGCGCGAAGGGCAGGGCGCCGTTCTTGTCTCCCGCCGACTTGATGTCGCTTTCAAGATTGGCGATCGCGGCGCCGGGCCGGTTCAGCATCGCGAGGACATTCGCTTCGTTCGCCGAACAGGCGACAACGCCGTTCGACGCGCGCTGCTCCTCGTCGGGCTCCAGCTCCCATGTCGCCAGAAACTCCCCGCGCGCGTTACGGCACCGTTCAAAGGCCTCGCGCGCCCTGGGAAGCGCGCCGGCGCTAAGCCATGCTTTGCCCATCGACTCGGCGACATCGCCGTCAAGCCCGTGAGCGGCGAATTCCATGTTGGTTTCGCCATAGAGAAAACTGTCGAGCCGGCGCTTGAGCGGATTGGCCGCGACCGCCTTGATGTCTTTCAGCGCCTCCTCGGCCGCCGCCGATGAAATGAGCTGATCCTCGCGCCGGCCGACTTCGGCGAATAGGTCCGACAACAGAAGCTGGAACTCGACGCCGACAATCTGCGAGCGGGGATGATGGCGAAGCGCCTCCATGGCGCTGAGGCTTTCAAGGTCCGCCTCCGTACCGGTCAGGAACTCGTAGATCGTCTCGCGCGGGACTTCGGTTTCGTTGGCGAGCGCGCTTGTGCGCTCGGCCGAACGGGCGGCGATGCGGATCGCATCCTCGAAATTCTCGAGGCTGCGATTGCGCTGGCGTACGGCGATGACGCTCGATGCGACGGCGAGGACGCTGAGCGCGGCCATGCCCGCGGCGACGCCGTAGGCGATGCGCGCACGCCGCCGCGCCGCCTGTACGGCGCGCTGGCGCAGCGCGTCGAAATCGACGTCGAGAATACTCGCCAGAATCTTTAGGACGCCGTCATGCCAGCCGTCGCCCGCCTCCTGCAGGTCGGCGGCGATCGCCTCGTCGCCGTCGCTTCGCCGGAGCGCCGGCGGAAAGGAGTTGACGACGATGCGCGTCTCATCGGTACGAACGATAAGCGGAAAGATGCGCGCCGCGCGGCCGGTCTTCTGGAAATGCTCGATCTCGGCGTTCACCCATTTCGAGCGCGCGCTGTCGGGCGAGCAAAGCACGACAAGCGAGGAGGATTTGTCGAGCGCTTCGACCAGCGCTGTGTTGAGGCTTTCGCCGGTCTTGAAATCCGTGCGGTCGCGGCAGACCTTGCCGATACGCTCGCCGAAAACGCCGGCGCGCGTCTCCCGGCCGCGCAATGCCTTTGGAATCGAATAGCTCTCAAGCGCGCGCTGCAGCTTGCGCGCGACGTCGCGGTCAGCGCTGTTATAGCTGATGAAGGCGGCGTATTCGAAAGCCGACCCGCTCATGTGCTCCCCGCGCTGCGGCGCGCTTTTCGGAGACAATTAGCCTTAACGGCGCCGGAGCGGCAAGAATGAGGGCGCGCCCCTGAAAAAACGGCGGATTCCGGCGACGGATTCTTCGGAACCCTTCGTGTAAGCCCCAGGGAAGTCCACGCAAGGGAGAGAGGCGCCATGCTTTCAAGGGTCGCAGCGGCGATGATCGCCGCCATGATTTTATCGCCCATATCGGCGTCCGCGCGCGACACGATCCGCGACCGCATCGCCGAGCGCCGCGCCGATGGTCTGCAGAATGACCGCCTCGCGCGGCCGGGCGACTATGAATTCACGCTGACCCATGACGGCCTCAAGCGCCGCTATCTCGTGCATGTGCCGGCCTCATATGATCCGGCGAAGCGCTCCGCCGTCGTGCTCGGCCTCCATGGCGGGGGAGGGCACGCCGCGCATTTCGCGAAGGACGAGAATTACGGCGTCGTCACCGCATCGGAGAAATACGGCTTCATCGCCGTCATTCCGAACGGCTATTCAAAGAACCGGCGCGGTCTTTTCGCGACATGGAACGCCGGCGCCTGTTGCGGCGACGCGCGGGATGAGAAGATCGACGATGTTGGGTTTGTCTCGGCGGTGATCGCGCGCGTGAAGCGCCAGGCTGTCATTGACGATACGCGCGTCTATGCGATGGGCATGTCGAATGGCGGGTTGATGGCGTACCGGCTCGCCTGCGAAATCCCGGATCAGGTGCGCGGGATCATGGCCGTCGCCGGGACCGACAATACGCTCGCCTGCAATCCGTCGCGGCCGATACCGGTTCTGCATGTCCATGCGATCAACGACACGCATGTGCTCTATGAGGGCGGCGCCGGCGAAGACGCGTTTCGGGATCGTTCAAAGGTGACGGATTTTGTCTCCGTCCCCGCGACAATCGACAAATGGGTTGAACTCAACAACGCGAAAGCGACTTCGGCGCGCGTTCTCGCCGTCGATGGCGCGCATTGCGATCGGCACGACGCAAAGGCAGGCGGCGCGCCGGTGCAGCTTTGCGTCACCGCCAGCGGCGGCCATTCCTGGCCCGGCGCCGAAAAGGGCAGGCGCGGGAAAGAACCGCCGTCGCAAGCGATCAACGCGATCGACGTAATGTGGGAATTCTTCGCGGCGCCATAAGGCTTTTCGTCACTCCCAATAATACTTCTTCCGCTTGCGTTCGGCGCCGCCGATCTCGTTCATGGTTTCGGCGTCGTAGAGCCGGCCGTTCAGCATGACGCTGTCGATCTCGTCGGTGTTCCCGATATCGTCGATCGGATTGGCGTTGAGGATCACGAGGTCGGCGAGCTTTCCTTCTTCCAGCGTGCCGATGTCCTTGGCGTAGCCGAGAGCGGTCGCGGGCGTGACGGTCGCCGCTTTCAAGGCTTCGAGCGGGCTCATGCCGCCGCGCACGAACGACCACATCTCCCAGTGCGAGCCGAGCCCCTCTTCCTGACCATGTGCGCCGATTGACACCATCACGCCGCGATCGGCGAGCTTCTTCGCTTCGCGCGCGCTGACGCGGTCGACAAAATCTTCCTCCGGCGCCTTCGTGCGACGGACATTCGCCGGTTGCAGGATATGCGGCGGCACATGGCGCGACAGGATCGGATGCGTCCAGACATCCGTCGCGTAGCGCCAATAGGGGTCGCCCGCGAGCCCGCCATAGGTGACGACGAGCGTCGGCGTATAGGCGACTTTCGTCTGCGCGAAGTAAGACAGCACGTCTTCGTAGAGCACCGCCTGCGGGATATTGTGCTCCAGCGTCGAATTGCCGTCGGCGATGAGCGACATATCCATCGTGAAGAGGGATCCGCCCTCAGCGACGACGGTCATGTTCTCCGCCAGCGCGGCGGCGACCACTTGCTGGCGCTGTTCGCGGCGCGGCTGGTTGTAGTTCTTGATCGAACGGGCGCCTTGCGCCTTCAGGCGGCGCACATGCGCGAGCGCGTCGTCATAATTGCTGATCTCCGAGAAGAAGCCCGGCGCCTTCGCGCCGTAAACGACGTCGCCTGTCGAAAAGAGACGCGGCGCGACGATCTTGCCCGTGCGCTGCAGCTCGCTGGCGGGGAAGATTTCAACGGCGTCGTTCGAAGGATCGTGCACGGTCGTCACGCCGAGCGCGAGATGGCCGATCGCCGTGTGGTTCTGTTCGGGAATGATCCCGTCCTCGGCTTGCGCGCCATGCGCGTGCGCGTCGATATAACCCGGTACAATCGTCTTCCCCGCCGCGTCGACGATGCGCGCGCCGGTAGGAAAGGCCGCCTCGCCGGCGCCGACCGCCGTGATGCGATTGCCGCGGATGACGATGTGGCCGTTCTCGATGACGCCGCCGTCAGCGCCAGCCATCGTGACAATGCGCGCATTGCGGATGACGGTGACGCCCGCAGGCTTGTCAGCGCTGGCGCGCATCGACAGCGAGACGCCGGATTTCGGCGGCTCGAATTTCTTCGGTTCCTTTTCGTCGGGATTGGCGGGCGCCGCCGGGATCATGTCCTTGAGCGAGGCCGAATAGAGCGTCGGTCCCTGCGACCAGTTGATCGCGCCGGCGTTCGTCCAGCCGAGAAACGCCGCGCCGCCCTCACTCGCTTTGACGACGGGTACGGCGGTCGCCGATTTCCCCGCGCCAATTTCCTGCGGGCCCGCCGTCATCGGCATCACATAGGCGGCCCAGTTTTCGCGGAAGGCGAGATGTTTGCCGTCAGGCGCCACCTGATAGTCGGCGAGCAGGTCGCCGGTCGCATGAACGCGCCGCGCTTCGCCGTTCAGATCGACGCTGATGAGTTTCAGCATCCGGTCCTCGAAGACCGACAGGAAAAGGCGATCATTGTCGGCGCCGAAATGCGGGTTGGCGCCGTCAGCGCTGACGCGCGTTATCGCGCCGCCGCCGGCGGGTACGCGATAGACGCCCGGCGCCTCGGCGTAGCGGCCCGAAAGCCGGTTGCCGCTCGCGCCCTTCTCGAACACGATCGTCCTGCCGTCCGGCGAGAAACGCGGGCGGCGATAGACGCCCGGCGTTTGGGTTACGGTGGCAGCCGACCCTCCGCCCGCCGACACGGTGCGAATGAGCCCCATGCCGTCATCGGTCCACGACACGAAGACGACGCGCTTGCCGTCGCGCGAGAAGGACGGAAAGAGTTCAAATCCTTCGTTCGATCCCGTCAGGCGCCGCGGTGCGCCGTTCGGCAGCGACTTCACATAAAGCTTGCCCAGCGTTTCAAAGACCGCGCTGCGCCCATCGGGCGAGACGGCGGCGAAGCGCGGCACGGTCGTATCGAACGCGTCGGGGGCGACTTCGACGGCAGGGCGCGGGGGATCGATGACGTCGCGGTCGTCCGCGATGCGGAATGGGATCTCAGCTGTTGCGCCGTCCGTCGTAACGCGACGGATCTTGCCGCCCGCCCAGAAAACGACGCTTCGTGAATCGGGCGTCCAGTCCATCGCCGGATAGACGCCGTGCACGGCCCAGGTCTCCTGCACGTCCTGATCGAGCGCATCGTAAATCTTGCGCTCGGCGCCCGTCGCGAGGTCTTTCAGATAAAGCTTCGATTTCGCGCGCTCGCGCTTGACGAAAGCGAGCCATTTGCCGTCGGGCGAAGGCGTCGGGCGCACGGCCCCGCCGGCGCCGCCGGCGATGCGCGTCGTTTCGGCGGTCGCGACATCAAAGCGGTCGATCGCGAAAACTTCGTCATTCGAATCCTGCGCATATTGAAAGGTGTCGTCTGGAGTCGTGTTGCGCGAGAAATAAATCGACCTGCCGCCCGGCGCGAAGACGGGCTCGCCAAGCTCCTTCTGAAACGTTTCGTTCGGTTTCTTGACGAGCTTGACGCCGTCGCCCCCGCCCAAATGATAGATCCAGATCTCGCCCGTGCCGAGCGAGCGGCCCGTGGTGAAATGCTTGCGGCCGATCAGATACTGGCCGTCCGGCGTCCAGTCGGGACTGTTCAGTAGACGGAAGGATTCTTTCGTGACGGCGCGCTTGTCCGACCCGTCGCGATTCATGATCCAGAGATTGTCGCCGCCGCCCCGATCCGAGGTAAAGGCGATCTTAGTCCCGTCCGGCGAGAATTTCGGCTGCATCTCGAAGGGAAGGCCGGAAGCGACCCGCACCGGCGTCCCGCCCGCGATCGGCATCGTGTAGATATCTCCGAGCAAGTCGAACGCGACGGTGCGTCCGTCCGGGCTCACATCGACATTCATCCATGTGCCTTCGCTGACGTCGATCGCAATCTTGCGCATTGTCATCGGCGGCGCGGCGACATCCCATTTTTTCTCGTCCTTCATCTCTTCGGCGAAAGACGGCGCCATGAGCGCAGCCAATGCTGCGCCCGCGAAAAGCGTTGATCTCATGGCGTACCCCTTATCCTGCCCACGAAGCGCGGGATGGTGCCCCGGAATTCCGGCCGCGATCAAGCGCTTCAGACGGACGCCGGGCTATTTTGCGGCGGACGGTCTTCCGGCGCGGCGCCCACCGTGACCGTCAGTTTCATTTTCGGATGGATCGCGCAGCGAATATGATAGATGCCCGCGCCCGCGAAAGGGAGATTGACGCTCTCGCCGGGGCGCTGATCGCCGGAATCGAACTTTTTCACGTCCGCCTCGACATAGACGTGATGAATGAAGCGATCGTCGTTGAGAATGCGAAGCGAGCCGCCGGCGGGCAAAGTGACCGAGTCCGGCGCGAAACGGCGATTCATTTGCGAGACTTGCACGGCGCCGGCGACCGGCTGCGCATAAGAGGCGGCTGAAAGCGCCGCGACCGCCGCAATTGGCAGACAGATCAATATCCGTGACCGGGCTCGGACCATCTGCTGGTTCTCGCGAGACGATGTTGAGGATTTCTTAAGCGCGCTTTCGCCGTCATGATTAACGGCCCCCTAACGGTTTTTCCCGATCATAGGTACGGGAATCGCGGCTGGTGGAATCGTTGCGTTGAAACTCGGGCTGAACAGGATAGGTCCGCGCCTTTTTCTGGCGCTCGCCGCGCTCTGCGTCCTCTTCTCGGGGTATGCGCTGTGGAGCCACGGCGCGATCACGCGCGCGAGCGACATCGTCGTCAACACCTATGACGGGCCGATGCAAGCGCTGAACTATGCGCGATCGGCGGACGCCGACTTCAATCGCGCGCGTATGTTTCGGCTGACTGGAAAAGAAGCCGCGTCGAGGCAGGCCCTCGAGCTTTTTCGCGAAGATATCGCAATCGCATCCGAGCGGGCGCTGTCCGAAACCAATCGGCGCCAGATCGCGGTCGTCGCCGCCGATGTCGAACGCTGGGCTGCGCTCGGGCCGGTTTCAAGCGAAGGGGACAAGCGTGCGGAAGCAGCGCTTGCCGAGGCCATCACGGCCGGGTTTGACGTCCTGACAGAGACGATGGCCGCCGACAGTTTTCTTGAACGCCAGGTATCCGTCGAAAATATCGCCGCCTCGCGGAGGTTCGCCATCGCCGCCGCTGCAAGTCTTGTCATTCTGTCTGTCGCAATTGGCGCCGTCCTCAGTCACCAGATCGTTCGTCCCCTGACGGCGGCGGCCGCCGTTGCGCGGCGCATTTCCGAAGGCGATCTCGGCGTTGAAATTCCGAAAGGGGGCGCGGATGAGACCGGCGCTCTGCTTCGGTCGATGCAGTCGATGCAGACGAGCATCCAGTCAATGATCGCCCGCGAAGAGGCGCGCGCCAATTCTGCCGAAGCGCGCATGATCGGCGCGCTCGACTACGCCAATGCCGGCGTCATCGTCCTCGATGAAGAAGGGCGTATCGCTTTCGCGAACGATCAGGTCTTTGATCTTTCGCCGCGTGCGCGCGCGCGGGTCAGCGCTGGAGAAGACGCCAGCGAAGTTCTTGCCGATCTCAAATTCAAGTACTTCGCTGGCGGCGAAGAGGGGGAAAGCCTGATCGCCGGCCTCGCGGACAAGGACGAGTTTCGCATCAGGGACGGCCGCTGGCTCAAAGTCGCGCGGTCCGAGGCGGCGAATGGCGAGACCTTGATCATCTGGACGGACATCACCGCGCTAAAAGATCGCGAGGAGGCGCTGCGCGTCGCGATGACGAGGGCCGAAGCGGCGAGCGCCGCCAAATCGCGTTTTCTTTCAACCATGTCCCATGAACTGAAGACGCCGCTCAACGCCGTCATCGGCTTCGCCGATATCATTCATTCCGAAGCGTTCGGTCCGCTCGGCGGCGCCCAGTACAAGGACTACGCCAAGCATATCCTGAACGGCGGGCGGCGACTTCTCGAACTCCTCCAGCAGGTGCTCGAGATCGCGAATGGCGAGGATGATGCGCGCTTCGAGAAAGAGCCGGTCGACGTCGCCGATGCGGTCGATTCCGCGATTGACACGATGGCGGCTGACGGGGCGGCGCACGGCGTCACGATCGACAATTTGGCGCGGAGCGCCCGGCTCACTGTAGCCGGCGACGCGCGGCTGCTGGCCCGGGCGCTGTCGGCGCTGGTTTCGAACGCCGTCAAGTTTTCGCCTGAGGGCGCACGCGTCGAAGTCTCGGCGCGCGATGGCGCGACCAGCGTCGAAATCGTCATCGCCGATAAGGGCGTCGGAATGTCGCCCGACGAGATTCCAGTCGCGCTGTCGCCCTTCGATCAGGTCGACGGAGCGCTTGACCGGCGCTTCGAAGGCGCAGGGCTCGGTCTTCCTTTCGCCAATTCCATCATTCGGCGCCACGGCGGCTCCCTTTCGATCGACAGCGCGCCCGGCGCCGGAACGACGGTGACGGTGAGGCTCCCCAAGGCCGCCGATGCGGCCAAGCCGCTTTCAAAAACGGGATAGTCATGATGCAAAGCAAGGTCCCATTCTTTCCAATAGCGGTGATGCTCTCCGCGATGTGCGCGCCGGCGCAGGCGGGCGATTGGCTGCCGGGGGACCGCGGCAGGTTGCTTGCGACCGGCGGCGTCAGTCAGGTCGAGGGCGCGGGCGGCGGAGGGCTAGCGCCGTGGGCGCTCATCACTGGTTATGGCACGCGCGACAGTTTCGGCGCCAATGTTCACTATACGCAGGTCTTTCTCCCCGACTTCACGCTACGCTCGGCCGGCGCCGCGGTCGGGCTCTTCGATCGCGTCGAGCTGTCCTATGCACGGCTTGCTTTCGACACCAATGACGCCGGAACGGCGCTCGGCCTCGGCGAGGATTTCACTTTCAATCAGGATGTCATCGGCCTGAAAGTGCGGCTTGTCGGCGATGCTATCTACGACCAGCATCGCTGGCTCCCGCAGATTTCGGCAGGACTTCAATACAAGAACACGGATGACGAAGCGATCCTGTCGGCGGTGGGCGCCCAGCGTGACGAGGACGTTGATTTCTACGTTTCCGCAGCCAAATTATTCCTGGGACAAAGCATCCTCGCCAATGCGACGCTGCGCTTCACGCGGGCCAACCAGTTCGGCCTTCTTGGATTCGGCGGCGATGAAGGCGACGCGCGCCGGCCGCAGATCGAAGCGTCGATCGCCTATCTCTTCACCCGCAAATTCGCCGCCGGCGCGGAGTTCCGGTCAAAACCGGACAATCTCGGTTTCGCCGACGAAGAAGACGCCTTCGATGTCTTTGCAGCGTGGTTCCCCACCAAACATGCGTCGGTGACGCTTGCCTATGTCGATCTCGGGGAGATCGCCCTGCAAGGGCCCCAGCGCGGCGTCTATCTGTCTCTACAGGGAGGATTTTGACCGATGCGCGATTTCATCCTGTCCGCGATTTCGGCATTTGCGATGTCAGGCGAGGCGGCAACGCCCGCGCCCGTCGCAGACACCTATCGTCCGGCGCCGGCCGCGGACGACTCGCTTTATCGCGCGTTCGGCGGCGCCGAGGCGATTGAGCGGTCGGTCGCCGCCTTCGCCCGCATCGCCCTCGAAGACCCGCGCATCGCGCATACGTTCGAGGAGTCGGATATGAACCGCTTCCGCGAAAAGCTGACCTTGCAGCTTTGCTGGCTGATGGGCGGACCATGCGTTTATGACGGGTTCGGCATGCGCGAATCGCATCAGCCGCTCGATATCGGGCCCGCGGAATGGGGCGCGATGGTCGAAGACTTCCAGAAAGCGATGAGCGAAGCCGGCGTTCCCTTCAGGACCCAGAACAAGCTGCTTAAACTGCTCGCGCCGATGCGGCGCGACATCGAAGCGGAATAGCGGCGCCGGGCCTCGCTTCGCCCCGTTCGCGTTGACACCAGAAGGCCTCCATCCTAGGCCAGCCGGCCTTTTGGCGGGGACCGGACGCGTGGAGGCCGCAGCAGCGACAAGAACGCAGGCGCATGCCGCGTGGCGAGCCGAGCTCGCCGCGCTGCTCGCGCTTGGCCTGCCGATGGCTGCGACACAGCTCGTCCAGTATTCCGTGCTGACCGTCGATGTCCTGATGATCGGGCGGCTCGGTCCGGAACCGCTGGCGGCATCGTCGCTCGGCCTCGTGATTTTTTTCGCAGCTTGGCTGATCGGCTTCGGCCCGGCGATGGCGGTGTCGCCGCTTGTCAGTCAGGCGCTCGGCGCCGATGAAAACAATGTCGATGACGTGCGCTTATCGGTGCGGATGGGGCTATGGGCGATCGCGCTGATGGCGCCGTTCGTCACGCTCATCTTTCTCTTGACGGAGCCGATCGCGCGCGCCCTCGGCCAGCCGCCTGAGCTGGCGCATCTCGCGGGACCCTATGTTGTCGCGCTCGCGCCGGGCTGGATGTTCGCGATGGGAACGCTCGTCTTGCGGAATTTTCTCGCGGCGATCGGCGAAACGCGCGCGCCCTTGCTCATCGTCATCGGGACGACCTTGTCGAACGCGTTCCTCAACTGGCTGCTCATTTACGGCAATGCGGGGTTTCCCCGTCTTGAGCTGGTCGGCGCGGGCGTCGCCTCGTCAGTCGTCAATTTTCTGGGGTTCGCCGCGCTCGTCATTTTCATTCTCCAGCATCCAAAGTCGCGCCGGTTCGCGCTGTTTCGCGACGTCCTGAAACCCAGTTGGCTGCGTTTTCGCGAGGTCTTCCGGCTGGGCTGGCCGATCGGCGTCGCGGTCGCGTTCGAAGGGATGTTGTTCAACGCTTGCGTCTTCCTGATGGGACGTATCGGCGTCGCGGAGGTCGCGGCGTATCAGGTCGCGCTCAATGTCGCCTCGATCGCTTTCATGGCGCCGCTCGGCCTGTCGATGGCAGGCAGCGTGCGCGTCGGTCTTGCGGCGGGCGCCGGAGACATGCCGCGCGTCCGGCGCGCGGCGGCGCTGACAGTCGCTCTGGCCGTCGTTGCGATCATGCTCGTCGCCGTCCCCGTGATGCTGTTTCCCGGCGTCGTTGCGGGTTTTTATCTCGACCGGACCGATCCGGCGAACGCCGTCGTCATCGCGCTCGTCTCGCAGTTCCTCGTCATCGCCGGCGCCTTCATGCTGTTCGACGCCACACAGGTCGCGTCCGCGCAGGCGCTGCGAGGTCTCAAGGACGTGCGCTGGCCGATGGTCATCACCGGGCTCGCTTACTGGGCGGTCGGATTTCCGGCTGCCGCGTTTTTCGGGCTTGCCTCGCCGCTTGGCGCGGTCGGCGTGTGGTGGGGGCTTCTCCTAGCGCTCTTCGCGGCCGCGGCGATGCTTGCGGCGCGCCTCTATCTCCTCACCCGCGCGAAGCCGAATTAACGCTTTGTCAGCCTTAACAGGGGATGAATAGGGCTTCGCACGGGACCTGCCGGTTCCGTCAGAGGAGCCTTGCCGGTCGCTATCGATGCCGTCCGCCGCCGCCACTGCCGATGAGGCGCCGCTTCCCTTGCAGAGCCGCCTCGCGCTCGCCGGGCGCCGTTTCAATGCGTGGTGGGAGGGCTATGACTTCGACGAGGCGGCTGAAAAGGCGCTTATCCTCAGCATGCAGAGGGAAGCCCGCGAACCGGTTCGCCTCGCAATCCATCAGCAGGTTTCGCAAGGCATCTGGGGCGACGGCCGCTTCGATCCCGGCGACGCGGCCTGGACCATGCGTCATGCAAGAACGCTCGGCGCGGATCTCAAGGCGTCGGTCGTGGTGCTGGGCGCCGGCGCCGGCGCGCCAATCCGCGACCTCAAAAACGGCACGCGCTGGAAGATCACCGGCTATGCGCGCATTCCGGAGCGCATCAAGGCGGTCGACGTATCGCCCTATGAAGTCGCGCTTCAGCGCATCAACCGCGCGGCCGCCGACGCGGGGCTTTGCTTCTTTGAACTGCACCGCGACGCCGATCCGGCGATGATTGCGATGTTCGCGGCCGAACTGGTTCGTTCGAACGCGCCCTTCGTGTTTGTCGATTTCACCGTGGCGCGCAAAGGCGCGCGGCTAAAATCCTGTTTCGCCGATCTGTGGGACGGCGCGCCGCGCCCCGCCGATCAGGTCGCCGAGATGCTCGAGAAATCCGGCTTCCGCGTCGGCGACAGGAACGATGAAACGCGCGCCTTCCTGCCTCTCATTTCGCGCGGCTGGGCGCGCTGGCGCGGCGCCTATGGACGCGCGCTCGAATTGCCGAAAACCGGACAGCGTTCCGATTATTTGCGCGCGCTCGGCGCCTACGCGCATTTGTGGGCGGAGCGCTACGACGCGATGAAGTCCGGCCAGCTTCAGGTCACGCGGTTTCAGGCGCGGCGCAAGAGTTAGCGCCGGAATTTCCACCAGTCGTCGACCCGCGCGAAGACGATATAGAGCGCCGACAAGAGAATAATGATAAGCAGCGCCAGCTGAAGTTGCGCGTCCACGGCGTTTTTCTCGCGCGCGGACGGGCGCGGCGCGCCGACCTCGATAGTCTGAACAGTCTCGCCGCCCGAAGGCGCTTCGTCCGTCGTCGTATCGCCAGCCGCAGTGTCGCCTTCCGGAACAGCGCCCGGTTCATCCGTAGACGGTTCATCGCCGCCATCCGCGGGCGCTGCCTCGCCCGGCGCATCGTCGGAGGCAGCAGGTGCGTCGGGCGCCTCGACGGTCGGATCGCCAAGCCCGCCTTCGCCAGGCGGCTTTTCGGTCAAGCCCGTTCCTTGCTCGATATTGCGTTCGAGTTTGTCGAGGTCCTGCGCGCTCTCGCGTCCGATCGTCGAAGCTGCGGCGCCCGCGCCGCCGGCGACAACCGCGCCCTGAACCGTCCGGCTGTCGCCGAGACTGTCGCGGCGCGGCGTGTCTTCGATCGGCGTGATGCGCGTGTTTTCCGAAACTTTTTTCGGATCGTTGACGATCGGCGGGTTGACCGGCGTCAGGAACAGCGCCTGTTCGGAGGCGCGGCGGCGCTTGAGGCCGTTCACCTCGCGCAGCACGCCGCCGATGGTCGCCTTATTGAACCAGGTCAGCGCCTCGGCCGCGCCGACGCGATCGCCCCGATTGAGCCGCTTCCTCGCCGTCGAATTCTTGTAGGCGCCGACGCCGACATTGTAGACGAAGGAGACGAGCGCATCGAATTCGTTCTGGTTGAGCGAAACGCTCGTCAAATCGCCGACCGCGCGCTCGCGCGGTTCGAGATCCCGTTTCAGGAGGTCTTCGGCTTCGCGCTCTGAAATCTTCTGGTTGGGGCCGGCCGTTTCCGTATGGCCGTAGCCGATGGTCCAGACCCCCGCGATATCCTGATAGGACTCGAGTTCCAGCCCCTCCCACCGCCTGATCAGCGCGATCCCGTTTTCTGACGTTCTCATCGGCGAGCCTTCCCCTACGCGAGACACCCCAGCGGCCTGAACCTTACCGGCTAAATCCGGCGGAAGGTAGGCTTCGGAGGGGCGACCGCCGCCGCCAAGGTGCGCCCTTCGCGCAACAGGCGCAGCCTAGCCGGAGGGGCCGAATATGGTAGGGTCCCTCCCGGGATGGTTGGGAAGAAATGAGGGGTTCCATGCGCGCTATTTTGGCATTGGCGGCGGCCGCGGCGTCGCTGACGGGCGCAGCTTTTGCGCAGAACAACAGTTTGGCGGCGAAGCCGGGTCTTCTTGAATCGATCAGCGCGACCGACGTTTCGTCGATGCTCGCCGAGTTCGGCTTCAAGTCGGAGCTGCGGACCGCCAACGGCGCATCCTCGCCAAGCCTTGTTGCGACGACCGACGGCGGCGCGAAGTTCCTGATCGGCTTTTTTGACTGCGCTGACGCCGCAAAGCCCGCCGGCTGTAAGCAGATCATGGTCTCGACGGCGCAAGCCTCGGGCGGGGTCGATTTCGACGACCTCAATTCCTTCAACGGCCAGTCGAGCGTAACGACGGCGGTCTATGAGCCGTCGAACCAGATTGTCATTTTCGGACGCAATGTTTTCGCGCCGGGCGGCATCGGCCGCGACAATTTCAAGCTGCAGGTCGCGCTGTTCCTCAATGACATGCAGGGATTCGTCGAAGCGCGCCGCTCGGGCGCCAAATCCGTGTCGCTGATGAAGTCGCCGGATCTGAAATCGAAAATCGATTCGATTACCGGAAGCGACAGCGTCGGGAACGATGCGCGCCGCCTGATGATTTCGACCGACGGCTCGGCTGAGGTCGAGATCGCCATCAACAACTCCTTCGACGTGAATTTCGCCGCGAAGGAATAGAAGGCGGCACGCCGCGCTTTCTCCTGGCTTCATCGGCTGACAGCGGGTGCAGTGAGCAACCGCTGATTTGCACGCGATAGAGGCGAGCGGCGGGCTCGCCCTAGCCACCTGATTTGCCGAATCGGAATTGAGCGCGGGGTCGCGCCGCTAAGGACAATGCGCGTAGGGCGGCGCCCCGTGCGCGACCGACTGGTTCATGAGCGCGGTGCGGTAGACGCCGAGATAATAATTCGTGCTGGCGTAGCCCGGATCGTCCGGAATGTTCGCCGTCCACCAGTAACAGTCGCCGTCGGTGTCGGTCAGCGTCGCGTTCGGGTTATCCTGAACGCCCTTCCATTGCGCCTTCGTCACTGGCGTCGTGAACAGCGACGGATCGATCACCATCGGCTCTCCCCAAAGATAGAGGAATCGTCCCTGCCGGACGCACAAGGTCGGCGCCACATGCCAGCCCCAGGTGACGGAACAGTCTGGATCGTTCTTCGTCGCAGCGTTGAGCGGCCAGCCTTGGATCCAGACTTTCTTCGGCTTCAGGCCCATCGCTTTCATCAGGCGCGCCATTTCATGCGCGCGCGCCCAGCACCCGTCCGTCGGATAATTGAAAGGGATGCACGGCGAGGGCGCTGTCAGTGGCGCGCAGATCGTCGCGCTCATCTGGTCGAACACCTGCTGCGCATAGGTCTTTGACACGCAGCCAAACCACCAGCGCCATGGCCAGATCGGCCAACGCCAGAACCATCGCCACCACTCGAGAAAGAAAGGCGGCCGGCGAAGTTTCGGCGGCAGGTCGCCGTCCGGCCCTGGCTTGAAGCCGCGCACGTCGATGATGTCGGCGCCGTCCGGCGTGACGATCAGCCAGTCGCGCCCGCGCAGCAGCTTCTCGAATTCGGCGAAATCGGGATGCGTGCGGCTGAGGCGCCGGATCGCGTGGCTTTGCTCCAGCATCACATCGACGCCGCCGTCAGCCGCGCGCAATTCGCGCGGGCGCGACAGGTCAGGCAATAACAAGCGCTTCAGATAGCCGGACTGCGGATCGACCTCGATGTAAACGGGACGTTTCAATCGCGATGCGCTGTCGATAACGCGCGCGAGCGCATCGGCCTTCGGGTCAGCGGGATCGAAGGCGACGCTTCGTCCGTTCGCGAAGGAAAGAACGCGGCCCTGCCGCTCGTCGCCGCGCTTCGGCTCGCCAACAGGCGGGATCAGGCGTTCGACCCAGCCGACAATGGCGTTTGGATCGGGCATAAAGGCCTCCTTTCGACAAGCGAAGGACGCACCACGTCTTTATACGGAAAAAACCTAACGTCCGCCGGAGCGGAACGGCGTGACCTGCATCACGCGCGCGGCGCTATTTGCGCGCCGGCGCGATCCGCTCAAATTGCATCAAACGCTGAATATTGTCCTCGGGCAGCGGCGCGGTCTCGCGCGTGCCCTTCTTCACATAGATGTAGGTGAGCTTGCCTTCGTTCAGCAGCGAGTCGCCCCGGAAAACGGCGCAGGCGCAATCGAGCGATTTCGTCCCGATGCGCGCGGCGCGAATGCCGATGCGCAATTCATCGTCGAAAAACGCCGAGCCCTTAAAGTCGCATTCGGCATGCGCGGTCAGAAACTCCGGCGCCGTGTCCCAAGACGCGTAGCCAAGCGCGCGCGTCCATTCCCACACGGCGATGTCGTAATAGAGGAAATAATTGACATTGAAGACGATGCCCTGCGCGTCGCACTCGCTCCAGCGCACGCGGAGAGGGTGAAGGAAGGCGAAGTCGGAGGGGGTCGTCATTCATCGTCCTCGGGCGGCCAGGATTGCGCGCCATGAAGCACGCGTTCTACGTCGATGTGATACTCATCTGTAAGCGCGTAGATCACGATAAACGGCAGCCCCCGCGTCACCAGTTCCCGTGTTCTCTCCATACGGCCTGGACGGCCGAGAAGCGGAAAAGACTCCAGCTGCAAGATCGCAAGAAAGATCTTGTCGATGACGCGTTCGGCCGCGCGAGGGTTACGTTCTGCGATATAGCTTGTGATTGACCGCAAATCGCTTCGCGCGCGACGCGAGAATCTAACGTGCATTAAATCCGAACTTCGCCGCGACCTTGTCAAAATCTTCGTATTGCGACTTGCCCGCCTTCTTGTCGTCAAGGGCCTTTTGCACCTGCCGCCGGAACCATTCGTCGTGGCCCGGCTCCGGCTGGTCGTCGGTCACTGTCGTCAGCGCACGGAAGAGCGCGTCCTCGGCAGGGCTGGCGCTTGCGCCGCCATCCTCGCCGCGCGGCGCCTCGGCGAAGCCGGGAGCCGCGCCGGCGTCACCGCCAAGACGCGACAGCCGTTCATCGTAAATTTCGTCGCGGTTCCATTTCCAGTCGACCGACCGCGCGCTCGCTCGCTCCGCCAGGTCGACGAGCGCCATGCGCGCTTTTCGCTGCGCCTCGGATTCTTCCGCTGGCGCGCCATCCTCCGCCACAAGCTTTTCCAGAAATTCCCGCACCAGCTTGGCGACAGTCGTCCCGCGCAAGGCGGCGACCTTGCGCGCTGCGGCGAGCGTCTTTTCGTCGATGCGGAGCGTAAGGTTTTTCATGCGCACATATTATGTGCGGGCCTGTTAGAGTCAACGACGTTTCCGTATTCAAGGTTGACGGAACATTTACCAGTCCTGCCGATTCTGAGTTTATCAGACAGGAAAGAAATCATGAATTTGTGGCTTTTGACGATTGGCGCAGTTTCAATCATCTGGCCAGTATTGGTTGCGTTTGCTCTTCAAAGAGAGGTGAATCGTTGCTTCGGAAGCGAGGCCACTTCCCGATCAGCGGCAGACTTTGCTGTGATGAAAAACGTTACGGAAAACCATTTGAAGCTCCAATCAATTATCAAAGAACAAGATTATCTCATTGCAGCTCTTTGGGCGAAAACATATGGCTATAGAGCTTCTGAAGACGAGTATTTCATTCATAGCTGGGCTCAGCACCCAATTGGTGCGTTTGGCGCAAAGCCCCATTGGACTATAACCGTCTTCGAAGACCCGAAAGTAGATTCCGAATTCGGCGGTCTTGGTCGTATCGAGCGTTATCCTTGGGAATGAGACTCTGCAGATGATTTAGAGCGGGTAATTTTTTCGTTGCCGGCTTTGCTGAGTTGGAATGGCTCGAATTGAGATTAAGAGTGAAACGAATGTCACTCACCCCACCGCCTTCACAATCTTCGCCGCCGCGTCTTCGAGATCATCCGCCGAGGTGATCGCCAAGCCGCTCTCGTTCAAAATTTTCTTGCCCAATTCGACATTGGTCCCTTCAAGCCGCACGACCAGCGGCACTTTCAGTCCCACCTCTTTCACCGCAGCGATAATGCCCTCCGCGATGGTGTCGCAGCGCATGATGCCGCCGAAGATGTTGACGAGAAT
>CAZHUI010000018.1:0-35265 GCA_964535605.1 uncultured Caulobacterales bacterium
GGGCGGCGGCTCGAACGCGATCGGGCTCTTTCACCCCTTCCTCGATGATCCCGGTGTCGAAATCATCGGCGTCGAGGCGGGCGGTCGGGGTCTCGATACGCCAGACCATGCGGCTTCCCTGTCAGGCGGCCGGCCCGGTGTGCTGCATGGCAACAGGACGTATCTATTGCAGGACGAGGACGGTCAGATCCGAGAAGGGCACTCGATTTCGGCGGGGCTCGACTATCCGGGCATCGGGCCGGAACATTCCTGGCTCCACGACATCGGGCGGGCGACCTACCAGTCCGCGACCGATGCCGAGGCCCTTGAAATGTTTGGGCTTTGCTCCAAGCTCGAAGGGATTATCCCGGCGCTTGAGCCCGCCCATGCGCTCGCCCGCGCGCTTGACAAGGCCGCCAGCCTGCCGCGAGACGGGATCGTTCTCGTCAACCTCTGCGGGCGCGGCGACAAGGACATTTTTTCCGTGATGCCGCATTTTGGCGGCGTCTGATTTTCACAAAACCGCCATGTGAGCGCGGCTAGTTGCGAGCGGCCTTCAAAATTCTTTAAACAAAGCGCGTTGATCCTGAGCTTGCCGCCGGTCCTTTGCGGGTCATGCGGTTTCGTTCGTGCATGAACCTTGAGGGGCTATCTTGTTGAAGTCTGTCTCCGCCGTCCAAAACCCGGCGTCCGCCATGGGCGCGCACTTTGCCGAGGCCGCGCGTGACCGCGCCGCGCAGCTTCGCCGCATCGTCGATCACTGCAAGTCGTTCCAGGGCGCGCAGCTGTCGCGCTCGCTAAGCCAGGCGGGCGTCACACTGGCGATTTACGTCGCGCTCGTCGCCGGCATGATGGCGCTCGGCGCTTCCGGCGAATGGGGCTTTGCGCTGCTGGTCTCGCCTATTGCGGCCGGCGTTCTCGTGAAACTCTTCACGATCCAGCATGATTGCGGCCACGGCAGCTATTTCAAGTCGCGCCGGGCGAACGACACGCTCGGCTTTTTGATCAGCATGCTGACCTTCACGCCTTACGGCTTCTGGCGCGATGCGCATAACCGCCATCACGCGGGCTCAGGCGATCTCGACCGCCGCGGCGTCGGCGCGGTCGACACGCTCACTGTCGAGGAGTTCAAGGCGCTCTCGCCGATGAACCAGTTTTTCTATCGCGCCTATCGCAACATGATCTTCATGATCTTTTTCGGCGCGCCGGTTTATTTCTTCATCCTGCAGCGCCTGCCGCTCGCCGGGGCGATGCCGTTCTCCGAGACCTATCACGGCCTCAAGCTCGGCCAGATCTGGAAGAGCGTCGCCGCGCTCAATGTCGCGCTTGTCGTCGTTTACGGCGGGCTCGGCCTCGCTTTCGGCTGGGGCGCGATCGCGCTCGCCATTTTGCCGACAGTCTCCATCGCGGCGTGGATCGGCACCTGGCTCTTTTTCGTCCAGCACCAGTATGAAGACGCTTTCTGGGCGCGAAAGCCCGAATGGACCTATGCCGAGGCCGCGGTCTTTGGCTCCTCGCATTATCATCTCCCGACGCCGGTCCTGCGCTGGCTGACCGGCAATATCGGCCTTCACCACATCCATCATCTGGCGAGCGGCATTCCGAATTACCGTCTCCCGGAATGTTACCGCGCGAGCGAGGATCTGAAGGCGCTGCCGAAAATGACGATCGGCGACAGCCTAAAATGCGCAAGCCTTGCGCTCTGGGACGAAGCGAACCGCAAGATGGTGCCGTTCAGGGCGATCGCCGCGCGCGCATGACGCGGCGATAATCGGCCGCTCCTGACCGGGGGCGTTATTGACATTCGGCAGGGCGCTCCCAAAGTCCAAGGTCTATGTACGACCCTGAACCCGGCCGCGCGCGCGACGTCCTCGCTCTTGTCAACGAGATCCCGCTCGCCTTTTTCCGGTTGTCGGCCTTCGCCGGCGAGATGTTCGCCGATCTGGGCCTCGGGCCGCCTGAACGCGGCGCCTTGCGCACCCTTTTCGTTGACGGACAGCGTTCGGCCCCGGATTTCGCTATGCGAAAGCCCGTCAGCCGGGAAATCGTCGAGCCGCTCCTCGACGGATTGGTCGCGCGGGGGCTCGTCCGCACCGAACCGAGCCCCGAGGCCGGGCCGCCGAAAATCTATGTGCTCACCCAGCAGGGCATCGATGTCTGCGTCGAAATCCAGCGGCGCGAGCTTGACGTCATCGACCGGCTGATCCCGAAAACTGGCGAGGCCGATTTCGGCAAGGCGGCCGCGGCGCTCGCCGCGCTCAACACGGTCCTCGGCGAAGACCTCGACGCGCGGCGCTGAAACGGCGTCCCGGCGTGGACAGAGCCGCACGCGATAGGCACTCTCCCGCAGCTTTTCCACGGAGCGCCGATCAATGCGCCACCATCGCCTCGCCGTTCTCGTCGCGCTGACTGTTCTGTCCGCCTGCGGACGAAATCCGGCGCCGGCGCCCGCGCCGGTCGCCGACCCGGCGACCAAAGTCCTTATTGCGCAGGGCGAGGCGATCGGCTTCACCGCTCCGAACGGCGTTCGGGTATGGCGCGGCCTGCCCTTCGCGCAGGCGCCGGTCGGCGATCTTCGCTGGCGCGCGCCGCGCGCGCCTGCGCCCTGGACGGGAACGCGCGCCGCGCTCGATCACGCGCCGCCCTGTCCGCAGCTGACGAATGTCTTCAACGCCGATGAAGGCTATGAGCCCGGAACGCTGCAAGGATCGGAAGACTGCCTTTATCTCGACGTCTATGCGCCGGCGGGCGCCGACCCCGCGACGACGCCGGTCATGGTCTGGATCCATGGCGGGGGCAATGTCTGGGGATCGGCGAAACAGTATGATCCCTCAAATCTTGCCGCCAACGAAAATGTCGTCGTCATCGTCGCGCAGTACCGGCTCGGCCCGCTCGGATGGTTCGCACACCAATCAATCCGCGACGCCGCCGAAAGCGCCGATGACGCCGCCGCCTCTTTCACGCTCCTCGATCTCGTCGCCGCGCTCGAATGGACAAAGGCGAACGCGGCCGCGTTCGGCGGCGACGCCGGGCGCGTGACGATTTTCGGCGAAAGCGCCGGCGGTCATAACGTCGCCGGCCTCTTGGCGAGCCCGCGCGCGAAGGGTCTTTTTCACCGCGCCATCATTCAGTCCGGGCTTTTCGATTCTGTCCCGCTGGAGGAGGCCGAAGCGGGCGGCGGACCGGACCTCAATCCCGCGCGCGCCGTCGCCGATCGTCTCGGCGCCGCCGGCGCTGAAGCGCTCCGCGCGGTCCCTGTCAGTGCGCTCTTCGACGCCTATTCGCTCGACGCCGGCGGGTTTTCCAGCATGCCGCGCATGATCGCCGACGGCGTCGCGCTCCCGGCGGAAGGATTGCGCGCCGCGTTCGAGGATCCGGCGCTGTTCAACGCCGTCCCCGTCATCACGGGCACCAATCGCGACGAGATGAAGCTTTTCCAGATGGTCGATCCGCGCCTCGTCAATAGGACGCTCGGCGTCTTCCTGACCCCGAAGGACGCGCATTTCTATGATCGCCTCGCGGACTATCAGAGCCGTCTATGGCGCATCCGCTCGGTCGATGAGCCCGCCGCGCTGATGACCGGCGCCGGCCATGCGGACGTTTACGCCTATCGCTTCGATTGGGACGAAGGCGGACGATTTTTGTGGACGGACCTCAAGAAACTTCTCGGCGCCGCGCATGCGATCGAAATTCCGTTCGTGATGAACCGGTTCGAGCTGCTCGGGCGCCTCGATCCCGTCATGTGGACGAAGGCGACGGCGGAGGAGCGTGAAAAGCTCTCGCGGCAGATGGGCGGCTATTGGGGGGACTTTGCGCGCAGCGGCGATCCGAACGGCGTTCCGCGGGATGGGGAGCGCCCGGAATGGCTGCGCTGGTCGGGCGAGGCCGCGCTGATGCGCCTTGACGGCGACTCGGGCGGCGGCGCCCGCATGATCGGCGGCGCCGACAATGTCGATCGCCTGATCGAGGATCTCAAAAACGAAGGGCCGCTGACCCCGGACCAGAAAGCGATTATCGCCGGCGCGCTCGGCCAGTGGCTGCCCGCGCGCAAGGATGATTTTGCCGCCGCCGCCGGCATGGGCGCCGTTTCGCCGTAAAAAGACCCTGAAAAGACCTTCGCCCGCCGCGGCGGGAATGACCGGCACCGGCCGTTCTACTGGAGCAAGGCGGCTCACGGGGGCCGCCTGCAGTGGAGGTCTTGTTATGTTGTCGTTCACCAAGAAAGCCGCCGCCGCACTGCTCGGCGCCGGCCTCATGCTTGGCGCTGCGCCCGCCTTTGCCGGGGAATGGCGCCTAGACCGCTCGCGCTGCGCCGATACGCGGGAAGACCGCCGCGACGCGCGCGAGTCGCGCCGCGACGAGCGGTATGACTATAGCCGCCGCGACGTGCGAGAGGACCGCTATGACCGGCGCGAGTCCCGGCGCGACCGCTCTGTCACGGTATGCCCGCGCTCGGCGTTCAAATATGTTCCCGACCGCTATGAGCGCCGCCGCGGCGACTGGCGCGCGCCGCGTCTCAGCTTTTCTTATGACCGCGAGATGCGCATGAACTACCGGACGTATAATGGCGTTCGCATCTACGTGCGCGCGTAACGCTTGAAACAAGCGGCGGGCGTTGTAGGTAGGGCCTTTCGTCCCTTGAGGTTCCTTGTCCCGCATCGCCCGCCTGTTTGACGCGCTCGCCCGCGAGGGCCGGTCAGGCTTTGCGCCGTTCATAATGGGCGGCGATCCTGATTACGACCGCAGCCTGTCGCTGCTGAAAGCGCTGCCGGAAGCCGGCGCCGATCTGATTGAACTCGGCGTCGCCTTCACCGACCCGATGGCCGACGGACCGGCGATCCAGGCGGCGGGCCTCAGAGCCCTCGACGCCGGACAAACCCTCGCCAAGACGCTGTCGATGGTTCGATCGTTTCGTAACGGAGACGACCGGACGCCGATTGTCCTGATGGGCTATTACAATCCTTTCGACGCTTATGGCGTTGCGCGCTTCGTCGCGGACGCCCGGGAAGCGGGCGTCGATGGGCTGATTGTCGTCGATCTGCCGCCGGAAGAAGATGCCGAGCTTTGCCTGCCGGCGCGCGCGGCGGGCCTTGATTTCATCCGCCTCGCGACACCGACGACCGATGACGCGCGCCTGCCCGCCGTTCTGAAAAATACCTCGGGCTTTATCTATTATGTTTCGGTCGCCGGCGTGACCGGCGCCGGAACCGGCGCGCGCCCTGCGGTTGACGCCGCGGTCGCCCGGATCAGGATGGCGTCGCCCTTGCCAGTGGGGGTCGGTTTCGGGATCAAAACGCCGCAAGCGGCGGCTGAGACCGCGAAAATCGCCGATCTCGTCGTCGTCGGCTCGGCGCTTGTCGAGGCGCTGGCGGCGAATTTGCCGCCGTCCAAGGGCCCGCGCGGGGTTGAGCCTGCAGGCGGCGGGGCCGATAGTGGCGTCAACGCGGTGCTCGCGCTGACGCGCTTGCTTTCGGGGGCTGTTCGGCGCGCCCGTCTTTGACGGCGCCCGAGGGAGACGACGGATGAGCTGGCTCTCAAATCTGACGCCGCCCGGCATCAAGGCGATGTTCCGCAAGCCGGACGACGCCTCGGATTCTCTGTGGGTGAAGTGCCCGGGCTGCGGCGAGATGCTGTTCGGCAAGGACCTCGAAGCTGCGCTCAACGTCTGCGCCAACTGCGGCCACCACCTGAAACAGCCGGCGGAAGCGCGCCTTGGCGCGCTCTTCGACGAGGCGCGTTACGCGGTCATTGACGTGCCGCCGCCGCCGGAAGACCCGCTCGGCTTCAAGGACGAAAAAAAATACGCCGATCGCCTGAAGGAATATCGCCGCAAGACCGGCCGGCAGGACGCGATGATCGCCGCTGTCGGCGCGATCGAGGGGATGACCGCCGTCGCCGCGGTCCAGGATTTCGAGTTCATGGGCGGCTCGATGGGCATGGCGCTCGGCGAGACGATGATCCGCGCGGCGGAGACCGCCGTCGAACGCCGCGCGCCGCTGATCGCCTTCACCGCCTCGGGCGGCGCGCGCATGCAGGAGGGCATCTTGTCCCTCATGCAGATGCCGCGAACGACGATCGCCGTGCAGATGATGCGCGAAGCTGCGCTCCCTTACATCGTCGTTCTCACCCATCCGACGACCGGCGGCGTCACCGCCTCCTTCGCGATGCTCGGCGACATTCATATCGCCGAACCCGGCGCCCTGATCGGCTTCGCGGGCCCGCGCGTTATCGAACAGACGATCCGCGAGAAGCTTCCCGAAGGCTTCCAGCGCGCCGAGTTCCTGCAGGAAAAAGGCATGGTCGACCTTGTCGTGCCGCGCCCGGAACTGAAGGCGACGCTAGCGCGCCTCATTCGTGTGCTGACGAAATCGGGCGAACGCGCGGGCGAGCGCGGCGGCGCCGTTGCGCGCGCCGCCGAATAAGGAAAGCCCGCCCCCTTGGACCCTGTCGCCGCGGCGCTTGAAAAGGTCGCAGTGCGCCGCCCGGCGCTCATCGATCTCGGGCTTTCGCGCATCGTCAGAACGCTCGACCGTCTCGGCGCGCCGCACCATCGCCTGCCGCCGGTTTTCCACGTCGCGGGGACAAACGGCAAAGGCTCGACCTGCGCCTATATCCGCGCAATTCTCGAAGCCTCCGGCGCAAAGGTTCACGCCTACACCTCGCCCCATCTCGTTCATTATCGCGAGCGCGTCGTTCTCGCCGGCGCCGAGATCGCGGACGAGGCGTTCATCGCGGCGATCGCACGCGTCGACGCGGCGGCGGGCGACGACGATCTGACGCTCTTTGAAACGATCACCGCAGCGGCGTTCCTCGCCTTTGCCGAGACGCCTGCGGACTATCTCGTGATGGAGGTCGGTCTCGGCGGGCGTCTTGACGCGACGAACGTCATCGAGCGCCCGCTCGCCGCGGCGGTGACGCCGATCGCGCTCGATCACCAGGAGTTTCTCGGCGACACGCTGGCGGCGGTCGCCGGCGAAAAGGCCGGCATTTTCCGCACGGGCGCGCCCGCCGTCATCGGCCCGCAGACGGCGGATGCGATGGCGGTGTTCGAGCGCGAAGCGCGGCGCGTCGACGCGCCGCTGTTCGCGTTCGGCTCGGCGTGGAATGCGTGGGCGGAGAACGGGCGTCTCATCTATCAGGATGACGACGGTCTTTGCGACCTCTCCGCGCCGCGTCTTCCCGGCGCCCATCAATTCATGAACGCCGCGCTCGCAGTCGCCGCGATCCGCGCGGCCGGTCTTCCGATTACGGATGAAATCCTTTCGGCGGGACTGCAGGGCGCGCGCTGGCCGGCGCGCCTGCAGCGCCTGAAGTCGGGCCCGCTCGTCGAGGCGCTCGGCCCCCGCTCGGAATTATGGCTGGACGGCGGGCACAATCCGCACGCGGCGCGCGCGCTCGCGGCCGCGCTCGCCGATATGGAGGAGCGCAATTCGCGGCCCCTCATCCTCATCACCGGGATGCAGCAGAACAAGGACATCGACGGCTTCTTCGCCGCGTTCTCGGGCCTTGCCTCAACCGTCTTCGCCGTGCAGGCGGGACACTCAGGATCGCGAACGCCGGACGATGTTGCGGCGGCGGCCGAACGCGCCGGCATTCCGGCCTATTCTTGCGGATCGCTCCTTGAAGCCGCATCGCTCGCGCATGGCGGCGGCGCGGCGCGCGTCCTCATTTGCGGATCGCTTTATCTCGCCGGCGACGTTCTTCGGGATAACGCCTAAGCGGTTTTCGCAGGCGCGCCGATCTCGCTTCGGATCCAGGCGGCGAGCGCCGATTTCGGCGCAGCGCCGACTTTCGTTGCGGTCAGCTTGCCGTCCTTGAAGATCATCAGGGTCGGAATGCCGCGCACGCCGAGGCGACCGGGCGTTTCCGGATTGTCGTCGATATTGACCTTGGCGATCGTCAATTGGCCGGCGAATTCCGTCGAGAGCTCTTCAAGCGCCGGGCCGATCTGTTTGCAGGGCCCGCACCACTCCGCCCAGAAATCGACGAGAACGGGCTGGCCGGATTTCAGAACATCGTCCGCGAAAGACTGGTCGGTGACGGGCTTCGTAGCCATGGAATTCCTCGATGGGCCGCGCCGCGGCCGTTGCTGCCCACGCAACATAGGGGCGCCGCCCGTCAGATCAACGCCCGATCACGCAAGCGTCAAACGATGCGCTTGGTCGAGAGCGCTGGCGGGAACCGGCATCAGCCGCGCGTCATAGGTCCACAGGAGCGCCGCCTCGATCTGACGGCCGGGATAGATTTCCTGAAGCAGGCCGCGATAGGCGGCGAGCTGCGCGATATAGCCGGGAGCGACATCTTCGATATTCGTGGGCGGCGGGCGGTTGGTCTTGTAGTCGACGATCAGGATGCGGTCCTCGAGCACGACAAGGCGGTCGATCTGGCCCGACAGGGAAAGCCCCGCACGCGCGTCTTTCGGGATCCCGCCGATGGCGGCTTCGGCGAGACCGCCGGGGGCGAACACGGGCGCGAAGCGCGGGTCGTCGAGGACACGCATCGCCTCTTTGACGAGGGCGGCGCACATTTCCGCGCCGAGATTCTCGCCCATTCGCCGCACGAGGCGCTCCGCCGCCGCGCCCCGCGCTTCGGGTTCGATCTCGGGGAGAAGTTCTAAGAGCCGGTGCAAGATCCGTCCACGGAGGAACGCGTCCTCGCGCCGTCCGGGCGCATAGGCGGCGTCATCGTCCAACGGCGCAAGCATCGACGGCGACAGGCGGCGCAGCCGCGTTTCGGCGGGCGCCGGCGCTCTGACGTAAACCGGAATATCCGCATCGACGGCGCCGGCGGCGCTGTCACGGTCGCGCTTTGGCGGCGCTGTCTGCGCTGAAGCGATGCGGCGCACTTTGCGGCCGAATTTTTCTTCCCCCGTCTCCCATTCCGGGCCCATCGCATCAAGCGCAAGCGCGTGCCAGGTCTTTCGGTTTGCGTCTGGTTTTTGCGGATCGCCCTTGCCGTGCTGATGCCCGCAGACATAGAGCCGGTCCTTCGCGCGCGTCGCCGCGACGTAGAGCACGCGCCGGTATTCGTCCCAGGCCGCGCTTTTCTTTTGCTCGAACGCCGCTTCGACCGCCGGCGCGAGCTTGCCCTCGCCAATCGCCAAAAAGGGGATGCGAGCGCCTCTCTCGCCTTCGGCGGCAATGAGGGCGCCGTCGCTTCCCGTTTTCGGCGGCAGATGCGCGTCGAGGATGAAGACGATCGGCGCTTCGAGACCCTTCGCCTTGTGCGCCGTCATCACGCGCACGCTGTCGCCGGCTTCGGCGCTGTCGCGGTTCGCTTCCGCGTCTGACGCCGAAACAGCGTCGAGGAAAAGCCTGAGACTTCTCGGATTCGAGGTTTCGAAATCGAGCGCGAGCCGCAAAAATTCCTCGATCGGCTCACGCGACGGCGCGCCGAGACGCGCCGCGATGCGCCGCCAACCCGGCGGTTCGCCTGTTTCAAGAAGGTGCATGAAAAACGCGACCGGACCGTCCTTGAGCGCGACGGCGCGCGCCAGCGCAATGCCGTGCGCGGCCGCCCGCCAATCATCGCGTTCTTCCTTGCGGTTGACGAGCGCGCGCCACAGGCGGCCTTCGCGCGCATGAGCGAGGTCGAAGAGGCTGTCTTCGCTGACATTGAAGAAGGGGCTCTTCAATGTTTCGGCGAGCGAAAGGTCGTCGCCCTCAAACAGCGCGGTGCGCGCGAAGGAGAGGAGATCGAGAACGCCTTGGTCCTCGACGAGCTTCATCTTGTCGGCGCCGGCGACCGCGACGGCGCGGCGTGCGAGCGCGCGGATCATCTCGTGAAAAAGCGCCCCGCGCTTCTGGACGAGGATCATGATGTCGCCGGCCGAAATCGGGCGTCCTTGCGAGTCGAGCATGGCGCCGGCGTCAAGCCAGCCTTTGATTTTCGCCGCGACCGCGTCGGCGAGAACGCGCTTGGGGTTGGTCGCTGACGCCTGATCGAACGGCGCGTCCCAGGCGTTTACAGCCTCAGCGTCTGAATGCTGGACCAGCGGCCAGATCTCTACGCTGCCCGCCATGCCGTCGCGCGTGCAGTGATGCTCGGGCGCCGTATCGCTGACGCCTTCCCAGACTTCCGGGCGCGAGAACAGGGCGTCTACAAACTGCAGCACCGGCGCCGTCGTGCGGAACGAGGCTTTCAACGGCAGATTCTTGAAAGGGCCGGCGGCGGCGATCTTTTCGCCAAGATCGATCGCCTTGCCGTCGAACAGTTTGGCGTCGGCGCCTTGAAAGGAATAGATCGACTGCTTCTTGTCGCCGACCGCGAAGAATGTGCGCGCCCCCTCGTGTGCGCCCTTGCCGGCGAGAAATTCATCAAGCGGTCGCTCGATGACATCCCACGCCTCGGGGCCCGTATCCTGCGCCTCGTCGAGAAGGATGTGATCAAGGCCCTGATCGAGCTTGTAGAGCGCCCAGGCGGCGCCGTCGCCTGAGAGAAGTCTGCGCGCCAGCACGATAAGGTCGTCGAAGTCGAGCGCGGCGCGCGCCGTTTTCGCCTTGCCGTAGGCCGCGAAGATACGCTCGAGGACGGCGTAGAGCGCGCGCGTATCTTCAAAAACCTGCACTGCGCGAAGGCGTTCCAGCCTCCTGATGAAGTCTTTTTTCGCTGAATCGAGATAGGGCCCGACCTGAGGATCTATTTTGGCGGTCGCAGCGGTCGCCAGCTTTTGGCGCGGCGTGCCGGCCATGGTCGTGAAGAACGCGAGCAGCGCCTCAAAGCGCGCGGCGTCATCCGTTGCAGCAAGATAAGCGCGCAGAAATGGCGCGATGGTCGCTGGCGCGCCGCCAGTCTCTTCAAGCGCTGCCGTCGCCCATTCGATGCCGCTTGGGTCGACTAAAGCAAGGATCTCCTGCTTGAGGCCGTCGACCGTTTCGCCTTTCGCTACGCCCAATTCGGCGCGCGCCGCCTCGGCGAGGCTCGCCCAGTCTTGCGTCGTCGCTGCGAAATCGCGCCGCCGCGCCGTCGCGGCGCCTTCAAGCAGATCGCGCAAGGAACCGCCATTCATACGGGTCAGAAGATGCAGGAAGGCGGGATCGTTCGCCGCGTCCTCGGCGACACGCGTCACGGCTTCCTTCGCAAGGCGCGCGGCTTCGAGCGCGTCAATGACCGAAAAACCCGGCGCGACGCCGGCCTCCAATGGAAAGCGCTTCAACACGCTTTCGCAGAAGGAATGGATGGTTTGAATTTTCAGGCCGCCCGGCGTTTCGAGCGCGCGCGCAAAGAGCCGCCGTGCCCGCGAGAGCTCGTCGGCCCCGCGCGTAAGCGCCTTGTCGCCGTCAAGCTCCTGAAGCGCCGCCGAAAGGGCTGCGTCATCGGCCAGCGCAAAACCGCCGAGCAGCTTGAAGAGGCGATCGGCCATCTCCGCCGCCGCCGCCTTGGTGAAGGTGATGCAAAGGATCGCGGACGGCGCCGCGCCGTCCAGCAGCAATCGCGCCACGCGGTTCGTCAAGACGCGGGTTTTGCCCGCGCCGGCGTTCGCCGGCACGAAGGCGGACAGCGACGGGCTCGCGGCGAGGCGTTGCGCCTTCGTCGTCTCCTCGATGTGCTTCGCTGCGGTCATTCGCCTTCGCTCTCGGCGTCATCGCTCACCATCCATTCGCGCCGCCTTGCGAGCTGATCGTAGTCCGTTTCGATATCGGCGTTGCCGCGCCCGCTTTTCTTGATGAATTGCGCGCGCGGCTTGCTGAGATAGGCGTTGTTGGGATCGTCGAAGCGCGCGATCCAGCGGCGCAGCTCTTCTTCGGCGCGACGGATCGCCTCGCGCGCCTCGTCGCCCGAGGCGCCGAACTCGTCTTTGGCGACGTCGCCTTCGCGCCCCGTCATTCTGAGATAGCGGTATTCGCTGACGCCTTTCGCGGGGACGCCGGGAAATCCCCCTGCTTCCAGGATAGCGCCCGTCAGCGGCAATTGCGGGGAAAAATTCGCCTTGTCCTGTTTGTCGGTCGGCAGGGCCTTCGTCTTGTAGTCGAAGATCGCCGCCTCGCCATTGGTCAGGACATCGACGCGGTCAGCACGCGCCGTCAGCGTGAAAGGCGGATCGACATCGGCGAGCGTCATGGCGCCCTTTTGCTCGACATAGGCGGCGCCGGTCGTGCGGCGCTCCGCGTCGAACCCTTCGAACCATTGCAGCGCTTCTTCGAGGGAGGCCGACCAGAAGGCCCGGTCGGCCCCGGCAAGGCCTTTGCGCGGCGCTTCGTCGTCAAGGATCGCGCGCAGCGCTTCAATGGAAAGCGCCGACGGCGCCTTGGCGGCGCGCTCGAAGACGCAGTGAAGAAGCGAGCCGACCTCGCGCGGGCCGACCGGCGCGCCGGGATCGTCAAGCGCGCGCAATTTGAGGAGCCGCTTGGCGTAGATCGCGTAAGGATCGCGGATCCACTTCTCGACATCGGTGACAGGGAGCTCGGCCGGCCGCCGGTCCTTGCCTGCGCGCGGGCGCGGCGCTTCGGCGGGCGTCACCTTGTCCGGCCGGTCGAGCGCCGCCGCGCGCGCGCCCCACAGCGCCGACTGATCGACGCGCGACAGCGCCTTGGCGCCGTCAAGAATATTCCTGAGACGGACGATCCAGCGCGAGGGCTTCGACGGCGCGCCGCCCGTGCGCTTGGCGCGCGTCAGCGTCACGCGAGGGGCTGAGGCGCCTTGCGCGAAGTCGTGCGCGGAAAGGCCGATGCGCCGTTCGGGCGACGGCAAGCCGACAAACTCCCGCATCGCGCGCGACAGGAAGGGATCGGCGGGCGCGCCTTGCGGCCACACGCCCTCATTGAGCCCGCCAAGGATCACGTGATCGGCGCTGAGGAGCCGCGCTTCGAGCGGACCCAAGATCGACAGGCGCGGATGCGCGTCGCTGCGGCGGCGCACGACGGCGCCGGCGATCAGCGCGTCGAAGACGTCGCGATAGGCGCCGGCGCCGATGGCGTTCAATCCGTCTTCATTTTGCAGAATGTCATCGAGTAGCGCCGCGCCCGCCGCGCCGTCATCGCCCGTCCACAGCCCAACGCCAGCGATCAGCGCGCTCGCGCCAAGATGCGCGCGCAGGCGGTTGGCGAAAGGCGCGCCTGTCGCGGCGGCGTAAAGCGATGAGGCTTCCTGCAGAACGGTGCGCGCTGTCAGCGCGTCGCTGTCCGCCGCGGGTGACATGGCGACGCCGTCAAGCCCATTTGCCGGCCGGACGCCGCGCAAGGCGCGATCAAGCGCATCGACGGCGCGCGCACGCGTCCCGTCGTCGAGTCCAAGCCTCGCCAACGGATGACGCAAGAGCGCAAGCGTCGCGACCGGATCGCCCGGATCGGCGAGAAAGCCGGCGACCAGCCGCAAAAATGTCCCACACGGCGTGTTGGCGAAAGGAACGCCCCCGGAGTCATCGACCGTCACGCCCCAGCGCCGCATCTTCAGCGCGACGCGCCGCGCGAGCGTGCGGTCGGGCGTCACCAGCATCGCCGTCGCGCCGTCGGTCTCCAGCGTTTCGCGGAACAGCATGGCGACGATCAGCGCTTCGGCGTCTTCGGTGTCGGCTTCGATCAGCGCAAGGCCCGCTGCGGCGGCCCCAAGAGACGGGTCCGCCATCGTCGCTTCGCCGATTAGCCGCCGCCACTCGTCCGTCGCCTGCGCCGGGCGCAGCGCGAGGCGGAGGAGGTCCGCGCGGGGCGCCCCTTCTCCGGAGCCCGGCCACGGCACAATCTCGCGCGGCGTTCGCTCGATCGCCGCCAGCAGCGCCTTAAGTCCCGCTTGCGGGTGCGCGTCCTCAATCGCCGCGAAGGCGTTCGCGTCAATCTCGCGGTCAACGCCCGGCAGCACAGCGGCGCCGAGGGGCGCGGCCGCGACAGCCTTTACGAGACGCGCAACCGACGGCGCGCTCGCCGTCGTTCCGGCGATGATGACAGGATGAGCGGGCGTCGAGGCGAGGAGGCGGTCGGCCTTGAGATTGATGAGATGCGCCCGGCGCCAGGCCGGATCGCAGCGCCCCTTCGCCTCAAGAAAGGCAGGCCATGCCGCCGTGACGATTTCCAGAAACCGGCGCGACACCTGCCAGTGCTCGGCGAACGCGCCAGCGTCGATTTCGGCGATGCGCGCCGGATCGACTTCCTCCGCATAAAGAGAATCAAGGAGGCGCCCGAGTTCGCGCGCGGCGGCGAGCGCCGCCGGCCAGTTTTCATGGCCGTCGAAAGCCTTATCCTTCGCAGCAACAAGTCTTGCAAGGGCGAGCGTTCGCGCGACGCCGGAAACAGCGGGGGCGAGGTCGATCTCGTCCGCCGCATCGCCGGCGAACACCGACAGTTCGTCCTCATCAATGTCGCCGATCGCGCGCATGCGGGGCAGGAGGCTCGCGGCGGCGCCGTCTTCAGCGCGCGCGTCAAGGAACGCCTCGCCAAGCGCGCGCGCCGCGCGCCGCGTCGGCAAGTAGATTTCCGCGCGCGCCAGATCGTCGCCGAACGCCGCGATCAGCCCGCGGGCAAGATCAGCGAGTAAAGGCCGCCCGGGATCAATCGAAAAATAACGCGGGGCGACGAGCTCAGAGAAAAACGCGCTGCGGGGATATTTGATCATCCGCTTGCTTGTCGAAAAAAGCCTCGGCGAGCGCAAGTCCTTGAGGATCGCCGACATGCATCCACGGCCCCTGATGCACGATCCCCTTCATGCGGCCTTTCGCGCGCGCTTTGTCCCACAAAACGCGCAGCGAAAAGGGGCCGTCGGGTGCGCCGTCGAGGAGGGCGGGCCGGATGATCTGCAGGCCTGTGTAAACATAGGGCGCGGAATTTCCTTCGCGCCAGCCGAGCGCGCCATCGCCGCCGAGATCGAAATCGCCGGCGCCGTCATAGCCGCTCGCAAGGCCGATCGGGACAAGGAGAAGGAGCGCGTCCATCGTCTCGTCGCGCCAGGCGGCAGAGAGCGCCGCGCAGGGCTCCGGCCCGTCGCCGTCGACGAGGATCGCGTCGGTGTTGGTGCAGTAGACCGGCGCCTCTTCCAGAAAAGGCGCGGCCTTTTTCAGGCCGCCGCCCGTTTCGAGCAGCAGCGCGCGTTCGTCGGAGATGACGATCTCCGGTGCGCGCCGCGTTTTCAGATGCGCCTCCATCTGATCGGCGCGGTAGTGAACATTGACGACGGCGCGGGCGACGCCCGCCGCCGCGAAACGGTCGAGCGTATGATCGATGAGCGCTTTGCCGGCGACCTTGATGAGGGGCTTCGGCCAATGATCCGTCAATGGCCGCATGCGCGTGCCGAGCCCGGCGGCCAGCACCATGGCGGTTTGCGGGCGCATCAGAACCGCTCCGGAAAATGGCGGCGGAAAAAGCCGGCGACCTGCGATAATTCAGGATGCTGAAGATCGCGGCGGAAATGGCCTTCGACGCGCGGGAAGAAATCGGCGTAGCGCGGCTTGCCGTCGCGGCGGATGAGGCGCGCGAAAATGCCGAGGATCTTGGCGTTCCGCTGCGCGCCGAGGATCGCGTATTCGCGCCGGTAGGCCGCCTCGTCGAACGCTAAAAAGGCGCGAGCGCCCGCCGCATAGCGCCGGATCATCGCTTCGGCGAGGTCGGGCGAAACGTCGCGGCGCGCGTCTTCGAGCAGCGAGACGAGGTCGTAAGCGGGATTGCCGAACAGCCCGTCCTGAAAATCGATGACGCCCGCGCGCCGGTGCCCGTCGCGATCCGGGAGCCACAGCACGTTTTCCGCGTGAAAGTCGCGCATCACGAGCGTCGAGGGCTTGGGGAGTTTGGCCAGCGCCTCCGTCCAAGCGTCCACATACTCGGTGCGCACAGCCTCGCTCGCAGGTTCGCCTTTCAGATGCGGCCAGTACCAGTCGGGAACCAGCATGACCTCGGCCTCCATCGCCGTGCGGTCATAGGTCAACATTCTGTATCCCACATCGGACGGCGCCGCTGGCGCGGCCCGATGCAGGGCGAGCAGCGCGTCAATCGCGCTCGCGTAAAGCTCGCCCTCGTCGGCGCCGGCGGGAATGGCGCGCGCATAAAGGTCGTCGCCGAGATCTTCGATGACGGCGAAGCCGCGCGCCGCATCGGCGGCGTATATTCCGGGAGCGGACAATCCGGCGCCTTTGAGCGCGCGGGCAATCGCCGTGAAGGCGTTGAGATTGGGGCCGGCGAGCCGCGCCATCGCATTATAGCCGAGGCGCCGGCGTTCAGCGGGGCTGGCGTCCGGGGGGCAGGCGGCGCTTTCGGCCGCCGGCGGGGCGTTCATCAGGACGGCGGTTTTCGGTCCGAGCGTCAGGCGCTCATAGCTGCGCGTCGAAGCGTCGCCCGCCATCGGGAACGCGGTCGCCGCGCCCCAACCCGACGCGTCGAGAAAGGCGCGACGTTCCCCGGCGCGTTGCGCGGCGGCATCGGTCTTGTGAGCCATAGTCGTCATCTGCAAACCTTAGGCGGGCCCTGTTCCCGAAGCGTAAAGGCCCATGAGCCGCGCTGACCATTCTTCGCCGCCGCGTACAAGAGCCCGGCGGCCGTCCGTTTCGGGCGTAAGACGGATGAGAAGCGTTTGCGCCGGCAGCAGCGCCGCGATCCTCTCGGGCCATTCGATGAGGAGCGCGCCGCCATCGAGGGCTTCTTCAAAGCCAAGCTCCCAGACCTCTTCGGCCTTTTCGAGGCGATAAAGATCGAAATGCCAGAGCGTAAAACCGGGCGCATCATAGGTCTCGACAAGGCCGAAGGTCGGGCTCGGCGCCTCGGCCCGTCCGGTCAGCGCGCCGATCGCGGCGCGGGCGAGGGATGTCTTCCCGGCGCCGAGCGGGCCGGACAGGGCGACAATGTCGCCCGCCCGCAGGAGACGGCCGAGACGGGCGCCCAGCGCTAGCGTCGCCGTTTCGTCGGGGAGGGGGATGGTCGCGTCCATGGGTATTGAATTACGGCGTGCGGGGCTCCGCGACCATCCTTCGAGACGCGCGCCGTTGGCGCGCTCCTCAGGATGAGGCGTTGACTGACAGTCGCCTCATCCTGAGGAGCCTCGCAAAGCGAGGCGTCTCGAAGGATGGCCGCGGCGCGCCGCCCTCTCCTTTGCGCAATTGACCCGCGGCAAACCCTTGTGCGACGAGCGCCTCAATGAGCGGGCAGGCGATCATCATCGGCGCGGGGCAGGCGGGGGCGCAGGGCGCGCAAAGCCTTCGCGCCGCCGGCTTTCAGGGCCGCATCGTCCTTCTCGGCGAAGAACCCGCAGCCCCCTATCAGCGCCCGCCCTTGTCGAAAGCTTATTTGCAAGGGACGCTTGGCGCGGACCGGCTCGCGCTGAAGCCCGACGCCTTCTACGCGCAGTCGGAAATTGACCTTCGGCTGGGCGTGCGCGCTGCGGCGATCGACCGCGCGAAGGCGCGCGTCGAGATCGAGGGGGGCGAGCCCATTGCCTATGACCGCCTTCTCATCGCGACCGGCGCGCCGCCGCGCCGGCTCAATTGTCCGGGGGCGGAGCTTCCCGGCGTCCATTATCTGCGTACGGCGGCCGACAGCGACCGCTTGCGCCCTGCGTTGTCGGGCGCGCGCCGTATCGTCATTGTCGGCGCCGGCTATATCGGTCTTGAGGTCGCGGCCTCGGCGCGCAAGGCGGGCTGCGAAGTGACCGTGCTCGAAGCGCAGGCGCGCGTCCTGCAGCGCGTCGCCGGGCCGGACATCTCCGCGTTTTTCGATGGGCTCCACCGCGCGCATGGCGTCGATCTGAGAACCGGCGCGATGCTCGCCGGTTTTGAGGGGCGCGACAAAATCGAAGCCGCGGTCCTCGCCAACGGCGAGCGCATCGCGTGCGATGCGGCGCTGGTCGGCGTCGGGGCGTCGCCGGCGATCGCGCTGGCGGTAGGGGCGGGTCTTGCGATCGACAATGGCGTCGCGACCGACGATCATGCGCGAACGTCGGACCCCGCGATCTTCGCCGCCGGGGACTGCGCCAGCCACCCTTCGCGCCTTTACGGGCGCCGCCTGCGCCTTGAATCCGTGCCGAACGCGATTGAGCAAGCGAAAGTCGCTGGCGCCAACATGGCGGGCGGCGACGCCGTCTATGACGCCGTGCCCTGGTTCTGGTCCGACCAGTATGACGTGAAACTGCAGACGGCGGGCGTCGCCGAGGGCGCGGACGAGGCGGTCGTGCGCGGCGATCCGGCGGCGGCGCGGTTTTCGGTATGGAGCCTCAAGGAGGGCCGCGTCCTCGCGGTCGACGCGGTCAACGATCCGGCGGCGTTCCTTGCTTCGAAGAAGATCATCGCGGCCAAAGCGCCCGTCGATGCGAAATCGCTTGCCGATCCTGCGACAGACCTTAAATCACTCGCGTCCTGAAGCCCTCCCTGAGCAAAGAATGCCCAAAATCACCTATATCGAGCACAATGGAACCGAACATGTCATCGAGGCGCAGGCGGGCGTTTCGGTGATGGAGACGGCGGTCAAGAACATGGTGCCGGGCATCGACGCCGATTGCGGCGGCGCGTGCGCCTGCGCGACCTGCCATGTCTATGTCGACGCCGCCTGGCTCGACAAAACCGGCAAGGCCGAGCCGATGGAGGAATCGATGCTCGATTTCGCCTATCAGCCGAAAGAAAACTCGCGCCTTTCCTGCCAGATTACGGTGCGCGCCGAGCTTGACGGGCTGATTGTGCGGCTCCCCGAATTTCAAGGCTGAAGGCGTTGGCTGCGCGGTTTCTCAATCCGCCGGAGTTGTCGAAGCCGACCGGCTATAGCCACGTCGCCATCGCTGCCGCCGGACGGCAGATTCATCTTTCCGGTCAGGTCGCGCTGGACGCCCGCGGCGACATTGTCGGCGAAAACGATCTCGCCGCGCAGGTCGAGCAGGTTTACCAAAACATCAAGACGGGGCTTGGCGCGGCGGGCGCCGATTTCTCGCAGGTGTTCAAAGTGGTGACCTATGTCGTCGGTCTCGATGCGGACAAAGCCGCGACCGTGCGAACGGTGCGGCTGCGCCATCTTGGCGACGGGCCTTACCCTGCAAGCACGATGGTCGGCGTCTCCGCGCTTGTCGATCCGCGGCTTCTCATCGAGATTGAGGTCATCGCGTCGCTCGACTGACCGCTTGACCT
This sequence comes from uncultured Caulobacterales bacterium, assembly GCA_964535605.1. Taxonomy (GTDB): domain Bacteria; phylum Pseudomonadota; class Alphaproteobacteria; order Caulobacterales; family Parvularculaceae; genus Amphiplicatus. The sequence goes on from CAZHUI010000018.1 coordinate 19,001, forward strand.
TTTCGCGCGTCCGCGCTTCCCTGAACGAATGGGGAACATCCTCCTGTTTGATATGCCGCCTCAGCGGCGGCCTGATGTCACCGCATCGCTGACGCGCGGTGTCTCGCGCCTGTTTCGCGACCTTGGTCTTGCGCCGATGGCGGAGTTCCGCCTGCCGAACGGCCGACGGGCCGACATGGCGGGGCTTTGCCCCAAGGGGCGCCTTGTCATCGCCGAGATCAAGTCCTGCGAGGCCGATTTCACCGCCGACGGCAAGTGGACGGACTATCTCCCCTTCTGCGACGAATTCTACTTCGCCGTCGGCGCGGATTTCCCCCGCGACCTTCTTCCGGATACGGAAGGCTTGATCGTCGCCGACGGGTTCGGCGGCGCCGTCATCCGCGACGCCGTCGTGCGCAATCTTGCGGGCGCGCGGCGCAAGGCGGTGACGCTGCGCTTCGCGCGTCAGGCGGCGGCGCGCACCGCCTATATCCTCGAAGAGGGCGGCCGGTGAGCGCGGCGCGCTGGCGCCCCCGCCTTGCTGAATCGCTGTCGCGCATCGCCGCCGTCGCCGGTCAGTTTGACGATGAATGGTGGATCATCGGCAGCGCCGCGGCGGCGCTGTCGGGCGCCGACATCGCGATCGTGCGCGATGTCGATCTTTTGCTCAGTGAAAAAGATGCGCGCCGCCTTCTTGATCTCTGGTCGGGCGAACCGCGGAAAGAGGCCGCGCCTGACGCGCAGTTCCGGTCGGCGGTCTTCGCGCGCTTTGACGCGCCATCGCTGCCGGTCGAAGCGTTCGGCGGCTTTGAGATGAAGGTAAGGGGCGTCTGGCGGGCCGTCGCGCCGCTGACGCGCGAGGCGAGGGGCGGCGTCTTCACGCCCTCGCTCGCCGAACAGATCGCGCTCTTGGAGGCGATGGGCCGCGAGAAAGACAAGGCGCGCATCGGCGCATTGAGGGCGCGGCTTTGACAATGCCGGCGCCCCCGCTAATCTGGCGTCGTCTGCGCGAGCAAACCATGTCCGGGATTGTGACCTTCTGAACGATGTCGCCGCCTTGCGCCCTGAGGGGCGCGGGGCATTTCCGTTCAGACCCGGACTATTCCATGAACATCTCGAAAGCGGAGCAAAAAACGCTCCATGCGCTCGCGCGCGGCGGCGCCGTGCTCGTCGAAAAAGATGCGCGCGGCAAGATCGTCGCCGCGCGCTGCGTCACGCGCGAAGGCTGGACGCTGGAAGACTGCACGCTCGCCGTTTTCCAGCGTCTCAGGAAACGCCGTCTCGTGGCGAGCATCAGCGGCGCGCCCTATCGCATCACCTATGAGGGGCGCGTATCGGTAAGGGCGCAGCCTGACAACAGGGCGTGACTTGCGGGGCGCGATGCGACGGCCTTACTGGCCGAACATCGCGCCCATTTTCTCGCCGAGGGCGCGGCACTTTTCCATTTTCGCCATGTCGGGCATCTTGCCGGCGCGCGCCAGCTCCATCGCTTCGGCGCCGATGCGCATGCACTCGCCCATGTCGGCGACCTCATAGTCGGCCGGCGGCGCAAAGAGGCTCGCGTCTTGCGCGCCGCGCTTGATCGACTTCGCCAGCATCACTGTCTGGCCGCCGCTGATGGCGCGCGTGACGATGCCGTCTTTCGTCACGCAAACCTCGCCCGGCGCTTCGCCCGAGGCTTCATCAGCCGCCATTTGCCAGATCGCGCAGCGCTCGCCCGCGACAGTGTCCTCGCCTGTCTTTTTCCCGCGCGCCGCCGCATCGGTATCGACGCCGGCCGAAAAGGCGAGGCCGGCGGCATCGGCGCGCGTCATCATCGCGGCGATTTTTGGCGCGCCCTCGCCTTCCGGCCACATCAGCATTTTCTCGCCGTTGTTCTCGCTCATGATCACTTGCGACCAGGGCGAGGCGGGACCGGCCGCGCCGGCGCCGGGCGGGAAGGAAATGCGCTGGCGCCCGCCGGATCCGGCGATCGTCACCTCCATGGTCTGGCCGGCGACGCCCATGTCATAAACGCCGACGAAATCGGCGGTCGGCTTTGGAAAACCGGCCGGCAAGAGATCCGCCGCAGGCGCGGGGGCTGCGCTCTCGGGCTGCGAGGCGGCCGCGGCGGATACCGGATCGAGCGTCTCGATATCCGCTTCCCGGTTGCCGCAGGCGGCGACCGCGAACGCGGCGCAGGCGATGATCAGGCGTCGTGTCATGGGAACCCCCGTTCTGATGAGCGGGAAGGCTAAGTTGCTTCCATGGCCGATAGCGACGCGGCCGACAAAATATTGCGAAAAAGTAATGATTTCGAAAACCTCCGGGAACGGAACAAGATGAAGCATTATTTGACAGCCTTTCGACTCGTTAACCTCACCAACCCTTTGACGCGTAAAACAAAATCTGACAGAACCCGCGCGATTTCGCCGCCGAATTCCCGGCGCCGCGAGCAGGGGTGCATGGATCATGAGCAAGAAGTGGTTGATTTTGTTGGCAGTCTCGGCAGGCGCGATGGGCCTGACGGCCTGCGCTAAGAAAGCGGAAGAAGCGGCTTCGGACGCGGCAGTGGCGACTGATGCCGCCGTTGAAGAAGCCGGTGAAGCCGTTGACGCGGCCGTCGATGCGACGGGCGAAGCGGTTGACGCGACGATGGATGCGACTGGCGAAGTCATGGACGACGCCGCCGCCGCCACGGGCGAAGCCGTTGATGACGCCGGCGCCGCCGTTGACGCCGCTGTCGATGACGCCGGCAACATGATGGACAAGGCGATGGACGACACCGGCGCCATGATGGACAAGGCCGGCGACGCCGTTGAAGGCGCCGTCAACGACGCGGCGACCGCTGTTGAAGCGGCGACCGACGACGAGCCGGGCCAGAACTAAGAGTTTCTCGCCGGGGCGGCTCGCATCCGGCTTTGAGAATTTTGAAAAGCCGCTCCGCGACCCCCGCGGGGCGGCTTTTTGCATGCAGTTTGATTTTCGCTTGCGGGTCCAGACGGGCCTTGTGAAGGATGCGCGGGCATGACGCGCGCGCTCAATCCTGTTTTCGCTTCCCGCCCCGTGACGATATTCGCGGTGATGTCCGCGCTCGCGAAAAAGCACGGCGCCATCAATCTCGGTCAGGGTTTTCCGGACGAAGACGGGCCGCAGTCGCTGAAGGAAATCGCCGCGCGCGCGATCCTTGAAGACCCGAACCAATATGCGCCGGTCGGCGGCCTGCCCGCGCTGCGCGAGGCGCTCGCGGCGGCGAACGAGCGCTTTTACGGCTTCGAACTTGATCCCGCCGCCGAAACCCTGGTGACGGCGGGGGCGACCGAAGCGCTGGCGGCGGCGTTCATGGCGTTTCTTCAGCCTGCGGACGAAGCTATTCTTTTCGCGCCGGTCTATGACTGCTACGCACCGATTGTCGAAGCGGCGGGGGCGGCGCCAAAAATCGTCCGGCTGCAGCCGCCTCACTGGCGCCTCGAGCGCGCGGCGATCGAAGCTGCGCTCAGCCCGAGGACGCGCGTCATCGCGATTAATACGCCGCATAACCCGACTGGCCGCGTGCTGACGCGCGAAGAACTTCAAATTGTCGCCGATATCGCCATCGAGAACGACCTGCTCGTCATCTGCGACGAGGTCTATGAGCATCTCGTCTTTGACGGGCGACCGCATCTGCCGCTGATGGCGTTCCCGGGCATGCGCGAGCGGACGGTGAGGATCGGCTCGGCGGGCAAGACTTTTTCGATGACCGGCTGGCGCATCGGCTATTTGAGCGGCCCGGCGCGGCTCGTCGAAGGCGTGATGAAGGCGCATCAGTTCATCGCCTATACCTGCCCGCCGCATCTCCAGACGGCGGTTGCGGCGGGCCTCGCCTTTCCGGACCGCTATTTTTCGGACTTCATCGCTGGCCTGCAGGCCAAACGGGACCTGATGACGGACCTGTTGCGCGGCGCCGGCCTCGACCCGATCCCCTGCGAGGGAACCTATTTCGTCAGCGCCGACATACGCGGCGTCGGGGGAACGGACGACGCGCAGTTCTGCCGCGACCTGACGGAAAAAGCAGGTGTCGCCGCGGTGCCGGTGTCGGCGTTTTACCCGGAAAACGATCCTGCGGCGCCGCGCCATCTCGCGCGGTTCTGCTTCTGCAAGAAGTCCGAGGTGCTGGAAGCCGCCGGCGCGCGGCTCAAAAACCATTTCGGCGGAAGGTCCGTATGAAGACTATCCTCCTGACGCTGGCGGCTCTCGCCGCCGCCGGGCCTGCCGCGGCCGCGATCGGCGCAAAAGATATCGACAGGGCGCTCGCCAGGATCGTCGCTGGAAAGGGCGCGGGCGATCCTGTCGCCGGCGCCGCGCTCGCCGTTTTTGAGGGCGATCGTCTCGTTTACGCCGGCGCGGCGGGCTGCGCCGAATATCGCGAGGACGGCAGAACCTGCGATCGCCCGCTTGCGCCCGAAATGAAATTGCGCGCCGCGTCGATCTCGAAAATGGCGCTCGCGCTCGGCCTGAAAACGCTGATCGACGCGGGCAAGGTCGATCCGGACCGCGACGTGTCCGACTATCTCGGCTGGCGCCTGCGCAATCCGGCTTTTGCCGATCGCCCGATCACGGTGCGCCAGCTCCTGTCGCATACCTCGTCGATCCGCGACCCCGGGGAATATTGGGTTGATGCGCCCGGCGCCATGCGATCGCTGTTCGACGATCCTGCAGCCTTTGCGCCCGCCGGCGCCCTCGACGATCAGGGACCGGGCGCGTGGTTCCGTTACGCCAATCTCAATTACGGCTTGCTCGCCGGCGTCATTGAGGGCGTTACCGGCAAACGCTTCGACCTTTTCATGCAGACGGCCCTGTTCGCCCCGCTTGGCCTTGACGCCGGCTACAATTGGTCCGGCGTTCCACTAGAGGCGCGCCGCAGCGGCGCGGCGCTGCACTGGCGCGAGAACGGCCTCTGGCGGATCAGCGTTGACGACACGGCGATGCGGCTCACCGAGCCGGCGCCGCTGCGCGCAACAGCAGGGCTCGATCTCGGCGCCTATCTCGCTTCATACGAGCCGGGCGCCAATCCGACGCTTTTTTCCCCGCAAGGCGGCCTTCGCGCTTCGGTGCTCGATCTTGGCCGCCTCGCGATGCAGCTAAGGCGCGCGGGCGATCTGACAGCGGAACAATGGCGATACGATCCGGCGGCGCCGAACGGCGAAACGGACGACGGCTATTATGCGGCCTTCGGCATGGGTGTGCAGATCGTCAAAGGCGCCGGCGATTTCTTCCGGAAACGGACGATCATCGGTCATCCGGGCGAAGCCTACGGACTTTACAGCGGCGCCTGGGTCGTGGAAGCCGAGCCCGGCGACGGGTTTCCCAATGACCTCACCGTCGCTTTCGCGATCACCGGAACCGGCGAAGCGCCCGGTAAAGGCTCGCATCCCTCCTTCAACGTCATTGAAGACCAGTTGATGCGCCTTGCGATTACCGCCGCTTATGCCGGCGAGGCGGACGCGCTGGAGCCATTCGATGAAGAGGCGGATGCGCGCGCCGCGGTCGACGCGGCGTTCGCCAACGCCGCCGCGGATGGCCGCAAGGTCCTGATGATCCTTGGCGGCAATTGGTGCCATGACAGCCGCGCGCTCGCCCGGCGCATGACAGCCCCGGCGCTCGCCGCGCTGATCGAGGAGAATTTCCACACCGTTTTCGTCGATGTCGGGCGCCGCGACCGCAATCTCTGGCTGGCGCGCCGGTTTGACGTCGGCCCGCTGGCGGGAACGCCGACGGTCCTCATATCGGACGCCGCCGGCGCGCTCCTCAATCGCGAGCGGATTTTCGAACTGACGACGGCTGATTCGCAGACGGTTGATGCGATCACGGACTATTTCGAATCCTACGTGGAAGGCCCCTCGAAAAGCCCGGCGGCGCTTGATTAATTCGACGTAAAAATGATCGGTCAGGCTTGAACCTTCCGGGCAACCGGCGTTGTGGTCCGCCGTCCAATCAAGGAGGGCAATTCACCATGAACACGAAAATCACTTTGGCGCTTGGCGCCGCTTTCTCGCTCGGTCTCGCGGCATGCGCCACGGAATCGACGGATGCTGCTGCGGCCGCCCCGGCCGCCGACGCCGCCATCACCGCCGACGCCGCGCCGGCTGACGCGGTCATCGAACCGGCGGCCGCGACCGCTGATGCGACCATCGAAACGGCGGGCGAAGCCATCGCCGCCGACGCGACCATGGTCAAGGACGAGACGATGGCCGCTGAAGGCGACGCCATGATGAAGAAAGAAGAAATGATGGCGGAAGAGGGCGTGACGCCTGCCGCCGCCGACGCCGCCGAAGGCGCTATCGAAACGGCGGTCGAAACGACCGATACCGCCGCGGAATCGATCGAGCCGGCGCCGCAGAACTAAGCAGCGCTCCTGGCCAAAAGATTGGCGGCGCTCCGGTCACGGAGCGCCGTTTTCTTTTGCGGCGCTGAAAGCGCGCGTTCGTGAAGCGGCCGCCGCTGGCATTCTCGCGATCGCGCCACACATGGCGGGCGAACATCTTTCCCGAAAGGACGGTCCATCATGATCCTGATCCGCAAGGGCATTGACCGCGGCCATGCCGACCATGGCTGGCTGAAGGCGCGCCATTCCTTCTCTTTCGCCAACTATCATCACCCCGACCATATGGGTTTCCGGGCGCTGCGCGTCATCAATGAAGATGTCGTGCAGGGCGGCGCGGGATTTCCCCCGCACGGCCATCGCGACATGGAGATCATCACCTATGTGCTCGACGGCGCGCTCGAACATAAGGATTCGACCGGCGGCGGCGGCGTCATCAGGCCCGGCGAGGTTCAGTACATGGCCGCCGGCAGCGGCGTGACGCACAGCGAATTCAACGCCTCGCACGAGACGCCCGTTCATCTTCTGCAGATCTGGCTGTTGCCGAACGCGGCCAATCACAAGCCGCGCTATGAGCAGAAGGCGTTCGGCGAGGAGCGCCGGAACCGCCTGCGGCTTGTCGCGTCGCCGACAGGCGATGACGGGTCGATCGCGATCAACCAGGATGCTACCGTCTATGCAAGCGTCCTTGATGAGGGCGCGGCGATTGAGCATCGCTTCGGCGCGGGGCGCTTTGGCTATCTGCAGCTCGCCAAGGGCGGCCTTGAGATCGGCGGCGCCGTCATGCAGGCAGGCGACGGCGCGAAAATCTCCGAGGAAGCGCTGCTGTCCGTAAAGGCGCTTGCGCCGGATACGGAGTTTTTGCTGTTCGACCTCAATTAAACGCAGCGCGCAGACAGGAGAGGCTCCCGTTTGCGCGCGCGCCTTTCCGGCGGTACCACGCTAGGCCGCGATGCTGAACGACCTTTACAGCGACCGCATTCTCGCCGCCGCTGCGGCGATTCCGCCGTCGCGCCGGCTTGCCGCGCCGGACGCCAGCGCGCGCAAGATGAGCCGCGTTTGCGGCTCCGAGGTCGGCGTCGATCTGACCGTCAGGGATGGGCTCATCGCCGATTTCGCCGTCGAGGCGAAAGCCTGCGCGCTCGGCCAGGCGTCGGCGTCGATTGTCGCGCGCAACATCATCGGCGCCGCGCCGGCGGACCTCTTCCGGTTGCGCCTGGAAATGCGCGACATGCTGAAAGCGCAAGGGCCTGCGCCGCAGGGCGCGCGCTGGCGCGATCTCGAAGCGCTGTCCGCCATTCGCGATTATCCGCAGCGTCACGCTTCGACGATGCTTGTCTTCGAAGCCGTATGCGACGCGTTGGAGACGCTGGGATTTGGCGCGTACAACGAAGCGTGACTTCACGTCTTGTCACGCGACCGTTACATGCATTGAACTGAACGCGACACAGTCTACGTTGTTTCTTGCAGGAGCGGCCCTCTCTCTCCCCCTCGGGCCACTTTTCGCGAAAGGCCGCCCGCGCGCGCTCTCTCTCCCCCAAGACGCGCGGGCGGCTGACTTTCCAACAATTTGCTATCACTGGGCGGCGACGAAGCCTGTTTGTTGCGCGCCTGCGGTTTGCGCGGCTTCCTCGCGCAGCCATTTCTTGAACGCCTTGACCGCGGCGCTGCGCGACTTCGACGCGGGATGGACGAGATAATACGAGAAGGACGACGGCGTCGTCAGATCGAACGGCGCGACGAGGCGCCCGGCCTCAAGATCGGCAAGCGCGATCGTCGACTTGGCGAGCGCGACGCCCTTTCCTGCCACGGCCGCCTCGATCACCAGGCTCGACTGGTTGAATTTGGCGCCGCGCTTGGCGTCGACGCCCGCGACGCCGGCCGCTTTAAGCCACATCGCCCAGTTGGGGCTTGAAAGCTCCTCCTGATCGGGACTGCCGTCATGGAGCAGCGCGTGATGCGCGAGGTCTGCCGGCGCCCTTAGCGGCCGGTCGCCCGTCAGCAGGCGCGGACTGCAAACGGGGAGGATCGATTCCTCCATCAACAGTTCGACCTCAAGGCCCGGATAGGTGCCGCCGCCATAGCGGATGGCGAGATCGACATCATCGACGGCGAAATCGACGACATCCATGTCGGCGGAAACCCAGACTTCGATTTCGGGGTTCTTCTCCTGAAAGCGGTCAAGCCGCGGCACCAGCCATTTGGCGGCGAGCGAGGGCGCGACCGAGACCGTGAGACGCCGCGAATCCCCGCGCGCGGTCAGGATGCGCGCCGCCTCGTCGAGCTTGTCGAAAGCCTCGCGCAGGATCGGCAGGCTCGCCTGCGCCGCGTCGGTCAGCAGGAGCGCCCGCTTGGTGCGCCGGAACAGGCGCCCGCCGATGAAATCCTCAAGCGTCTTGATCTGCTGGCTGACCGCGCCGGGGGTCACGTGCAGTTCGTCAGCTGCTTTAGTGAAACTCATGTGTCGGGCCGCAGCCTCGAACACTTTCAGCGCATTAAGCGGGGGGAGGCTCTTCACAAAGGGTCTCTTCTAGGGCTGTTTTGTTATGTTTCGGCAATCGGCTTGTACGCCGGCCCTGGACGGCTGTCATCAGCAAAACTGACACGCTGTTGTGATCGGCCGATCCAGCGGACAGGTCGCCAAAAATGCCAGGGCTTCCCGGGGTGCATTAGTCAATCTGACGAATTGCTCAGCACTTATCGCTTTCTTCCCCCTCGCTGCGCTGCTTTCTAAGCGCCAGATCGCTTTACGCGCCGCAGCAAGCTCTGAAACGCCATTTAGAAAAACTCATATGAGATATTTCCCCGCTTTCTTTGATCTTGCCAGCCGTCGCGTCGTCGTGGCGGGCGCGGGCGAGACCGCGAGCCGCAAGGCGCGGCTACTTCTGGACGCCGGCGCCGCTGTCGAATTCGTCGCGCGCGCCTTCGACGAGGCGTTTGCCGACGAGTGGCGGGGAAAGGCGACGCTGATCCGGTCCGTGCCCGGCGCGGCGCTCTTTCGCAACGCCGCGCTGGCGTTCATCGCCGTTGAGGATGAGGCGGAAGCCGGCGCCTGGCTGGCGGCCGCCCGCGCCGCCGGCGTCGCCGTTAACGTCGTCGATCGCCCGTCGCTCTCCGACTTCGCAACGCCCGCGATCGTCGATCGGGGCGATGTTGTCGTGGCGATTTCAACCGGCGGCGCGGCGCCCGTGCTCGGCCGGCGCTTGCGCGAAAAGATCGAGGCGCTGCTGCCGCAAAGGCTCGCCGCGCTCGCCGCGTTTGCCGGCGCCTTCCGCCAGGCCGTCGCCGCGAAAATACCGAACGCCGGCCGCCGCGCTTTCTGGGAGCGGTTCTTCGACGGTCCGGTCGCCGCGCAGGTTCTGAACGGCGACGACGCCGGCGCCCGCGCCGAGATGGCCGCCGCAATCAATCGTCCGCAGGCGGAGAAGCAGCCGGGCGCCGTGCACCTCGTCGGCGCAGGGCCGGGCGATCCCGAATTACTAACCTTGAAAGCCTTGCGCCTCATTCAGGACGCCGACGTCATTCTTTATGACCGGCTGGTCGGCGAGGGCGTCCTCAATCTCGCGCGCCGCGACGCGCTGCGTCTTTATGTCGGCAAGGCGAAAGCCGCGCATGCCGTGCCGCAGGAGGAGATCGAGGACCGTCTCATCGCCTTCGCGCGCGAGGGGAAGATCGTCGTCCGCCTCAAAGGCGGCGATCCCTTTATATTCGGGCGCGGCGGCGAAGAGCTTGAAGCGGTAAAAGCCGCCGGAATTCCGGTCTTTGTCACGCCCGGAATCACGGCGGCGCTCGGCTGCGCGGCCGCCGCCGGTCTGCCGCTCACGCACCGCGACGCGGCGCAGGCGCTGACCTTCGTCACCGGCCATGCGAAGGGCGACGCCGATCCCGATCTTGACTGGAGCGCGCTTGCGCGCCTCGGCCACACGCTTGTCGTCTATATGGGCGTCGGCAAGGCGGGCGCGATCGCGCAGCGGCTTATTGAAAACGGCCGCGCGACTTCGACGCCGGTCGCCGTGATCGAAAACGGCACGCGGCCCGACCAGAAAATCCTCAAGGGAACCCTTTCAGACCTTCCGCGCCTCGTCCGCGACGGCGCCATCGAGGGGCCGGCGATCCTCGTCATCGGCGAGGTGGCGGCGAAAGCGACCGGGCTTCTGCTCGACGATATCGCGCCGGCCTTCCGGAGCGCGGCATGAAGGCCGTCACCGCAAACCGCCTCTCCGACGGCGCCGTCTTATGGCTCACGCGCGAAGGATCGCTCGCCGAGAGTTTCGACGCGGCCGCTCTTTACACGGATGAAGAAGCGCCGGCGGCGCTGGCGCGCGTCGCCGCTCAGGAAACGCTCGTCGCCAACGCCTATCTGATCGACGCCGATGAAAACGGTCCCGCGGGCCGCGAAGCCTTGCGCGAAACCATCCGCCGCGACGGCCCGACAGTGCGCCGCGATCTCGGCAAGCAGGCGGAGGCGCGCGATGGACGCATATAAAGTCTATGGCGACAGCGTCAGCGGCAACTGCCTCAAGGTGAAGTGGACCGCGGACCTTCTCGGCGTTCCCTATGACTGGATAGAAACGAGCGTCCTGCGGGGCGAAACGCGCAACGCTGAATTTCTTGCGCTCAATCCGGCCGGACAGGTCCCGGTCCTCGTCACGCCGAAGGGAAAAGCGCTCGCGCAGTCGAACGCGATCCTTCTCTATCTCGCCGAGAAGAACGGCGGCGGCCTGGTTCCGGACAAGGCGCTCGGCCGCGCGAAAGTCTACGAATGGCTGTTCTGGGAGCAGTACAGCCACGAACCCTATATCGCCGTCCGCCGCTTTCAGAAGGCCTATCTCGGAACGCCGGACGCCAATCTCGACCCGAAGCTGCTGGACCGCGGCATCGCCGCGCTGACGCGCATGGAACGTCAGTTGACGGACGAACCCTTCATCGCCGGGGAGGATTTCACGCTCGCCGACATTGCGCTCGTCGCCTATACGCGCGTCGCGCATGAAGGCGGCTTCGATCTCGACGCCTTTCCTGAGGTCAGGGCCTGGATCCGGCGCGTTGAAAAACGCCTCGATATCGGAGCCGCCTGATGTATCGCTACGATCATTTCGACGAAACGCTGGTCCGGGAACGCGTCGCCGAGTTTCGCGGCCAGGTGGCGCGCCGTCTTTCCGGCGAGATCAGCGAAGAGGAGTTCAAGCCCTTGCGGCTGATGAACGGCCTCTATCTCCAGCTCCACGCCTACATGCTGCGCGTCGCTGTTCCCTACGGCACGCTGTCGTCCGCGCAGCTAAGAAAGCTCGCCCATATCGCCCGCGTGTACGACAAGGGCTACGGCCATTTCACGACGCGCCAGAACATTCAGTATAACTGGCCCGCGCTGATCGACGTCCCCGACCTTCTGTCGGAGCTCGCCGATGTCGAGATGCACGCCATCCAGACCTCGGGCAATTGCATCCGCAACATCACCTCGGATCCGTTCGCCGGCGCGGCCGCCGACGAAGACGATGATCCGCGCGTCTGGAGCGAAGCGATCCGCCAATGGTCGACGCTGCATCCGGAATTCTCGTTCCTGCCGAGAAAATTCAAGATCGCGGTGACCGCGAGCGAGAATGATCGCACCGCGGTGCGCGTACACGACATCGGCTTGCGGCTTCTTCGCAATGACAAGGGCGAGCGCGGTTTCGAGGTGATCGTCGGCGGCGGTCTCGGGCGCACGCCCTATATCGGCGCGACGATCCGGGAGTTCCTCCCCGAGCGCCATCTCATTTCCTATCTCGAGGCGATTTTGCGCGTCTACAATGCGCGCGGGCGCCGCGACAACAAATACAAGGCGCGGATCAAGATCCTCGTCGCGAGCGACACGATTGACGAATTCCGCGCCCAGGTCGACGCCGAGTGGGAGGCGTCCGACAAGGCGCGCCTCGACTGGCCAGCCGCGGAGCTCCTCCGTATACGGCGCCATTTCGCCCCGCCCGCTTTCGAGCGGCTGTCCGAGGCGAGCGCACGCCTCGACGAGGAGAGGGCGCAAAACCCAGCTTTCAACCGCTGGGTCGCCCGCAACGTCGCGCCGCATCGCGCGCCCGGCTACGCGATCGCGCAAATTTCGCTGAAGCCGATCGGCAAGCCGCCGGGCGACATTTCAGCCGACCAGATGGACGCCGTCGCCGCGCTCGCCGCGCGCTATTCCTTCGACGAGGCGCGCGCGACGCACGAGCAGAACCTCTTATTGCCGCATGTGAAGAAGGACGATCTCCACGCGGTCTGGCGTGCGCTTGAGGCGGCAGGTCTCGGCGAGGCCAATATCGGGCTCGTCAGCGACATTATCGCCTGTCCGGGTCTTGATTATTGCGATCTCGCCAACGCCCGCTCAATCCCCATCGCGGAGCGTCTTCAGGAGCGCTTCGCCGATGCGGACGCCGCCGCCGATCTCGGCGAACTGAAGATCAAGATCTCCGGCTGCATCAACGCCTGCGGCCATCATCATGCCGGCCATATCGGCATCCTCGGCGTCGATAAGAAGGGCGAGGAATTCTACCAGATCATGCTCGGCGGCTCGGCGGCGTCGGACGCCAGCCTCGGCGCGATCACCGGCCGGGGATTTTCCGCCGACGAGGTCGTCGGCGCCGTCGATCGGCTTGTCGCATTTTTCAAAAACGCGCGCGAACCCGGCGAACGGTTCCTCGACGCCTACCGGCGTCTTGGCCCTGCGCCTTTCAAGGAGGTCCTCTATGGCGACGCTGCATCTCGCTAAGGGCGGCGCATCGGCGCCGGCGGAAGAGATTGCGCTCAGCGCCTGGCGCGACGGCGTTCGTCCCGAGGCGGGCCGCTTCGCGCTCGTCATTCCGAATACGGAGGATGTGCGTTCGCTGGGTGAGGCCGTCGCCGGCTTCGACGCCGTCATTCTCGACTTTCCCGAGTTCAAGGACGGCCGCGCCTATTCGCAGGCGCGCCTGCTGAGAGAGCGCCTCGGATTCAAAGGCGAGATCCGTGCGCGCGGCGCCGTTGTCCCCGACCAGGCGTTGTTCATGGCGCGCGCAGGGTTTTCCGCGCTTGAGATCGGCGACCGCGATCCCGCCCCCTATATCGCGGCGCTCGGCGCTTTTTCGGTGTTCTACCAGCCCGCCGCCGACGCCGCGCTTCCCGCCCATGCGCTCCGCGCGCGCCTGCGGGAAGCGGCCTGAAAGGTTTCCCGCCCATGACCGCGCGCGTCCTCGCGTTACGATCGCCTGCGCCCTCCTTCGAGACGCCCTCGTTCGAAGGGCGGGCGGCGATGCTCGACGCGGAAGCGCAGTCGCTGAGCGCCGAAGCGGTCGTCGCGCGCGCGATCGAGGAATTTCGCGGCCGCATCGCGCTCGTCTCCTCTTTCGGAGCGGAAGCGGCCGCGCTTCTTCATATTGTCGCGAGAACCGACCGGACGACGCCGGTCATCTTCCTCGACACCGGCAAGCACTTCGCGCAGACGATTTCCTATCGTGAAGATCTCGCGCGCGAGCTTGGTCTCACCGACGTGCGCGACATTCGTCCGCAGACGGAAGAAGCGGCGCAAGAGGACCCGAAGGGCGATCTCTGGCGGCGCGACAACGACGCCTGCTGCGCGCTCCGCAAAGTGCGCCCGCTCGCCGGCGCATTATCGGAATTCGACGCCTGGTTCACCGGCCGAAAGCGCGTCCACGGCGCCTTGCGCGCGCATCTGCCGATCGTCGAGGCCGCCCCGCAGCACATCAAAATCAATCCGCTGGCGCGCTGGACGGGCGAGGACGTTGAAGCTTACGCGGCGGCGCATGGGCTTCCGCCGCATCCGCTCGTCGAACAGGGCTTTCCGTCAATCGGCTGCTGGCCCTGCACGGCCCCGACCGCGAAAGGCGACGACGTGCGCGCAGGGCGCTGGCGCGGCCTCGGCAAGACCGAATGCGGGATTCACCGCGACAGCGTCAGTCCGCCGCTTCTAGAAACTGCTTGATTGCGGTCCATGCGTCCGGTTCCGTCAGCGTCGGCGCATGACCGACGCCGGCGACCTCGCAATAGGCGAAATCGCGGTGGACGCCGCGCATCTTGTCGATGATCGGGGGCGTCAGCAGATCGCTGATCGCGCCGCGCACGATCAGCGTCGGAATGGGCGCCATCGTCGCAAAGGGTCCCCAAAGATCGGGCGCCGGCCCGACCTCGAGGATCGCCTTGCCGATGCCCGGATCATAGTCGAGACGCCAGCGCCCGTCGGCTTCCTGCCGGAAGGTCCGCCTGGCGAACAGGCGCCAGAAATCCTGATCGCGTCCGGGAAAGGCTGGGTCGTTGATCGCGCGGATGCGCGCCGCCGCCTCGTCGAGATCGCGGGCGGGCTCGTCGGCGCCGCCGGCGCGCGCGCCGACATAGCCGGCGATGCGCATGAGGCCTTCCGGCGCAAGTTCCGGCCCGACATCGTTGATGACCGCGGCGGCGACGCGCGCCGGAGTATGCGCCGCTGTCAGCATGGTGACAATGCCGCCGAGCGAGGTGCCGACGAAGATCGCGCGGCTCAATTCGCGCGCCTTCATGAAGGCGACAATGTCGTCGCGATAGGTGTCGGGTCTGTAGTTCAGATAATTCGGATCGTAGGTGGACCGGCCGCGGCCGATCAGCGACACCGCATAAACATCGCGCCCCGTCGCAGCCGCGAGCGGGGCGAAATCCTCGAAGTCCGAGGCGTTGCGCGTGAGGCCGGGGATGCAAAGAACGGGCGTGCGCGCGCCGCCCGGAAAACGGTAAGCGGCGAGCGAAAGCCCCGGGCGAACATCGGTGAAGAAGGCGGTCGAGCCGTTCATGGGGCGTACCCTTTGATCCGTTGCGGTCTATCGCCTATCACGCCGGAACCCGCAACGCGCGACAGGTGCGCCGGCCGTGACATCCGCATCCGCAATGCGCCTTCAACAGGCAGCCGCCTTTCTTCAGGCGGGCGATGCGGCGCGCGCCCTCGCGATCGCCGAAGCGGAAGCAAAGGCCAATCCGCAGGACGCCGAGGCGCTGCATCTTCTCGCGCTGGCGTTGTCGAGAACCGGGGAGACCGATCGCGCCGTCTCGATGTTCGAGAGCGCCGCAAGCCTCCATCCGCACAAGGACGTCATCCTCGTCAACCTCGGCAATCATTTGCGCCGCGCAGGGAGGCTGCCGGCGGCGGCCGACGCTTATCGCCGCGCCACAGCGGCTGCGCCAAGCTCCGCTGCTGCTTTTGCAGCGCTCGGCGCCGTGCACGCGCAGCTTGAGGACCCTCAGTCGGCTGCCGGCGCGTTCGGCAAGGCGCTGGCGATCGATCCGACGAACGCTGTCGCGCTCAACGGTCTTGGCAATCTTGCCGCCGCGCGCAGGCGCCATGGCGAGGCTGCCGACTGTTTCACGAAAGCGATCGCCGCCAACCCGCAATCGGCGCCGGCTTATGTCAACCGGAGCGCCGCATTGCGGATGCTGGGACGCAGCGGCGAGGCGCTCGCCGACCTTGACCGCGCGCTTGCGCTGGCGCCGTCCCATCCCGACGCGCACTTTCAACGCGCTTCCGCCTTGCGGGTACTCGGCCGGTTTGAAGAGGCGGCGCTGGCTTATCGCGCGGCGCTCGGCGCGGCTCCGGTGCGCGCCGACATCCATCGCGAACTTGCGGGCATGATGTTCGAGATCGGGCGCCCAAACGACGCTTTCCTGGCGCTCGACGCTATCCTGACGCAGCGGCCGTCCGCTGCTCTTCTGGTGACTCGCGGCGAACTCTCCTTGCTCTTCGGCGATCTTGCTGCGGCGGCGGAAGCGGCGCGGCGCGCACTCGACCATGCGCCGGACGACGCGCGCGCGCACGGCCTGCGCGCAATGGCGGCGCGTCAGTCAGGATCAATCGAGGAAGCGCTGACGGCGGCGCAAAAGTCAGCCGCATTGGCGCCCGATGATTTCGAGATGCTGCATCTTTGCTGCGAGATCGAGATCGCTTCGGGCCGCGCGCCGG
>CAZHUI010000018.1:35365-43730 GCA_964535605.1 uncultured Caulobacterales bacterium
GCGCCGGCGCCGCATCTGCAAAAACACGTCGCGCTGAAAGCGACCGCGATGCGCATCGCCGACGATCCGGACTATCGGCGCTTTTATGATTACGACCGCCTGACGGCGCAGATCGACATCGATCCCCCTGCGGGGTTTTCGTCCATCGATCAGTTCAACGACGCGCTCCTCGGTGCAATCGCGCCGCTCCACCGCGCCAAACAGCGACCGCTCGAACAAACGCTGTTCGGCGGCACGCAGTCTCCGGGCCGGCTCTGGAACGAGGACAATCCCGTCATTCAGGTCTTCGCCGAAACGATGCTCGCCGCGGCGCGTCGGTTCGTCGAAACCCTGCCGGAAGATCGGGGGCACCCGTTCCTGAGCCGCAAGAGTTCCGACCTCGAATGCGCGGGCGCCTGGTCGGTGATGCTCGCGTCCGGCGGCGGGCATGTCGATCACATCCATCCCGCCGGCTGGATCAGCGCCTCCTATTACGTCGCTAGCCCGCCAGAAATCTTTGCGGGCGAGCGCGCCGGACATCTGCGGCTCGGCGCTTCTGGGGTTCCGGGAGTCTCGCTGCCGGCCGAACGCTATTTTGCACCAAGGGCAGGCTCGGTCGTGTTCTTTCCGTCCTACATCTGGCACGGCGTCGAGCCGTTCGAGGCGCCGGCGCCGCGCGTGACGGCGCCCTTCGATCTCGCGCCGTCGACCTAGCGAGAACGCGATTGCCGCTACGAAATTAACCGCGCAGTAACCGAGTTTAAGGGCCGCTTAACAAAATTGTTGCTTTCGGGAGACGGTCGGAAAACGCCTTTTCCTCCGGCAGTTATCCTTGTTGACGGGCCTTCTTTCGCTGCCATAGGGTCCGCTCCGACTGGGCCAATCCGGTTCAGACGCGACGTTCTCGGCCTAAATCGGGAGGGGTGTCGCGGCAGTGTGCGTTGCTTCGAGGGCGGCGAATTCTTTCGAGCGGCGCGGTTCATCTCTGGAGGGATATCAATGAGAAAATCGACACTGGCGGCGCAATTAATGCGCACGACGGTTCTGACGGGGGCGGCGGTCGCTTTTGTAACGCCAGCTTTCGCGCAGGAAGAAGACGATGAAATTGTCGTAACCGGCTCACGTATTGCCCGCGAAGACCTCGCGGCGCCAAGCCCGGTCACCACGGTCAATTCCGAACAGCTGACACTGACCAACACGGTTAACACCGAACAGTTCCTCAACACCCTGCCGCAGGTCATTCCGAGCTTCGACTCGACCTCGAACAACCCCGGCAACGGCACGGCGACGGTCAGCCTTCGCGGCCTCGGCACGAACCGCACGCTCGTCCTCGTCGACGGCTCGCGCTTCGTCGCGTCGGGCCCGTTCGGGACGGTCGACCTGAACTCGATCCCGGCCGCGCTTGTTGAGCGCGTCGACGTCGTGACCGGCGGCGCCTCGGCCGTTTACGGTTCGGACGCCGTCGCCGGCGTCGTCAACTTCATTCTGAAGGACGATTTCGAGGGCGTTCAGCTCGATGTTTCGAACGAACTTTCAGCCGCCGGCTGGGATGCAAACATCTTCAACGCGGCCCTGACGCTCGGCGGCAATTTCGCCGACGGTCGCGGCAATGCAATTGTGTCGTTCTCCTATACGAATCGCGAAGCGCTCTTCCAGGGCGACCGCGACTTCTCTGCGAATACGCTTCAAGAAAACGCGGCGGGGGTCCAGAACTTCGGTGGTTCGGGCTCGGTGCTCGGCGGTCAGTTTACGGAACTTGGCGCCGGTAGCTTTGCTACCTTCTACCCGGTTCCGCCGCTGGCTCCTGGCGAAGTCGCGTCGAACAACATCACGTTCAACGGCAATGCGGATGGTCGCCGATTCATCAACCCGACCGACCAGTATAACTACGCGCCGACGAACTATCTCCAGCTGCCGCAGGAACGCTATTCGATCTACGCTGGCGGCACCTACGAGATTAACGACAATGTCGAAGTGTACGCGCGCGGCGTTTTCGCTCAGTCAGTCGTCGATCAGCAACTTGCTCCGACGCCCGTCGGCGGCACGTTCACGCTGAACCTTGACAACCCGAACCTCAGCCCGGTGTTTCTGGCCGCGTTGCAGGGCATTTATACCGGTCCGACAGACATCCAGGACCTTGATGCCGATGGCGAGGTCGATGACATTCGCATCGCCATTAACCGTCGTTTCAACGACGACTCGATCGGGCCCCGGAACAGCCTTCGCGACAGCTCGACCTTCCAGATCAAGGGCGGTCTGCGCGGTGCGCTCAGCGAAAGCTGGAACTACGACGTCTATGCCCAGTTCGGGCGCGTGTCGTCGACCCAGACGCAAACGGGCAACATCTCGTTTAGCGCCCTTCAGGCGGGCATCCTCTCCGGCGCAGTCAACGTCTTCGGCGTCAATACGGTTGACGCGGCGGGCGGCGAACTGATCCGCAGGACGGGGATCATCGGCGAAACGGTCGAGCAGATCCAGATCGTTGGCACCGTTTCCGGCACCTTCGACCAGATCAAGTCGCCTTGGGCAGATACTGGCATCGGCCTCGCCTTCGGCGTCGAGTATCGTGAAGAAGAAGCGGTTTCGCTTCCCGACTCGGTTCTGGGTCCGGATGTGCGCGGCTTCAACGCCTCGCTTCCCGTTTCGGGCAGCTTTGACGTCTACGAAGCCTTCATGGAAACGGACATTCCGCTCCTTGAAGATACTGCGATCGGCGATGTGTCGATCAACGGCGCGTTCCGTTACTCTGATTATTCCACGGCGAATGTCGGCGGCGTGATCAGCTTCGCGGCGGGCGTCAACTGGGCGCCGATCGACGAACTCCGCTTCCGCGGCCAGTTCCAGCGCGCCAGCCGCGCGCCGAATATCGGCGAATTGTTCTCGGCGGCGACGAACGGCTTCCCTGGCGCCAAGGACCCATGCTCGGGCGGCGCGTTCGGGGCATTCGTCCCGGCCAATGCGGCGAACTGCTTGGCCTTCGGCGTGCCGGTCCCAGGCGCACCGTTCCAGCTTTCCGGCCAGATCGAAATTCTGGGCGGCGGCAACCCGAACCTTTCGGAAGAAACTGCCGATACCTATACGGTCGGCTTCGTCTGGCAGTCTTCGGCGATTGAAGGTCTGACGCTGCAGGTCGATTATTATGACATCTCAATCAAGAATGCGATTGCTGCGGCCGGTGCGCTGCAGACGCTTCTCGACCGTTGCTACGTCAATGGCGACGTCCCGACCTGTAACACCTTCTTTGGTGCAGGCACTCGCGATCCGGCGACGGGCGCGATCGGCGCTCCGTTCCTGCCTGTGATCTCTGTCGCCAACGTCGCCTCGATCGGCGCCCGCGGCATCGACTTCACGGCGAGCTACGGATTCGATATCGGATCGCTCGGTTCGATCAACACGGTGTATTACGGCACTTATACGTTGGAATCGAGCTTCCTGCAGGACGCCTTCTCGCCTGTCATCGAATGCGCCGGCTTCTTCGGCGCGGTGTGCGGCGAGCCGACGCCAACCTACAAGCACACGACGCAGACCTCGTGGCTCTATGGGCCGCTGACGACCAGCGTTCGCTGGCGCCTGATCGGCGGCACCGACGTCGATGTCGGCGGCGGCAACCCGAACTCGTCGTCGTTGGATTTGTTCAACTATGTCGATGTGACCATGCAGTACGCCGTCAACGAAAACCTCGACTTGACGGTCGGCGTCCAGAATATCTTCGGCAAGGACGCTCCGCTGCTCGCATCTTCGGTCAACGAGCAGGCGAACACTTTCCCGGCGACCTACGAAACGCTGGGCCGTCAGCTCTTCTTCGGCGCTTCGCTGAAGTTCTAAGACTGACGAACAGACTAAATGGAAACGGCGGGCTTCGGCCCGCCGTTTTCTTTTTGGGCGGCAGCCGCTAGCGAGGACCCAGGACAAGCGTCGGTGAGCGCGCGTGGCGGAAGAACTGGCCTGGGCTGAATATTGGGGCGGCGCCGTCGGCGCCGAAGCAGTCGGCGGTCCGCAGCGTCACAAGCTCGCGGCGCATTGGGCGGACTTTTTCAATCATGCGCGCCGATTGGCGCGGCCGTCCCCGGTCATCATCGATATCGCCGCCGGCGCCGGCGTTGCGCTGACTGCAGCGGTCAACGCATTTGAGGGCGCGGGCCTATTCGTCGCTCTCGATTATTCTGCAGCCGCTCTCGGGTCGGCCGGCAAGGCGCGCGTCCAGTTCGCTGGGGTCGCGGCCGATGCGGCGACGCTCCCCTTTTCCGGCGGCGCCGCCGACATCGTCATCAGCCAGTTCGGCATTGAATATGCCGGGTCCGTCGCTTTCGCCGATGCCGCGCGCGTCCTTCGCTCAGGTGGATCGTTTTGCGCAATCTCCCATTTTTCCGGCGGGGCGATCGACGCCGAATGCGCCGGGAATGAACGCCTGCTCATTTCGGTCCGGGAGATGCGCCTGTCGTACGCCGCGCGCGCCGCACTTCAGGAGAGTTATGCGCGCCAGAAGCGGCGCGACCCAGCGCCGACAGATCCGACGCGTGAGGCAGAACTAACTGCTAACTTCGTTGCCGCCGGAAACCTGGTGCGTGCAGCTCCGCCTGGCGCGGCGCGTGCCACGCTAGAGCGCTTCCTGACGGACCTTGCGCGCCTTTGCGCGCGCCGATTCGCCTTCGAGCCCGCTGAAGCGCTTGGCTGGATCGAGGGCATGGAGGCCTCGCTCGGCGCCTATCTGAAGCGCATGCAGTCGATGCGGGCGTCCGCGCTCGACCGTTCAGGCATTGACGCCATTGAGGCGCAATTCTGCGCGGCGGGCCTCACCGGTTTCCGCGCGGCGCCTCTTCATCTTGACGACAACCGGCCGCCGGCGGCGTGGGTGATCGAAGCGCGCCGGCCCTAGCCCGCCAGCGCTTCCTCACCGGTCAGGACAGCGGCGGCGGCGTGGACCGCGGCGGCGATGCGAAGCGCCGCCTGCACCTGATCTGTCGACAGACCGCCCTTGCGAACGACTTTCTCATGCGCGTCGAGGCACATGCCGCAGCCGTTGACGGCGGAGACGGCAAGCGACCACAGCTCGAAATCGATTTTATCGACGCCGGGATTGGCGATGACGTTCATACGCAATTTTGCCGGCATCTTCTTGTAGTCTTCGGCGTGCATCAGATGCGTCGCGCGGTAATAGACATTGTTCATGCCCATGATCGCGGCCGCCGCCTTCGCCGCCGTGACGGCGTCGGCGGATAACTTGTCGCTGACTTCAGCGTGCACCGCGCGAATGACGGCCGCGTTGCGAGCGGCGAGAGCGGCGGCGAGGAAAGTTCCCCATTTCTGCTGGTCGCTCAGCGTCGTTTCCGCGGCCAGCGTTCCGAGATTGAGGCGGATGTCTTTGGCGTAGTCCGGAATCTGATCGCGCAGTGCGTCGAGGCTCATGTCGGTCTCCTTGTGTCGGTTGAAAAATTTCTAATGACGCGGACGCGGGGCGCCGGTCTCAAGATCGACGCCGTAACCTTCAAGCGCACGGATCAGGCCTTTGAGGCGCTCGCGATAAGGCCCCGATGTGCTCAGCCGCGCCTTTGAAGGCGGCTCGCGCACCTGCGCGGCGCTGAACGTCATCACAGCGCGGTCCTGTTCGTGGTAGCGCAGGCAAGCATCGTCCCAGCCAAGGCCGCAGAATTCCAGGATCCGCCGCAGCGTTCCCTCGAAATCGGCGACAAGGTCCTCATGCTGAACAACCGTCATTCTGCCGGCGAGGGCGGTTTTCCAGTGCTCGGCGATCCGCAGATGCTCGAAATAATAATGCGCGATATCCTCAAGGTCGGACGCGAAGGGCCATTGCTGGTTGAAATTGCGCCGGAATATCGACAATCCTGTCTCCACCGGGTTGCGGCGGATATGAATGAAGCGCGCGCGCGGAAACAGCGTCGCCGCGAACCCTGCTGAAAAAATATTGGTCGGCTGTTTGTCAGTCACGAAAGGCGCGCCGGCCCAGCCGAACTTCTTGCACTGTTCTAGATATCCGTCGCGCCATAGCATAGCGGCTTCTCGCGGAAACTCATGTGCTCCGCCAGGATTTGACCGCGCCCAGGCGAGGAATTGATCGAGATAGAAGGGCATCGCCGGCACCTCGCCGGCGCCGTCGACGTCGGGGTGCGCGCAGATCGCGCTTTCGAGCAGCGTCGTTCCCGATCGTGGCATGCCGATGATGAAGATCGGCGCCGGCGCTCCTTGCGCTTGCGCGTCGTCCGCTGCCGCGGGGAAATGCCGGATGATCGCGTCTGTCTTTGCTTCCTGCGCGCGGCGGTCATAGGCGGTCCCAGCGCTAGCTGCGCGCGCTTTCTTCAGCCGGTTCGCCTCGGTCCAGGCGTCGAACGCGTTGCCGTGTTCCTTGCGCGCATGCGCGGCGTCGCCTTTTGCAAAAAGGAGCTTGATGCGATCCTCATCGCTGCGCGCGGCGCGTTGCAAGGCGCGGTCAATAGCGGCGGCGTCCTCATCCGAAATTCGGCCGCGCGTCGCCTCGACGAGGACGCCATAAGCCTCCGCATGAAGCGGGTCGGCGGCGATCGTGCGCCGGCACCAGGCTTCGGCGTCTTTCATCTCGCCGAGAAACATTGACCGGCGCGCCATGCCGAAATTGGCGTCGGTGTCGGCCGGGTTCGCCTTCAGCGCCCGCTTGAACCACAGGGCGGCTTCATCGAGGCGGCGACCGCCGAGCAAATAGCGCCCCATCGCGGCGAATTTGTCCGCGCCGGCGCCCGGCTTGGCGGCGATGGGCGCGAACGCCGCCGCCGCGCGATCATAGTACCCTTGCTCCGCGAGCGCGAAGCTTAAAGCGACTTGCGCCTCTTCCTCGCCGGGCGCCGCCTTCAGCCATTCTTTGGCGAGCGCCTCAAGCGCCGCTGCGTCGCCCCGTTTACGAAGTAAGTGCGCGCGCAGCCGGCGGGTCTCTGAAACAGGAACGCCGATCGCCTCGGCGGCGTTGAGCGCGGACGCGCATTCGGCGAAGCGGCGCGTCTCGATCGCGGCGGCGGCGAACAGCATCAGCACGCCCGGATGGTCGCGCCGAAGCTTGATCGCCTGATCGAGCGCGGCGAACGCTTCGTCGAACTTCTCGCCCTTGCCGAGGAGCTTGCCGAGCTGGGCCCAGGCCTCGAAAGAACGGGCGTCGAGCGATGCGGCGCTGCTCGCATGAACGACCGCGCTGCGGATATCGCCCTGCCGTTCGCGCAGGATCGACAGGCTTAGTACTGCGGCGGCGTTCTTCGGCGCGGCCTCCGCAACCCGCTCGATGCGCGCTTCGCCTGCAATCAATCCCGCTTCGACTTCGCAAAGACCGAGCAGACTTTCGCCGTCCGGCGAGTTCGGGTTGACGTCGAGGAAGGCGCGGCAAAGCTTGAGTGCGCTGTCGTAGTCGTCAGCGAGGCGCGCTTTCCGCGCTTCCTTCAAGAGATGATCGAGAGCCATTCGGTCCGAACAACTTTCAAAAGGAAAAACGGCGGCGGGAGCGCGCTCGCTCCGCGCCGCCGCCGTCAATCGTTAAAGCGTGTCGCCGCCGACCGGACGGTTGCAGGGGCAAAGTTCGTCCGTCTGCAGGGCGTCAAGAACGCGCAGCGTGTCCTGCGGGTTGCGGCCCACATTGAGGTTCGTCACATAGACATGCTGGATGACGTTATGCGGATCGACGATGAACGTCGCCCGGAGCGCGACGCCCTGCGGCGCGCGCACGCCGAGGCCGTCGATCAGCGAGCCGTTGGTGTCGGCGAACTGCCAGGCCGGATGGCTCTTGAGATCGGGGTGGTCGCGCCGCCAGGCGAGCTTCACGAACTCGTTGTCCGAGCTGCCGCCGAGCACGACCGCGTCGCGGTCGGCGAACTCCTTTGCGAGACGGCCGAACTCGGCGATCTCGGTCGGGCAAACGAAGGTGAAGTCCTTCGGATAGAAATAGATGACTTTCCACTTGCCCGAGAAGCTGTCCTGCGTGATTTCTTCAAAGGCCGACTGGCCGTTTTCTTCGTGGCTGTTGAACTTCGGCTTCACGCCGGTGACGCGGAAGTCCGGAATGCGGTCGCCAATCCCGAGCATCGATGATGATCTCCTGTCTGAATGAAGGGGCTGCCGGGGCTCGTCTTCGAGCGCCTTGAGGGGGTCCTAGAGCACGGTTGCGAATTTATCAAATAGATTATATCGGAAAGATCAATCGAGTTTTTAGATAGAGGGATAAATGCAGGCGCTCCCGACGCTCCGTCAGCTCCAGTTTTTCATGGCGCTTGTCCGGCGCCAGTCATTCTCCAGGGCAGCGGAGGACTGTTTCGTTTCCCAATCGACCCTCTCCTCGGCGATCAAAGAGCTGGAAACGATCCTCGACTGTCACCTTGTCGATCGTTCGACCCGGCGTTTCGCGGTCACCCCGGCC
>CAZHUI010000019.1:0-42026 GCA_964535605.1 uncultured Caulobacterales bacterium
GCGACAATGCCAACTCCCCGGTCAAGCAGATCGCCTCCGGCCGCTTCGGGGTGACGGCGGAGTATCTGAACGCCTGCGAGGAAATCGAGATCAAGGTCGCGCAAGGGGCCAAGCCCGGCGAAGGCGGCCAGCTTCCCGGCTTCAAGGTGACGGAATTCATTGCGAAAATGCGCCACGCGACGCCGGGCGTGACGCTGATCTCGCCGCCGCCGCATCACGACATCTATTCGATCGAAGACCTCGCCCAGCTCATCTACGACCTCAAGCAGATCAACCCGGTCGCGCGCGTCTGCGTGAAGCTCGTCTCGGCGGGCGGCATCGGCGCCATTGCCGCCGGCGTCGCCAAGGCGAAGGCCGACGTCATCCTCGTTTCCGGCCATGTCGGCGGCACGGGCGCAAGCCCCCTGACCTCGATCAAATTCGCCGGCAGCCCATGGGAACTCGGCCTCGCCGAAGCCCATCAGGTGCTGACGCTCAACGATCTCCGCGAGAGCGTGACGCTCCGCACCGACGGCGGCATCCGCACCGGGCGCGACGTCGTCATCGCGGCGATGCTTGGCGCGGAAGAATTCGGGATCGGCACGATCTCGCTCGTCGCGCTCGGCTGCCTGATGGTCCGGCAATGTCATTCGAACACCTGTCCGGTCGGCATCTGCACGCAGGACGACAAGCTTCGGAAACGCTTCACCGGCGCTGCCGATCACGTCGTTGCACTGATGAGTTTCCTCGCCGAAGACGTGCGACGGCATCTCGCCCGGCTCGGCGCCCGCTCGCTCGAAGACATCATCGGCCGCACCGATCTTCTCGATCAGGTCTCGCGCGGCTCGGCCGATCTTGACGATCTCGACCTCAACCCGATCCTCGTCCGCATCGACGCCGGCGCCCGCCCGCCGCGGTCCTCGCGCCAGGGCCGGATCGAGGTCGAGCCGACCCTCGATCAGCGCCTCCGCCCGCAGCTTTCGGCCTTTTTCGACCGGGGCGAGCGTCAGGTCGTTGAAGCCCCGGTTGCGAACACCGACCGCACGATCGGTGCGCGCCTCTCCTCGGAAATCGTCCGCAGACTGAAGGATCGCCCGCTCGACGAGGATCATCTTGAATTGCGCCTCAAGGGCTCGGCCGGCCAGTCGCTCGGCGCGTTTTCTGCGCGCGGGATCAAGATCGTCGTCGACGGCGACGCCAATGACTATGTCGGCAAGGGTCTTTCCGGCGCGACGATCGTCGTCCGGGGATCGGGCCGCGCGGGCGACGCCGTCATCGGCAACACCTGCCTTTACGGCGCGACATCGGGCGCGCTCTTCGCGGCGGGGCGCGCGGGCGGGCGGTTCGCGGTCAGAAACTCGGGCGCGGTCGCCGTCGTCGAGGGGTGTCTCGCCAATGGCTGCGAATATATGACCGGCGGCGCCGTCGTCATTCTCGGGTCCGTCGGCGCGAATTTCGGCGCCGGCATGACCGGCGGGGAAGCGTTCGTCCATGATCCCGACGGCGTCTTCGACCGCTTCGCCAATCCTGACACGATCCTGATCGGCGGCGCCGACGATGCGGCCGCGCGCCGGCTGCAGGCGCTCATCGAGCGTCACGCCGCCGCGACAGGCTCGTCAATCGCAATGGCGATCCTCGCCGACTGGCCGAAGAAGCGCTTCGATTTCCGCCACGTCATCGCCAAGGAGGCGGCCGCGCAAGCGGCGGAGCAGGCGCGCCTGAAGCGCGTCGAGGAAGCGGCGAAGCGGCCGGCCTTCGTGCGAGCCTAGCGGAACCCCTCCGCTTCGCGGTCGCAAAGCGTCAAGGCTTTTCCGTCATCAAATAATCGATCGGGTCGATGCGTTCAAAGCCGGCCGTCTGTTCGACAAGATGGTCCAGCCAGAATTTATGGCCGGCGCCGTAGACAATGACGACGCGGTCTCCGGGCTTCGTCACGTCAATCAGCTTTGAAAAGATCTTGGCGTTGCGCATGAACCAGTAGGCGTTGAGCTCGGCCGCGGGCTGGCGCTCGCCGGCGTCGAATTTCAGTAATTCGTAGTAGAATTCGGGCGACGACATCAGGCCGGCGTTCGCTTCGATCAGCGCCTCGCGGATGGTGAGCGACGAGAGCCGCTTCGTTTCCTCGCCGATGACCGACTGCGCGCGCGCGATCAGCGCGCCCACAGCGTCGCCCTGGCCGGTCTCGACCGCGTGCTGCATCAGCGTGTTGAACGGAAAATAATCGGGTTCCCCGTCCGCGGGCTGCTCGTCGATGCCGAGCACGCGCGAAACCGCGGCCGACGCCGCCAGCCGGTAGGCGACCTGCACGCGTTCATTCTCGACAGTTGAAAGATCGGCCGGCGAGAACTCGGCGAATTTCGGATCGACGTAATCGGGCGCCGACGTCACCCGTTCGGTCACGACGACAGTCGGTCGGAACTTGGCGAGCGCCGCCGCGACCTCTTCAAGCTCGCGCTGCCTTCGGGGACTGAGCGGGCTGTCGGTTTTCACCGAGATGAGGTCGGGGTCGGACCCCGCAAAGTGCCAGGTTCCGAGCACCATCACTTGAACAGCGGCGGCGTCCGCGCCGGGCGCAGTAGCAGGCGCGGTCGCGCACGCTGCGAGCCCCAGCAAAGCGGCGATGGCGAACGGTTTCATGAAGCCCTCCTCGATCCGTCGGCGACATAGGTTTGCATGGCGCCGCCAGCGAGCGCTTCGCGACGAGATGCGGCGCTACGATTTCTCGGCCGCGATCCATGTCTTGATCGCCGCTTCGAGAACCGGGAGCGGCGAGTCGCCGATCGAAAGCACCTGATCGTGGAAAGCGCGGATGTCGAACGCGTCGCTGAGCTCGCTTTCGGCGAGGGCGCGCAGCTCTTGCATTTTCAGCATGCCGAGCTTGTAGGCGCAGGCCTGGCCCGGCACGACCGCGTAGCGCTCGATCTCGCGCGTCACCGATTCGCGCGTCTCTCCGGTCGCGCCCGCCATGTAGTCGATCGCCTGTTCGCGCGACCAGCGCTTGTGATGCAGCCCCGTGTCGACGACAAGGCGCGCGGCGCGGAAAAGCTCCGCCTGCAGACGGCCGAGATCGCCGGCGGGATCGTCCTTGTACATGCCCATTTCGGCGGCGAGCGCCTCGGCGTAAAGGCCCCAGCCTTCCGCGTATTCCGAATAGCCGAGCATGGTGCGAAGGAGGGGCATTCCCTCGATCGACCGCTGATAGGCCGTCTGGAAATGATGGCCCGGAACCGCTTCGTGATAGGTCAGCGTCTTCAGCGAATGGATCGGATTGTCGGCGGTGTCCTTGAGGTTGATCCAGTAGACGCCGGGGCGCGATCCGTCGAGCGAGGGGCCGGTGTAATAGCCGCCGGGCGAGGAATCCTGTTCGTGTTCCGGGATGCGGCGCACCTCGACCGCATAGTCGGGCAGCCGCCCGAACCATTGCGGCGCGACCGCCATGATGTCGGCGACCTGCGCGCGGAGCGAAGCCAGCAGCGCTTCGCGCCCTTCATCCGTGTTCGGATAAAGATTGTCGGGACGCCCGGCCAGCGCGACCATACGCGCGCCGACCGTCCCGTCGCGAAGGCCGATCGACTTCAGCAGGCCGTCCATCTCGGCGGTGATGCGCGCGACTTCGGCGAGACCGATCTCGTGCACCTCGTCGCCGGTCTTCGTACCGGCGCCATAGGCGGTGAGCGCGAACTGGTACCAGGCCTCGCCGTCCTCGCCGAGACGCCAGACGCCGGCGTCGTTGCTCGACTGCTCTTTCAGCGCGTCATATTGCGCGGCAAGGCGCGCATAGGCCGGATAGACGCCGCTCGAAACCGCCTCCGTCGCGGCGGCGACAAGCCGGGCGCGATCTTCAGACGAAACGCTTCCCGCCGCGCCGAGTTTCTCCGACAGCGTCGCCACCAGCGGGTGGCGGCCCGCCTCGGGACTGATGAATCCGTCAACGCCCTTGATGATGCCCTCGATGGCGAAGAGCGGCGGCGTGACGCCGAAACCTGCGTCTGCAGCGACGGTCGATGCGGCGCTGTCGAGCGCGCGCGCCAGATCGCCGAGCCTTTCGACATAGGCTTCGCCGTCGGCCAGCGAGGCGACCGGGTGCTGCGACATCAGCATGCGCGGCAGCGCCAATTGCGGTCCCGTCAGCTGCGTCATGAAATAAGGCGTCAGGGCCCAGGCGTCGCCGGAATTCGGGAGCCCGGCGCCGAACGGGGAAGCGCCGCCGAAATCGAACTGATTGCGCCGCGCCGCGACTTCATAGGCGTTGCGCAGAACGTCATAGGTCGTCGCGGCGACGCCGGTCAGGGCGGCGCGATCGTGCGCTTTCAACTCGATCAGGAACGTCTCGTTCATCTGGCGCGCCGACTGATGCGCGTCGAAGCCGTAACCGCCCAGGCGCTTCAGATAGCCGGCGCCGGCGATCTCTTCGGAAACGCCAAGCTCGGTCGCCGCTTCGGGCGCGTTTTGCAGAAAGAGCCGCGCATGTCGCTCCGCCATGGCGAGAAATGCGACGGAGGGGTCTTCCGCAGCGGCCGCGACGGCGGCGGGCGTCTCGCCGCTCTTGTCTGCGGGTTTGTCGCCCTTGGCGCAGGAGACGGCGGCGGCAAGCGCAAAGCTCACTACGGCGATCCGGAGAATGCGTGACTTCATCATGGTCCTCCCGAAAGCGGAGACGAACCATGGAGCCTAGCCCGATCGCCGGCGCAGGCCGAGGCGCGGGCGGGACGATCATCCGCGACCGTTGCAAAAAAGCCCCGCCGGCATGGCCGGCGGGGCCCTTCCATTCTGCCTGGCGCCTAAATCTCAGTCATCGTTCGACTGCCGCGGCTTGTCCGTCTGCGGGATTTCCTGGCCGGTCGCCTGATCGACGACCTTCATAGACAGACGAACCTTGCCGCGATCGTCGAAGCCGAGAAGCTTGACGTAAACCTCGTCGCCTTCCTTGACGACGTCCGTCACTTTCTCGGTGCGCTGCGAGGAGAGTTGCGAGACGTGAACGAGGCCGTCGCGGGCGCCGAAGAAATTGACGAAGGCGCCGAAGTCCATCGTCTTGACGACCTTGCCTTTGTAGATCGTGCCGATTTCGGGCTCGGCGACGATCGAGTGGATCCACTTATAGGCCGCGTCGATCTGCGCCTTGTCGGACGAGGCGATCTTGATGAGGCCCTCGTCGTCAATATTGATCTTGGCGCCGGTCTTTTCGACGATTTCGCGAATGACCTTGCCGCCCGTGCCGATCACTTCGCGGATCTTGTCTTTCGGGATCTGCATGGTCTCGATGCGCGGGGCGAATTCGCCCAGCTCTTCGCGGCTCGCGGTGATCGCCTTCGCCATTTCGCCGAGAATGTGATGGCGGCCGTCCTTCGCCTGCGCGAGGGCGACTTTCATGATCTCTTCGGTGATGCCGGCAATCTTGATGTCCATCTGCAGCGAGGTGACGCCCTGATCGGTGCCGGCGACCTTGAAATCCATGTCGCCGAGATGGTCTTCATCGCCGAGAATGTCGGAGAGAACCGCGAAGCGCTGGCCTTCGAGAATGAGGCCCATGGCGATGCCGGCGACCGGGCGCTTGATCGGGATGCCCGCGTCCATCATCGCCAGCGACGAGCCGCAGACCGTCGCCATCGAGGAAGAGCCGTTCGATTCGGTGATCTCCGAGACAAGGCGGATGACGTAGGGGAACTCTTCCTGCGTCGGCAGCACGGCCTTCAGCGCGCGCCAGGCAAGCTTGCCATGGCCAATCTCGCGCCGTCCGGCGCCGCCCATGCGGCCGGTCTCGCCGACCGAATAGGGCGGGAAATTATAGTGAAGCAGGAACGTCTCTTTGTATGTTCCTTCCAGCGCATCGATATATTGCTCGTCTTCGCCGGTGCCGAGCGTCGCAACGACGAGGGCTTGCGTTTCGCCGCGCGTGAAGAGCGAGGAGCCGTGCGTCCGCGGCAGCACGCCGACTTCCGGCACGATCTGGCGGACGGTCTTGGTGTCGCGGCCGTCGATGCGCGCGCCGGTGTCGAGAATTCCGTTCCTGACGATGTCGGCTTCGATCTCCTTGAAGAGCGAGGAGACCGTGTTCTTCGACGGCGCGGTTTCGTCGCCTTCGACGCACAACGTTTCGACCGCTTTTTTCTTGGCGGCGCCGATCGCGTCCTGACGCGTCTGCTTCTTGCGTTCCTTATAGGCGGCGCGGAGATCCGCTTCGACAAGCGCGCGGATCTTCGCCGGCAGGTCGCCATGATTGGCGTCTTTGACCTCCCAGGGATCCTTCGCGCAGGTCTCGGCGAAGTCGATGATGAAGTTGATCGCCTCTTTCGCGGCCTTGTGGCCGAAGACGACGGCGCCGAGCATCGTCTCTTCAGAGAGTTCTTTCGCTTCCGATTCGACCATCATCACGGCGTCGGCGGTGCCGGCCATGACGAGATCGAGTTTCGATTGCGCCATCGTCTCAAGCGCCGGGTTGAGGACATATTGCCCGTCGATGAAGCCGACGCGCGCCGCGCCGATCGGCCCGAGGAACGGGATGCCGGAGATCGTCAGCGCCGCCGAGGTTGCGATCAACGCGACGATGTCGGGATCGTTCTCAAGATCGTGGCTGATGACCGTCGCTATCACCTGAACTTCGTTCTTGAAACCCTTGGCGAAAAGCGGACGGATCGGCCGGTCGATAAGGCGCGAGGTCAGCGTCTCTTTTTCGGTTGGGCGCCCTTCGCGCTTGAAATAGCCGCCGGGAATGCGCCCCGCCGCGAAGGTCTTTTCCTGATAGTGAACGGTCAGCGGGAAGAAATCGAATTTCGGGTCCGGCGCCTTTGCGCCGACAACGGCCGCAAGAACCGTCGTCTCGCCATAGGTCGCGAGCACCGCGCCGTCGGCTTGGCGCGCCATGCGCCCGGTTTCGAGCGTCAGCGTGCGCCCGCCCCATTCGATCGATTTTCTGGTGATTTGGAACATGTCTTTTTTCTTCTTTCGGTTTGCCCCCTCGCCGGATTGCGGGGAGCGCAGTGGTTGGTGGTTGGTGGTTGGTGGTTGGTGGCTAGTGGCTGGCGGTGAAATTCGACCACTAGCCACTAACCGCTAGCCACTCACTTAGGCTGCATCCTGATCGCGCCGTCGAGGCGGATCGTCTCGCCGTTCATCATCACGTTGCGGATGATTTCCATTGCGAGGGAGGCGTATTCTTCGGGTTTGCCGAGGCGCTTGGGGAACGGCACCATCGCCGCGAGCGCGTCCTGCACTTTCGGATCCATGCCGGCCATCATCGGCGTCCAGAAAATGCCAGGCGCGATCGTGTTGCAGCGGATGCCGATATTCATGAGATCGCGCGCAATCGGCAGCGTCATGCCGACCACGCCCGCCTTCGACGCGGCATAGGCGGCTTGCCCGATTTGCCCGTCATAGGCCGCGACGGAAGCGGTGTTGATGATGACGCCGCGCTCGCCGTCGTCCAGCGGATCGAGGCCTTCCATCTTCGCCGCGACGAGGCGGATCACGTTGAACGTGCCGATGAGATTGATCTCAATGACGCGCTTATAGCTGTCGAGCCTGTGCGGGCCGTTCTTGCCGACGGTTTTTTCGCCGGTCGCAACGCCCGCGCAATTGACGAGGATACGGGGGACGCCGACCGCCGCGACAGCCTTGTCGAGGCCGGCGGCGACGCTCGCCTCATCGGCGACATTGACGGCGCAGAAGACGCCGCCGAGCTTTGTCGCGAGCGCTTCGCCTTTTTCGGCGTTCATGTCGAAGAGGGCGACCTTGCCGCCCGCGCTTGCGATCGCTTCCGCAGTCGCGGCGCCAAGGCCGGAAGCGCCGCCGGTGACGATCGCGGAATGGCCGGAAATTTTCATGGGATTTGCTCCTTCGGTTCCCCGCCCCTTCCCGTGGAAGGGGCCGGCCCGCGCCCATCGCGAACCGGTTCCTTGGGGCGCCTGTCGACGCAAACGCCCGAATTTCAGTCGCCTTACCGGCGCAGGCCGAGGCGATCGATCAGCGCCTGATAGCGCTTCTCATCCGTCCGCTTCACATAATCGAGCAGCTGACGGCGCTGCGAGACTAGCTTCAACAGCCCGCGGCGCGAATGGTTGTCTTTCTTGTGGTCCTTGAAGTGCTCAGTGAGGTTAGAAATGCGTTCCGACAGGATCGCCACCTGAACTTCCGGCGAGCCGGTATCGCCCGACTTCGTCGCATATTCCTTGATGACCTTCGCCTTACGCTCTGGCGTGATCGACATGACTGTTTCTCCGCGGCGCCGGTCATGAAGGCCCAGCCAGGACGCCGTCCAGCAGGGTCAGAAGATGCGCGGGGATAGGGGAAGGGCGCGGGAAAGGCAAGCCGAATTGGCCCTGTTGCGCCGCTGCGCCGGTCGATTTCAACCAAAATTCAATAGAAACAATCATTACTCCCTTATGGGATCAATGAGGTCGGGATGCGGTTTCTAATCATTTGTTTTGGTTCGCTGATCGCTTTGGCCTTGCCCACATGGGCGATTGCGGCCTCCAAAGTGGAACCATTTCGGCCTGCGCTCACCCATAGCGACCGACCAGAGATTTGCGCGCCATTTTTGAAGGAATGGACGTCAGTATTCGATAGTTCCCAAAAACTGCGAGAAACCGCGTTCAACCTCTCACTGGCTTACCCCGCCTCTCTGCACGCGTCATTTCCGCCCGATGGACGCGGAATGTATGGGCAATCCTTCTCGATCCAGATCGATTTCGATCAGGATGGAAGCTTGGAAGTATTGCATATCGACTCCTATGACATTGGCTGGCGCTATTTGGGAGCTGATCTCTTCCTCTTCGAGGATGAAGCGGACCTCGCGATCGCGGGTGGATCACTGTCGCTGCAGAATCGGCTGGATTTGAAATGGAGAGACGGCAAGAAGTCAGGTGCCTCTTTCAAGCCACTTTTTCAGTACCGAGGGCCTATCGCGGCTGCTCGCATTATTTTGCTCGGCGGTGAAATCTACACGTTAACCCATCCTTTGCCGCCGACAGAGGCGCAGGCAATGGAAGTCAGCTTAATTCAGCTGAGCGGCGGTGAGCAGCCGCGCGCTGTGTGCACGGTTCAGCTGTTGCCCGCCAGATCGACTCAACAGCCTTTTTTGCAGACTTCTACATTGGCCGCGGGTCTCGCGGATGTCTACGGCGGGCCGCAAGGATGCTTGGGAACCATGGGCTGGACCGCTCGCCCGATGGACGCGCACTTGCTGGAGTTGTTCCATCGCCCTTGGGCGGTACTCGATACGACAGGTGTTTCGGCAGAAGAACTGATAAAAAGTTGGAAGCTTGAGGATTCGCTCCGAGAACTTCGTTATCTAGCTTGGGGGGTCATCGATCCGCAAAGCTGGCTCAGCTATCTTTCGGTCAAACAGGGCCGCAAAGAGTTTATCAGCTTTATGCGCGAGCATTATCGCGAAAACTTTTCGCGTTATGACAGTGTCGCGGGAATGATGGCCGAAGCGGCTTGGCGCATCTGGATGGATGGGATCTTTTACGCGCGCAACAATGACTATTATTCGCTGGTCAAGGTCGGTCTGAATAGAGACTCGGCGCTGCCGATCGGACCCGACAGCACGCCGGAAGAAGTGGCCAAAGTCGCGGTTGAAGCATGGCTTGCGGGCACGGTGAGCACAACGAGATCGGAAAATCTTAACGGATGGATTGCGCTCAATCGCTTCTCGCCGCAGTTTACGCGCGATTGCCGCGAGAAACGATCAACGCAATAATCGCCGCAAGGGAAGATGCCCTGTCGCGCATACCGGCAAGGACCGATCCTGCAAGCAGTGACCTCGGGGCCGATAATAAGGCTCCGAAGCGATCAAGTATGGAAAACCCGCTTCTCGCCGCGATCGGCGACACTGAGTTGATGGAGGTATTCTTAGATCTCGGGGCCGACGCCAGAGCTAAAACCAGTTGGTTCAATAAAACCCCGTTGATGTATGCGGCCCAACAAAATCAGATCGAAAGCGTCCAACTGCTCTTAGATCGCGAGGTCGATGTGAACGCATTCACTGACGGCACAAACAATCGCTGCACAAAACTGGATCGCGACAATCGGACCGCGCTTATGTACGCCGCCGAAAATTCCTCGGCGGCGCTTATCGAATTGCTGCTCGACGCCGGCGCTGACCCGGGCGCGATCGATACGCAAGGAAACACCGCTGCATGGTACTTTTCGAGAAACGCTCTCATTGACGACGACGCAACCCGTCGTCGAATCGAGGATCGGCTCGGGCGCGCAGCGGCGCCGATACCGGCGGAAATCCACCGTTAAAAATTAAACACCCGGAGCGGCTTCAGCTTCAGGCCGCCGAGTTCGCAGTGCGCAGCCGCCGCCAGCCTATTCGAGCGGTGCGCCACCGCTCGCCAGCACCGCGCGCATTTCCGCGGTCAGCAGGCCTTGGCCGGCCGTCCCGACGGCGTTGACATGCGGCGCCGAACCGTCCGGCAGCGACGGGAGGCTCATCACCAACCCTGCATCCGGCGAGGTCGTCTCCCAGCTGACGCGCGCGATGACGCTGGGCTTGATCGCCGCCGCCAAACGGTCGAGGTCCGCAAACAGGGTGGCGATGCCGAATTTGACGTGTTCGAACGTGACGCCGCCATTGAGGTAGGTCTTGTTGGCGACAAGCCCGGTGCCGTCGGGAAACAAACCGGCGAAAGAATTGATGCCCACATTCAAGTTGAAACTGTTGATCTGGTCGAAGGTGACGCCCTGGGCGTTGAACCGTCCGAAAGGCTGGACGAGGCCGCATCGCGCGTCCGGCCCCGAGCCGTCGCAGTTCCGCAGGATAATATAGGCTGTCTGGGTTCCAGCCGTCGCGACAACCGTCTTGTCGCCATTGGGCTCTTCGCCAACAAAGCTCGCGCCGGCGCCCGCGCCTTGGAGGAAGGCGATCACGGCGTTCGACGACACCCTGTCGATAATGGCGGACGATCCTGGCAGCGGATTGTTCTGGGCGAAGGCGGGCGCAAAAAACAGGACAGCAGAGGCCGAAACGGCCCCGATCAAGTGACGCATGGCGGGTTCCCCTCCCAATTTGCCGCGAAATCCTATGGGCCGCGTTGGCGACTGCCAACCCCTCATCCGAGATTGAAGACCCGCAAGGGCTTCAGCTTCAGGCCGTCAAGTTCGCAGAGCGCCACCGCCTCGCCATGGAGCGAGGCGAGAACGGCTGGAATGATCCCGGTCTCCCCCCCGCGCACGCCTTTGGCCGAGGCCGCCGAAATGACCGCCGGCTGGCCGCGGCGGAGCTTGTCGGCCTCGGGGCCGCCGACGGCAGCCTGCGGCAGGCCGGCGAGCGCGGCGTCGACGGGAAGGAGGCTCACATCGCGCAGTTCCGGGGTTTCAAGCTTTTCTAGGCTTGCGACCGTCACGCCCTCTTCGGCGCGGAAAGGCCCGACCGCGGTGCGGCGAAGCGCGCTGACATGGCCCTCGGTGCCGAGCGCGCGGGCAAGATCGCGCACGAGCGCGCGCACATAGGCGCCCTTGCCGGTCACGGCCTCAAAGACCGCATGATCCGCATCCGGAATATCGGCGAGCGTCAGCTCGTGGATGTCAATCTCGCGCGCCTCAATCGCGACCGTCTCGCCCTCGCGCGCGAGGTCATAGGCGCGCTCGCCACCGATCTTCACCGCCGAGAATTGCGGCGGCGTCTGCAGGATCGTTCCGGTGAAGGCGGGGAGCGCCGCCTCGATCCCGGCGCGCGACGGGCGATGGTCCGAGCGGGCGATGACGGCGCCTTCGCGGTCGTCGGTTGCGGTCGCCTCGCCCCATTTGGCGGTGAAGCGGTATCGCTTGGTCGCGTCCATCACGTAAGGGACAGTCTTCGTCGCTTCGCCGAAGGCGATCGGCAGGACGCCAGTCGCGAGCGGATCGAGCGTGCCGGCGTGCCCGGCCTTTTGCGCCTGGAACAGCCATTTCAGTTTGGAGACGGCCTCGGTCGAGCCGACGTCGTAGTCCTTGTCGAGGATGATCCAGCCGTTGACCGGGCGGCCTTTCTTGCGGCGTTGCGCCATGATCGGGTTCCGTTTTGAGGCGCCCGGGCCCGGATCGGACGGGCATGGGCGCGCATGAAGAAGGCGCGCTTCAAGCAGCGCGGCGCCGTTCGGTCAATAGCCCACAAAAAGCATGTCGAGCGCATCGATGATGGCGCGATGGCTGGACGCGAGATTGCCGACGGGCTCTCGAAGCAGCGCCGTTGGGACGGCCGCAATGAACTGGGTGACCATCAGCACTTTTGCGCCGTTGAATTCAAAAAGCGGGTTAAGTCTGGCCGCAGGCTTCGGCGCCGCGCTGACGGGCATGAGGGGAACGACAGCCCGCGTATTCAGCCCGTCAAGGATGTCGGCCTGAACATCAAGCAGCAAGGCGCGCCCTTCCGCCTGCCGATAGACATCATACCGGGGCATCAGAACATCCGGTGCTTGTCCAGCGGAAGTCCGTGCGTCTCGACATAGTCGTTCGAGCTTTCGATCGCCAACTGGTTCTGTTCGCGCCATTGTTGCGCGCGGACACGCATTACTTCCGCGGCAATGCCCGCCTCGGCGGCGCGGGACAAATTGATCTCGAGCGCGCGCGCTTCAGAAACCAGATCGCCGTCGAGCGACAAATTGACTGGCGACCTTGCCGATTCGGCTTGCTGCCGGAACTTCACGGACCAGGTGCGAAAGCTCGTATCCTTAATCCCGAGGTCCTCGGCGAGCGCCTTGGCGGCGCTTGAACCTTCTTCATCGAACGCCTGATGCACGCGGCCCTTCCGCGAGCCGGCCAGATGCAGCCCTTTGTGGCCTGAAAGCCTCCCAGTCCGGCGCGCTCCCGGCGGCCGACCTTCTTTCGACATAGCGCTTTCTCCGGACTTTCCTGACGCGAAAATGGCGCGTCGGCCGGCAGATGTCAACACAAAGGTTATGCGCATTATCTTTGGGTAATTCTTGGGGCTTGATCGCGCTGACGCCGCCAATTCATTCAGGCCGGTCGAATGCCATGACGAGGCAATGGTCTTTGTCGAACCACCGCTCTTCAACCGCGCGAAAGCCGCAGCGTTCGTAAAACCGGATCGCGCGGGTGTTGGAGAGAAGCGGGTCGATGATGACGGCCTTCACCGACGGATCAGCGAAGGCGAGGTCGAGCGCCGCTTGCATCATCGCCGAACCGAGCCCGCGGCTGCGGTCTTTCGCCTCGCCGATCCAGGTGTCGAAGGCGCGAAAGCCCGGCCCGCAATCGCCCCAATAATGCGTTTCTTCCAATGCCGGATCGATATCGACGACGGCGCCGACCGGGCGCCCATTCTCTTCGCCGATCAGGATGCGTCGCCAGTCCGGCGCGGCGGCGATCTCTTCGCGCCAGTCTTCATCGCGCCAGATTTCGCCCTCCTGCGCTTCCTCCCCGTGCGAGGCGATGACATCCGGGTCGCGATCCCAGCGTTCGAGGAAGACGGCGTCGTCGAGCCGGGCTGAGCGCAGTAAGAAGCCGGCGCCCATCACTCGTGCTTCAGATCGCGCGCGACGGCCGGCGAGGCGAGCAGCTCGTCGATGCGGCGCGCTTCGCTGAAACTCTCATCCGCCCGGAAGATCAGCTGCGGGGTAAATTTCATGTCGATCCTGCGCCCGAGGAGGTGGCGCAAATGAGGGCTCGCATGGTTGAGCGCCTTGATGATCTCGGGATGCTTTTCCGTATCAATCGAGGCGCCGAGCGGGGCGCAGAAGATCGTCGCCTGTTTGAGGTCGGGCGACAGGCGCACTTCGCTGATCGTCAGCGAAAGCCCGGCGAGAACGGGGTCTCGCAAATCCTCGCGCGCGAAGATCTCGACAAGCGCATGACGCACAAGCTCGCCGGCGCGAAGCTGGCGCTGCGAGGGTCCTTTGTCGCGGGAAAAGCGGGCGGGCATGTGGTTGATGTTACGCGCGGGCGCCCGCCAGGCGCAATGTTTCGGCGAAGGCGCGAAGCCTCTCCGGGATCAGCGCGTCGCCCTTCGCGCGGTCGCGCAGTCCCGAACAGATATCGAGGCCGAACGGCGCGACGGCGGCGATCGCTTCGCGCGCATTGCCGGGATTGAGCCCCCCGGCGAGGAAGACCGGTTTTTCGACCGTCTCGACAATACGCCGGCTGATCGACCAGTCATGCCGGTCGCCGGTGCCGCCGAAGGTCGGCGCCGCGGCGCTTGGGCGCCCGCTGTCGAGCAGGATCGCATCGACATGGGGCGCAGCGCCCGCCGCCTCATCGATCGCGCGCGCGTCTTCGACATGGACGACTTGCAGGATTTTCAGCGCCGGGAACCGGTCGCGCAGCAAAGCGTAGGCGCCCGTCTCCGGCCGGTCGACGATTTGCACCGCGTTGGCGCCGATCTCGCCGACATGCGCGGCGATGTCGCGCGCGGTGGTGCGTTTGGTGAGTAGCGTCACCCAAAGCTTGTTTCCATAACGGCCGACGCCATAGCGGGCGAGGCGCGCCGCTGTCGCGTCATCAAGAAACCCCGCGCCGTTCGGCATCGGCCCGACAATTCCGACCGCGAAAGCGCCGGCCGCGGCGGCCATGTCAATTTCCGCCTCCGACTGCATGCAGCAGATTTTGAAAGGGATCATCGTGTTGTCCTCCAGTGCTGGATCCTTCGTGACGCGGCCCATGAGGGCCGCTCCTCAGGATGAAGAAAAAACTTCAACCTGAGGAGCCGGAGCGAAGCGCGGGCGTCACGAAGGATGGGGGCCGGACCGCCACGGCCTCGGATCGTTCCTCAACAGGCCCAGAATAACG
The DNA here is from genome assembly GCA_964535605.1 of uncultured Caulobacterales bacterium. Lineage (GTDB taxonomy): Bacteria > Pseudomonadota > Alphaproteobacteria > Caulobacterales > Parvularculaceae > Amphiplicatus. The sequence goes on from CAZHUI010000019.1 coordinate 14,707, forward strand.
CTGTCGCGCACGCCGATATGCGTCTCCCAGTTCCCGCGCAACAGTCCTTCGCGCTGGAAGCCCAGTTTTTCGAAGGTGCGGATCGAGGGGGCGTTGTCAGGATCGCAATCGGCGAAAATACGCCGCGCGTTCTTTTTATCGAAGACGCAATCGATCGCCTCGCCGAGCGCAAGCGCCGCCAGGTTTCGCCCGCGCGCGGCGGGCGCGATCATGCAGGCGGCTTCCCATACGTCGCGGCCATGCGTGAACAAGGAAACGCGTCCGAGCGCCTCGCCGTCAGGCCGGTCGATGACGGCCCAAGAGGTGTCGGCGCTGCCCTCGGTCCAGAGCGTCAGCTGCGCGACCGTGTCGGCGACCGTCTTGTTGGGCGGCCCGGCGAGATAGGTGCAACTCTTCGCGTCGCCGAAAATCGCATGCAGCGCTTCCCCGTCGCGGACGGGGTTGAGGGGGCGAAGTATGGAAGATGCATTGGGCATCGCTCCCTCCTACAAAAACGCCGCCCGGCAAGCGAGCGGCGTCTTCATTCAGCGCGGCGCGTCAGATCAAAGCGTCCTTGTGATCGTCTCGATCTGGAAGCATTCGATCACGTCGCCGGCCTTGAGGTCTTCGTATTTCGCGAAACTCATGCCGCATTCCTGACCGGCGGGGACTTCCTGGACGTCGTCCTTGAAGCGTTTCAATTGCGACAGCTCGCCCTCGTGGATGACGGTGTTGTCGCGGATGAGGCGGACTTTCGCGCCGCGTTTGACGACGCCTTCGGTGACGCGGCAGCCGGCGACCTTGCCGTGCTTGGAGATCGAGAACACTTCGAGGATCTGCGCGTTGCCGAGGAACGTCTCGCGGAGCTCCGGCTTCAACATGCCCGACAGCACGGCCTTCACGTCGTCGATCAAATTATAGATGATCGAATAATAGCGGATCTCGACCTTGGCGCGTTCGGCTTCGTTGCGCGCGTCGGCGTTGGCGCGGACGTTGAAGCCGATGACGGGCGCGCCCGAGGCGGCGGCGAGGATGACGTCCGATTCCGAGATGCCGCCGACGCCGGTGTGGAGAACCCGCACGCGCACTTCATTGGTCGAGAGCTTTTCAAGGCTGCCGACGATCGCCTCGATCGAGCCCTGCACGTCGCCCTTGATGACGAGCGGCATTTCCTTGATCTCGGCGTCCTGCAACTGCGCCATCATCTGTTCGAGCGAGGTGCCCGACGTTTTGGCGGAGGCTTTCTCGCGCTTCTTCCGCGCACGGAAATCGGCGACTTCGCGGGCGCGCGCTTCGTTCTCGACGACCACGAACTGGTCGCCGGGTTCAGGAACGCCGTTGAGGCCGAGCATTTCCACCGGCATCGCCGGGCCGGCTTCGGCGATCGTTCCGCCCTTGTCGTCGGCGAGGAGGCGCACGCGGCCCCATTCGGCGCCGACGACGAGAATGTCGCCGCGTTTCAGCGTGCCGCGCTCGACGAGCAGCGTAGCGACAGGACCGCGCCCCTTGTCGAGGCGCGCTTCGACGACGGCGCCTTCGGCGGGACGATCGGCGTTCGCCCTGAGATCGAGGATTTCCGCCTGCAGGAGAATCGCGTCGAGAAGCCCGTCGAGATTGGTCTTCTTGAGGGCCGAGACTTCAACGTCCTGAATTTCCCCGCCGAGACCTTCGACCTGCAATTCATATTGCAGGAGGTCGGTGCGGACTTTCTGCGGATTGGCGCTCGGCTTGTCGATCTTGTTGATGGCGACAATGATCGGCACGCCCGCGGCCTTGGCGTGATTAATCGCCTCGACCGTCTGCGGCATGATCGAATCGTCAGCGGCGACGACGAGGATGACGATGTCGGTCACTTTCGCGCCGCGCGCGCGCATCTGCGTGAAGGCGGCGTGGCCCGGCGTGTCGAGGAAGGTGATCTTGCGGCCGTCCTTCACCTCGACCTGATAGGCGCCGATATGCTGGGTGATGCCGCCCGCTTCGCCGGCGACGACGTTCGTCTGGCGCAGCGCGTCAAGGAGCGAGGTCTTGCCGTGATCGACGTGGCCCATGATCGTCACGACCGGCGGGCGCGGCACGAGATTGTCGCCGTCGGCGTCGGCGCCGGAAAGGCCCTCTTCGACGTCGGATTCCGAAACGCGTTTCACGGCGTGGCCGAGATCGGTGACGATCAGTTCGGCGGTGTCGGCGTCCAGCACCGAATTCGCCGTCACCATCTGGCCCTGTTTCATCAGTTCCCGGATCAGATCGACCGCGCGCATCGCCATGCGCTGGGCGAGATCTTGAACGGTGATGGTCTCGGGGATGATGACCTCGCGCACGATCGCCTGGCTGCCGGCGCCCCGCTGCTGGCGCAGCATCTTTTCGCGTTCGCGCGCGCGCTTCACGGAAGCGAGCGAGCGCTGGCGGTCATCGTCGTCGAGCGCGTTGGCGATCGTCAGGCGCCCGGCGCGCCGGCGCGGCGCTTCCTTGCCTTCGGCTTCGCGGTCGCCCTTGTCGTTGAGCGGCTTGCGCTTCGTCTTGAGGCGCCCGCCGAGCTTGGCGAGCGGATTGTCCGCTTCTTCGGCGGCGGGCTTGGCTTCCGGTTGCGCGGCCTTGCCTTTGCCGTCGCGCAGCGCGGCGCGGCGCTTGCGCTCTTCTTCTTCCTCTTCGAGCGCCTTGCGGGCGCGCTCCTCGGCCTTGCGGCGTTCGGCCGTATCTTTTTCGCGGCGCGCTTCTTCGTCGGCAAGACGCAGACGCTCGGCGTCGAGGCGGCCTTTTTCGTCCGCTTCGCGCGCTTCGCGGTCCTTGCGCTCGGCATCATCGCGCTTGCGGCGGACTTCTTCGTCCTGACGCGCTTTCACGAGCGCGGCGGCGCGCGCGGCTTTCTCGTCTTCGGAGAGCGTCCTCAAAACGTTCGGCTGCGCGGCGTTCTTCGGGGGTTCGGCCGATTTCTTTTCAGCCGGCCCGGCGACAGCCTTCTGCATAGGCGCGGGCGCCGCGGGCGCGGCCGGCGCTTCGTCTTCTTCCTTCTTGCCGCTGACGAAACGGCGTTTCTTCGTCTCGACGACGACAGTCTTCGAGCGGCCATGGCTGAAGCTCTGCTTCACGGCGCCCGTTTCGGTGCGCCTCAAGGAGAGCGGACGGCGTCCGCCCGCTTTGCCGTCAGCTTCAGTTTTCGTTTCGACGTCGTCGCTCATTCATTCTCCGTTCCCGGACGCATCAATCGCGCCGGACTTCCAGAACCAAGGCCATGGCTCCCGAAAGCGGCCTTGGACATAACGCCCAAAGCGGCCCCGGTCCATGGCCGGAAAGGCAATTCTTCGCCGCATGCGGCGCGTCAGCTTGCGGCCGCCGCCGTCGCGTCGATCTCGATCAGTCCGGGCCGAAAACCCTCAAGTCTTCTCGCTTCCGTCAGAAAGCGCGTCGCCGCCGCGCCCTTCAACAAAGCGGCATGCACGACGCCGTCCTTGCCGAGCGCGGCGGAAAGGACGGTTGATGAAAAGCCGACAATTCGCGGCGATCCGCGTGCGATGCGCGCAAGCTTGCCTTGCCCGTCGGCGCCGGCGTCGGCGGCCGCAATCAGCGCTGCGACATTTCCCTTCGCGAGCGCGCCCTTCACCTGATCGAAGCCCGTCACCGCTTCGCCGGTGCGGCGCGCGAGGCCAAGCGCGTCAAGCGCGCGCCGTTCTAGACCGGTTTCGATGGTCGCGATGAGGCTCTCGGGCGCAATCGCCGGACGTTTGAAGGCGCGCGCGAAAAGTCCCTTGGCGATCGCGCGCTCGATCAGCGCGCGGTCCGCGCTCACCCAGGCGCCGCGTCCGCCGAGCTTGGCGCCGAGGTCCGGCGTCACGGCGCCGTCCGGCGACAGGCAAAAGCGGATCAGCCCGGCGGGAGGATTTTCACCTCCGCCGGCGATGCAGGTCCTGAGGTTGCCCTCGAGGACATCATCGCGCGCGTGCGCCAGCGGCTGGCTCCTTTTCCAACGCTTCTTGCGCCAGCGCCTGCGCGGCGGCGCGCTCTTCGGCTTCGGCCTTGGCCTTGGCGATTTCTTCTTCTGTCACCCAGCCCGCCGCGATACGCGCGCGCATGATGAGGCTTTCGGCGTCTTCGGCGGAAATCTTGTAGCTCTCAAGGATGCCGTCATAGTGCTTCTTCTCGCCCTCGACGCGCTCGGTCCATCCGGTGAGGTCGTCCGTCGCGCAGCCCGCGAGGTCTTCCATCGTTTTGACGCCGTTCTCGCCGAGCGTGACGATCATCTTGAGATCGAGGCCCTCGAGGCCGAGCAGCGCGTCGTCGACGCCGAGCTCCTTGCGGCGCTCGTCGAGCTTCTTTTTCTCCGCTTCCAGCCAGTCGTTCGCCCGCGCCTGAAGTTCGGCCGCCGTTTCTTCGTCGAGGCCTTCGATGTCGGTGAGATCGTCGAGCTGCACCAGCGCAAGCTCCTCGATCTTGGCGAAGCCTTCGGAGACGAGAAGGCCCGCCATCATGTCGTCGACGTCGAGCGCCTGCATGAAGAGCTCCGTGCGCTGACGGAATTCCTCCTGGCGTTTGGCGCTTTCCTCCGCTTCGGTCATGATGTCGATCTCAAGACCGGTCAGCTGCGAGGCGAGACGCACGTTCTGGCCGCGCCGGCCGATGGCGAGCGACAACTGTTCTTCCGGCACGACGACTTCGATACGGTCGAGATCCTCGTCGAGAATGACTTTGGCGACTTCGGCCGGGGCGAGCGCGTTGACGACGAAGGTCGCGGGATCGGGCGACCACGGCACGATGTCGATTTTCTCGCCGCCAAGCTCGTTGACGACGGCCTGCACGCGGCTTCCGCGCATGCCGACGCAGGCGCCGACCGGATCGATCGAAGAATCGTTCGACATCACGCCGATCTTGGCGCGGCTGCCCGGATCGCGCGCCACCGCCTTGATCTCGATGACGCCGTCATAGACTTCCGGCACTTCCTGCTCGAACAGTTTCGCCATGAATTTCGGATGCGAGCGCGACAGGAAAATCTGTGGGCCCCGCGTTTCCCGGCGGACGTCCATGATGAAGGACCGGAGGCGGTCGCCCGTGCGGTAGTTCTCGCGCGGCAATTGCTGGTCGCGGCGCAAGACCGCTTCGGCGCGGCCGAGATCGACGATGACATGGCCGTATTCGACACGCTTGATGATGCCGTTGATGATCTCGTTGACGCGGTCCTTGTAGTCCGCAAACTGACGGTCGCGCTCGGCGTCGCGCACTTTCTGGGTGATGACCTGCTTCGCCGACATCGCGGCGACGCGGCCGAAATCGATCGGCGGCAACGGCTCGGAGATGAAGGCTCCGACCTCGGCTTCCGGGTTCTTGGCCTGCGCTTCCTTCAGCGTGATCTGCGTCGCGTCATTCTCGATCGTCTCGACGACTTCGAGAAGGCGCCAAAGGCGCGTTTCGCCGGTTTGCGGGTTGATCTCGGCCTTGACGAGCGTTTCGTGCCCGTAGCGCGAGCGCGCGGCGCGCCCCAGCGCGTCCTCCATCGCTTCGATGACGAGCGCGCGGTCAATCGACTTTTCGCGCGCGACCGCGTCGGCGATCTGGATAAGTTCGAGTTTGTTCGCGCTGACGGCGTTCATGCGGGGTCTCCGTGGGTCAAATCGGCGGCGTCGGGTTGCGGGTTTTTGAGCGCCGCTTTCGCGGCTCTGAGGCTTTCGCGGATCAGGTCGTCCGACAGGACGAGTTTCGCCGACGCGATCCAGACGAAAGGAATAAGCGCGGTCTCGGCTTCGCCCTCGATATCGAGGCAGATATTGTCGCCGTCGACGCCGGCCAGGACCCCTTTGAATTTCTTCTGGCCCTCGATCATGCGGTCGAGGTCGATCTTCGCCTCATAGCCCTGCCAGTCATGATAGTCCTTCAGCCGCGTCAGCGGCCGGTCGATGCCGGGTGAGGAAACCTCAAGGCGATAGGCGCCGGGGATCGGATCGGCTTCTTCCAGCACCGGCGAAATGGCGCGCGAGAGGGTCGCGCAGTCCTCCGCCGACATCGTGTGATCGGGGCGCTCGGCCATGATTTGCAGCGTTTTGAACTCGGCGCCGGTGACCTTGACGCGCACAAGCTCGAAACCGCCCGCTGAAACGACGGGGGCGACCAGTTTTTCGATGCGCTCAGAAAGGACCGACAAGGGCAGCTTCCGGGAACAAAAAAGCGGGCCCCGTCGGAGCCCGCTTTCGATAAATCGACAGCGTTTGGCGGCCATATAGGGCGCCGGGGCGGATTTGTCACGCCCCCTGCCGAAAATGCGCGCGGCGGGGGCCGCGAGCTTTTCCGGGGCTTTGGATTTCCGCCATCGTCCCTGTAAATAGACCCGATGGGGTGTCGAGGGGGCCGCCTGCAAGGCGGGCCTGAGAGAGGGGTCGGGTTTTTTCATGTTGGGTCGTCTTCTTGCGCTCGTTGCGGGCGCTGCGCTGGCTGTCGGGGCGTCGCAAGCGCCCGCCTTCACGGACCAATATGTCCAGAACCTCACCGGCAGGGTCGATGAACTGCGCCCGCTGGTCGAGGAGTTCGACAACAAGGTCGGCGAATACGGCTACACGCGCGCTTCGGCGATGGCCGAATGCCTGACGGCGACCGGCCTCCTCGACGCGCTGTGCTCGACCTATGAATCGGCGGTCGCGCGCTATGAGCTCTTGTCCGGCCATCTCGCGGAACTTTCCGCCGCGAATATCTGGATGAAGCCGATCGTTCTTGCCCGCACCTATCAGCGCGACATCGCGGAAAGCGTTTATTCCGTCTACGAACCGGCCATCCCGGCGACGCCCGTCGGCCTCACCTATGCCGGCGGCGGCTTCTTCGGCGGCTGGCTCGTCCTGACGCTGATCTTCGGGATCCTCGGCGGCCTCGTCGGCGGCGGACGGCGCTACGCCTGACGGTTAGCAGGCGGCGCCCGCCGGTCGTCGTCGAAGATATCCTTCAGCCTGCGGAGCGTTTCGTCTGACAAGACCGGGCGCTCGCGCATTTGCAGCGTCGACTTGACCCGGTCGCGCAAGCCTCGCGGCACGAGCGCGCGCCGAAGCGCGGTCGCGACCGGATTGTCGATGATCAGCGACTTCAGCGGGAAGGTGCGGATGCGCTCGGCGGAGACGTTCTGCGCATCAAGATCGTCGCGCCATTGAACATCGCCTTTTGCGCCGAGAAAGGCGGCCATACGCTTCAGCTCGGCGTCCGGCTTCGCCGTCATCATCTCGAAGTCGACGAGCAGAATCCGGTCGCGTCCGAAGCGGTCGACGAACGGTTGAAGTTGATAGCCGTACCGCGAATAGGCGACGAGTTCCGGATGCTTCTCGATCGCTTCGTCGATGCCGCAGGTGATGACGCCTTGCGTCCATTCATGGATGTAGTGCGAGATGAGGCGCTCGACCGGATCGCGCGTCACGTAGATAAACTTGGCGTTCGGAATGAGCGCGGCCAGGCGCTCGATCGTTTTCGGATAGGTCGGCAGTTTCGTGTAATGCGTTGAGGACTCGCCCTTGATCGCGCCCGGCGGCGCCTGTGCGAAGAGATTCCGGTACCAGCCTTCGCCCTTGGCGTAGATATCGTCGTTCGAGAAGTAGTTCGGCTCCTTCGGGTCCGACATGAAGAATTGCGGCTGGGCCGCCAGTTGCGCGTGCAGCGTCGAGGTGCCGCATTTCATCGCGCCGATGATGACGAAATCGGGGAGGGTCATTCGGGCGCCCGTCTGTCTCCCAAGGGATCGCGCCAGTTGATCCATTGATCCTTGCCCTGATCTTCGCAGAGCGCGGGCGCCGGCTTTCCGAACAGCGACCGGAGGCGCGCAACGCCGCGTCCGGCGCTCCACATCAGGTTCGCCGCGACAGGGCCGAGCGGCCCATGCCATTTCCGGAAATAGCGCGTGCGCGCGGCGTAATAATAGGCGGGCGGGCGTTTTCTCGCCTTCATCAGCGCCTTGACGGGCGCGGTGCCCCCGCGCAGATGAACGACGCGCGCGGCGGGCTCATAGGCGATCCGAAAACCTGCGCGCCGGACGCGCGCGCAATAATCGGCGTCCTCGAAATACATGAAATAGCCCTCATCCATCGGCCCGGCGGCGTCGAGCGCCTCGCGGCGGAGGAGGACGCACGCAAAACTCACCCACGGGCAGTCCATCGCGCGATCGGCGACAGGCATTGGTACGACGGCGAAAGCGAGGAGCGCGTCGAGCGGCCCCGTCTGCGCGGCGGCGAGAAATTCCGACAGCGGCGAATGAAAGCGGAAACAGGAAATCTGCGCCGTCCCATCCGGGTCCTCTAGGCGCGGCGCGACGATCCCGGCGCCGGGATCGCGCGCGGCGGCCCCGAGCAAAGCCGGCAGCACGCCCGGGCGCACCACGGTGTCGGAATTGAGCAGCAGATAAAAGCGCGCGTCGAGCGCCGCGATCCCCTGATTGTTGCCGCCGGAAAAACCGGAATTCGTCCGGGAACGGATCAGCGTGACGCGCCGCTTCCAGGGCTCGTCTTCGCCGAGCCAGCGCTCGATCTCGTCGGCCGATCCGTCATTCGAAAAATTGTCGACGACGGCGACGCGCGCGTCGAGCGCGTCGAGGTCCGGCGCGATCGAGGCGAGGCAGTCGCGGATCAGCCCGGCGCTCTTGTAGTTGATGACGACAACGCCGAGCGCGCAGGTCGCGCGGCCTTGAGCGGGCATGCCGAAAGCATGGTCAGGACGGGCGCTCATCGCCTGTCTTGTTCGGGAAAAGGCTTGCAAAATCCTGAAGGGCCGGATCGGCGAGCGTGCCGGGCCTGACATTGCGCAGCGCATGCCACAGAGTCTCGCGGCGGCCCGGATGCTTCATTTCCCATTCGTCGAGCATGCGCTTCATCGCCGCGCGTTTCAGGCCCTCCTGGCTGCCGCAGAGGTCGCAGGGGATGATCGGGAAGGCCATCGCCTCGGCGAATTTCGCGAGATCGTCTTCGGCGCAATGAATGAGCGGGCGCAGGACGAGCCTGTCGCCGTCCTCGTTGAGCAGTTTCGGCGCCATCCCCGACAGCGTCCCGCCGAAAAAGAGATTGAGGAAGAACGTTTCGAGCGCGTCGTCGCGGTGGTGCCCCAGAACCACCGCCGAGCAGCCTTCCTCGCGCGCGATCCGGTAAAGATGCCCGCGCCGCAAGCGCGAGCACAGCGAGCAATAGGTTTTTCCTTCGGGAACTTTCTCCGTGACGATCGAATAGGTGTCGCGCTCCTCGATGCGAAAGGGAACGCCAAGCTTGCCGAGAAAGTCGGGCAATATGTGTTTCGGGAAACCCGGCTGGCCCTGATCGAGATTGCAGGCGAGGAGATCGGCCGCGAGGAGGCCCTGCCATTGGAGGTCGAGGAGAAGCGCCAGCAGCGAATAGCTGTCCTTGCCGCCGGAAAGGCAGACGAGCCAGCGCGGGCGCGGCGCCGCCGCATCGATCATCGCGTAATCGCGGATCGCTTCTTGCGCCTGACGCAGCAGGCGTTTTCTCAGCTTACGGAAGGAAACCCCGTCCGGCGCGCCGGCGTAAAGCGCGGCGATCGCGGCTTCGGCCTTTTCAAGGGGAAACGATCCGTCCGCCACCGCTCTCGTCCGTTGCGCCGAAATGCGCGTCCAGAAACGCCAGAAACGCCGGCCAGTCTTCCTTGACGACGCCGTGCGTGCCGGGCCTGATCCAGAAGGCGATCCCGGCGGCCGGGTCATAGGGCTTGAGGCGCGTCTGGTCGAGGCCCCGGTCGCCGTAAAGTTCGTAAACGGGATCGGCGCCCATCGCCGCGCGGAAGGCGCCGTTCGGGTCCGACCACACGTCGCGCCGGGCATTGCCGAGGAAAACGGGGCGCGGCGCGATCAGCGCCAGAAGCTGATGCTGGTCGAATTGGGGCGGCGCATCGTCCGTAGGCGTAACATAAGTCCGCGCGAACCAGTGGGGATAGTTTTGGGTGATGGATTTCACGCTTTCGCCCGGCTTCTTGTAATTGAGCGAGGCGCCGCCGGTGCCGGACTGATGCGCAATGACGCCGTCGATGCGGGCGTCGAACGCCGCGGCGAGGAGCGCGGCCTTGGCGTAGCGCGAATGGCCCCAGACGATCATCGCGTCCCTGTCGAGACGGTCGTCCTGTTCGAGGGCGTCGATCATGCGCGAAAAGCTCCACGCCCACGCCGCAATCGCGCCCCAGCGCGTGTCGTCGCCGGCATGTCCTTCGGAAAGGCGCTTCAGGCTCGCGAGACCTTCCTCGCTGCGGTCCGGCACGATCTCGCTCGGAAAGATTGCGGCGAGCGCGTAACCGGCGTCGAGGATCGACTCGACCGGCGGCGTGCAGATATAGCGGCCGAACACAAAGGTCGCGACATTCTCCATCATCCCGCCGCGCTTTTCATCCGGCGGCGGCGCGCCGGCGACGCCGGGATCGGGAATGGTGTTCCAGCGCGGACAGAACGTCTCCATCAGGATGACGGGCGCAGGGCCCGCCGAGTTTTTCGGGATGACGACGTTCATGATGAAGCCGTCGGCGCCCGCGCCGTCCGTCACCGGAACGGTCTTGCCGCCGAATGTCGCGCTCGCCGCGATCCGGTACTCTTCGACGATCCCTTTGCCGCCGAACGCCTCGGCGTTGACGACGCGGCGTTCGACAATGGCGTTCTGCGAGGCCTCCGGAAGATATCCGTAGACATACTTTTGCAGCGCTTCGCGCGCGGCGGGAGCGCCTTCCGCCTCCCACCTTTCGATGCTGTCAAAGGCGAGCGGCGGCGCAGCGCCGGGCCCGCGCGGGGACAAATCCGCCCATGCCATCGTCGCCTCGACGCAGCCGGACAAGCCCGCAGAGACGGCGATCGCGACAGCCATACGCAACAGCGGCATCATCGTCTCCGGAACACCAAATAAGCGGGCGCGCGCCCCTCTTTGAGCGCTTTGGCCTCATAGCGCGTTTGCGGCCAGTCGTCAGGGCGGACGCGCCAGTCGTCGGCGCGTTCGGCCGTCCATTCGAACGCTTCGGCGTTTTGGGCATGCATCAGCGTCCAGCGCACATAGTCCGGAATGTCGGAAGCGACGCGCAAGTCAGCATCAGGTTTCAGGAGGCGCGCGGCTTCGGCGAAGAACCATGGCGAGATCATGCGGCGCTTGTAATGGCGCTTCTTCGGCCAGGGATCGGGATGCAGCACATAAAGGCGCGACAGCGACGCGTCGGGGAGCGCCTCGAGGAGGGGCCGCGCGTCGCCATGGCGCACGCGAATGTTGGAAAGGCCTTCGGCGTCGATCTTCTGGAGCAGTTGCGCGACGCCATTGATGAAGGGCTCGGCGCCGATGAAGCCCGCTTCGGGAGCGCGCGCCGCCTGAAAGGCGAGATGCTCCCCCCCGCCAAAGCCGATTTCGGCTTCGACGCGCTCGGCGCCCGGAAACAGCGCCTGAAGGTCGATCGGTCCGCGCTCCGGATCAGGCGCCGAGATCTTCGGCAGCAGCGTGTCGACGAGCGCCTGCTGGCGCTGGCGAAGCGCGTGCCCCTTGGTGCGGCCATACATCGCCGGCAGATAGGCGCCGTCGGTCATGAATGCGCGTGATTTATCGTCGGCGCCCAGCGTCACTCTTCAGCAGTCCCCGCCTTCAGGACGCCGGCGCCGGTTTCCTCCTGAATGAGCGCGAAGGGAATAATGCCGGAGGCGTTCAGCGTCCGGAAGAAGCCCGGAAGATCGAAGGCTTCGCCCGACTCTTGCTGCTTGAAGGCGTATTCGCTCATCAACCGGTCAAGCTCCAGCTTGCCGGTGACGTAGCTCGTCCCGTAGCCCGGCTGGCGCAGATAGAGAAGCTGCTCAAAGCCGACGAGATCGCTCGACGGATCGGACCAGCCGCGCGGCGTCCACTGCGCATGGAAGACGCCGGCCTCGTCGAGCGTCATTTCGTTCGACGCGACGTAAAGCGAGGCAAGGCCGCGCGCGGCTCTGTTGGCGAGCATGATCCAGACGATCTCGCGCGTGCGCGGGGTTTCGTCATAGAGCCCCATATGCATAAGGATTTCCTCCATCGCGGTCGCCATGCCTTCCGAGCGTCCGTCATAGAGATCGTAAAGCGGCTCGCCCGCGCGGATCCGGCTCCGGTGCGGCTCGTGCTTCCTCATTGCGAGTTCGATCCAGTGATAGAAATGCGCATAGAGCGGCGAGGGGTCGAGCGCCGTGCCGTGACTGAAGAAATTGCGGTCCCCGGGCGGGGTGTAGCCGCCGATCTCGTTCCTTAGCGCGTCGCGGTAATAGCCCTTGTCGGCGACAATGCCGCTGTCGATAAGAAACTGGGAGAGCGCTTCCATCTTGGCCGCCGCCATCGCCATATAGGCGGCCTCGTCGTTGAAGACCGGCTGGGCGGGGAGCGCGCGATTGCGGAACTCTTCCAATGCAAGGCTCGCGCGCGAGCGCTCAAGCTCGCGCCGCAGATGCGCAACTTGGTCGTCCCAGCCATAGGGCATGAGACGCACGTTCTTCATGTACCAGTCGTAGTTCTCCTTGCCGACGCCCGACGGGCCCGTCTTCGACGGCGCTTGCGTCTCCATCCACACGATGAACGCTTCGCTCGCTTCGCGCGCGTTTTTCACGGCCGCAATCAGCTCCGACGAGGCGCCCTCGAGCGACCCGCTGACCGGACCTTCGAGCGTGCGCATCTTGATGGTTCCGGCCTCGAGCCCTTTCAGCGCGTCGATTTGCCAGTTGAAGGCGCGTGCGCCGAACTGGAACAGGTCGCGCGCGTTTCCGTCCTTGAGGTTCGCCTTCGCCTGTTCGAGGAAAGCGGGGACGGCGCCGAGACGGCAGGTCAATTCTTTCTGATCCGCTTTCGACAGCGGATATTTGTACGCGTAAAGATCGATCGCCGGGCGCGCATTGGGGCCTTCGTGCTCGGGAACGTCGCTCTCTTCGCCGAAGACATTGGCGTAAAAACTCGGATCGCGCGCCCAGGGCTTCAGCACGCGCAGGTCGAAATCGAGCCCGTTCATTTCCGCGGCGACAAGTTTGTAATCGATGCGCTGCGCGGGGGTCCATGTCGCCGTGCCGAGCGCGGCGAGCTTTTGCTGAAACCCGGCGAGCCCTTCCGCCTTCGCCGCCATCGCCGCCGGCGTATAGTCGGGGACGCAGTCCTTGACCGCCGGCGCTTCGAATTTGCGCCACTGCGCGTGAAGCGCGGAAAGATCGCGATAGCTGCTCGCCGCCGCAGGATTGGCGAACAGCAATGACGCGAGCGCGGCGAGCGCTGCGGCGGACAATTCATGCTTCATATCGGCGTCCTCGGGGCGTTGTCGTCAGCGGAGGCGGCGGCGCGGAGGATCAAATCTCCTCGCCCTTCTTTTCCAGTTCTTCGACCAGCTCCTGCTGTTCTTCATGACTGTCGCCGCCGCCGAAGACGTGCACGCCGGAATTGAAGCTCGTGCCGTAGGTCGTGACGAGATTGACGGTCTGCGCGACGCCGGAGCCGAACTCCGCCCCGTCGAGCGAGGAGAGGGGATGGAGGAAAATCGCCCAGACATAGCCTTTGGCGAGGGCGTACCGCGCGTCGAGCGCCGAATCGAAATTCGCCTGCATCAGTCGCGTCGTTTCTTCGGCGGTGAGCGCGCTCGCCTCAGTGACCGGCGATATCACGCGCATGCGGTCGGCGTTGATGTCATAGACGAGGAGAAGCGCGACGCCGTTGACGGTGAACTCGGCGCCGGCCTCCGAAAACTTTGCGACCGGGTCGATACGCTTCACCGTTTCGCGAATGCGCGCAGCAGCCTCGACAACGGCGTCGCCGGGTCCGGCGTCTTCTTCGGCGCGGGGCGGTTCAAGCGGGCCGCCGGGGAGCGGCGACTCCTGCGCGGCCGCGGCGGCGGATAGCGCAAGCGCGGCGGCGATGGCGCGGATCATTGCAACGTCTCCTTGAAAAAGGCGATCGTCCGGCCCCAGGCGAGCGCGGCCGCTTCCGCGTTATAGCGCGCGGCGTTGGTGTCGTTGTTGAAGGCGTGCTCGACGCCCTCATAAACGAAGGACTGGTAACCGACCCCTGCGGCCTTCAGCGCGGCCTCATAAGCGGGCACGCTTTCGTTAATCCGGGTGTCATTGCCGGCGTAGTGCAGCATCATCCGGGCACGGATTTTCGCCGCCTCTTCGGCGGTGGGGCTGCGCCCGTAATAGCAGACGCCGGCCCTGAGCGCGTCCGACGCCGCGGCGAGGCGATTGACCATGCCGCCGCCCCAGCAGAAGCCGACAGCGCCGACCTGGCGCTGATGGGTCTTCAGAAGTGCAAGGCTCTTGGTGATTTCCGCGAGTTTGGCGACGGTTTTGTCGGCGTTCAGCTTGCCGATCATTTCCCGCGCCTTGTCTTCATCGTCGGGCGTGCCGCCATAGGGCGACAGCATGTCGACGGCGAAAACGTGAAAGCCTTCAAGCGCGATGCGGCGCGCGATGTCGCGGATATGCGGGTTGAGGCCGCGGTTCTCGTGAATGACGATGATGGCCGGCGCTGGCCCCCCTTTTTTGAGGCGCGCTCCATAGGCGGTGACGAAGGGCAAATGCCGCGTCGGGATGACGCCGGCGTTCGGCGCGCCGTCGGCGACGATCTCTTCGGGCTCGATCAAATCGACGATTTCGCCGGTGTCGAATTTCTTGGTGAAGGTCTCCAGCCGCTCGTCATCTTCGGCGACCAGCGGCGCCGCGTGCGCATAATCATTGGCGAGAATGGGAATCAGCGCCGTCGCGGCGGCCGCGCTCCCGGCGACGCGGGCGAGCTTGTCGAAGAAATCGCGCCGGCTCATCGCGCCATGCGTGAAGGCGTCGTAAAGTTCGATCATCGGGCGGGTGATTTTGGGCGGCATGGCGGAACCTTCGCGGCGGCCCCTTGATCTATAACCGCGCCCGCGTTCCCTGCCTAACCGGCAGGCGATCACAGACGCGGCGCCTTCCCTCGCATGAAAAGGGAGGGCGTGAGGCCCCAGACGCGAAGCGGCTGGTCTTGGCCGAACGGGAGGGTTCGACACATGAACGACCGCTCTTGTTCGGAACTCTCCCTTTCCCGCAGGGACGATTTCGCGAAGGGCGAAATCGTGCGGGAAAGCCCTCCCTTTTCAAGGGAGGGAAGAAGAGCGCCGCCAACACAGTCGCGCGTCAGGGGACTGTTGAAGACGGCAGATCAATGTGCATGCGAAAAATGAAGGGCGGGGCGCTCGCCCGCTTTTGCCCAGGCGCGTTCGTGGAAATTGTAAGCGACCGTCTGCACCAGCGGCTCGATGAGTCCGACCGCCAGCGCCGCCTGCCAGCTCCGCGTGACGGCATAGGCGACCGTAACGGCGACAACGAGGTGCATGACGCCATAGGTGAGGGTTTTGAGGGCGGCGCGGGACATGGGGGCGATCTCCAAGGAGCCCTCAATATATGCTCTTAATAATCATTCGCAATAAGGCGTCATTCACGGATTGGGGAGCGATGATCGCCTACAGTCCTTGGCGGTCCGGTTTTCAGCCGCCCCAGCGGATGATAGGACGCCGCGCGCATTAAAAGGGCTGTCATGGCGAACCATCTCTATAAGGGCGACCTTCCCGCCGGCCTGTCGTTCGGTGCCTCGGTCGCCGTCGACAGCGAGACCATGGGGCTCAACCCGCATCGCGACCGGCTTTGCGTCGTGCAGCTCTCCGGCGGGGACGGGAACGCCCATATCGTGCAGCTTGGCGCGGACTACGCCGCGCCGAACCTGAAGCGGCTCCTGACCGACCCCAAGGTCCTCAAGATTTTCCACTTCGCGCGCTTCGATATCGCCGCCTTCCAGCATTGGCTCGGGGTCGAGACGAACCCGGTCTACTGCACCAAGGTCGCCTCGCGCCTTACCCGTACCTTCACCGACCGCCATGGGCTGAAAGATCTCGCGCGGGACCTTATCGGCCTCGACCTCTCGAAGCAGCAGCAGTCCTCGGACTGGGGTGCGGAAACGCTGACGAAGGACCAGCTCGACTACGCCGCGGCCGATGTCCTTTATCTTCACGCCATGAAGGAAAAGCTCGATGTCATGCTCGCCCGCGAAGGGCGGACGCATCTTGCCGACGCGTGCTTCCGGTTTCTTCCCGCGCGCGCCGCGCTTGACCTCGCCGGCTGGCCGGAAATCGACATTCTGGCGCACGCCTGACCCCATCCGGCTAAAAAAGCGGGGCCGGGCTCCGAATCCGGCTCGCCCTCGGGGCTCCGGCGACTATATTGAAGGTCTTGAAAAACCCGCGCGTTTCCCGCCGGAGGCGCGCCGATGGCGCATGCATTGATGACTGCTGTCCCTGACGTCACGGCCGACGCCGCGCCTGCGCCCGACAGCGCGGCGCCGGCGCGCGCGGCGGGAAGGACCAACAAGGGCGCCCTCGACAGCCTGACCATCCGGCGCCGCACGACCGGCGAGGACGCGGCGGCGCGGGCCCAGTTCATGCGCCGGATGCGCATCGCGCTCCCGATCCTTGCTTTGGTGCTGATCGCGACGTTCTTCCTCAACACCCGCCAGTCGGGCGTCGATGACGCGTTCCTCGAAGACTTCGCCGACCTCGACGCGACGCCGCAGAACCTCAAGACCGCCAAGCCGCATTTCACCGGCGTCGACGCCCGCGGGAACCCCTATGAGGTGACCGCCGAAACCGCGCTCCAGCAGGCCAATGGCGGCAAGGTCGTCGATCTTGAAGCGCCGCGCGCGGTGACCTCGACCGGCGATGCCCGGTCAGTCGTTGCGGCGCGGTCCGGCGTTTTCGACGCCGACGCCAAGCGGCTCGACCTCAAAGAAGGCGTCACCTTCGAGCATAAGGTCGGCGCGACGAACTATGTTCTGAAGACGCCGCAAGCGACCTACACGATCGACGACCGCCGGGTCGTCAGCGAGGCGGGCGTCGACGGCGAGGGCTCGGACGGCGAGCGCCTCAAGGCCGATCGCATGAGCGCCGACGACCGCGACGGCAAGCTCGTCTTCGAGGGCAATGTCAGCATGCGGATTTTTCCGCGCCAGACGGGCGCCGCCGCCGAAGACGGCGCCGAGCCGAAAACAACCGGGGACCAATGATAAAAAGGACTTGCAAAATGAAGGCGGCAGGGGCGATGGCGGCGATGGCCGCGATGATGATGGGCGCAGCGTCGGCGCAACTGGCGTCGATCGACAGCGACGAGCCGATCGACATCACCGGCGACCGGCTCGAGGTCGAAAACGACGTTGCGACCTTCATCGGCAATGTCCGCGCCGTGCAGGGCCCAGCGATCCTGACCGCCGAGCGCCTCGTCGCCGATCTCGACGATAAGGGTTCGTTCACCAAGATCCGCGCGCAAGGCACGGTGCGCTATTCGAACGGCAAGGAAGCGATCACCGGCGCGCGCGCGCTGTTCGACGATATCGCGCGGACGATCACGATTTCGGAGAATGTCGTCGTCACGCAAGGCGAGCAGGTGATGACCGGCGGCGAGCTTGTCTATTGGGTCGACACCGGCCGGATTCTCTTCACCGCCTCCGAAGGAAAACGCATCCGCGGCATTTTTCATGCCAAAGGGCAGCCCGGCCAGTCATAAACCGGCGTGATTTCATCAAGTTTTAAAGAGAGTAGCCGCTAGATGCCCGAAGCCATGAATGTCGAGACCCACACCTCCGGCGAGCAGCCAAAGCGCGCCCCCCAGCGCCCGACCGTGGTCGAGGGCGGCGGCGGCCTCTTTGCGGAAAATCTCGGCAAAACCTTCAAGCGCCGCCCTGTCGTGCGCGGCGTCTCGATGGGCGTTCGCCGCGGCGAAGTCGTCGGGCTCCTGGGGCCCAACGGCGCCGGCAAGACGACCTGTTTTTACATGATCACCGGCCTCATCCCGGTCGATTTCGGTTCGATCGCCATCGACGGCCATGACGTCACGCGCCTGCCGATGTATCAGCGCGCGCGGTTGGGGCTCGGCTATCTGCCGCAGGAAGCCTCGATCTTCCGGGGGCTGACGGTCGAACAGAACCTTCGCGCCGTCGTCGAGCTTGTCGAGAAGAACAAGGACCGCCAGCAGGCGCTGATCGACGACCTTCTCAACGAATTCAACATCACCCATATCCGCAGCGCTCCGGCGCTGGCGCTGTCGGGCGGCGAGCGCCGGCGCGTCGAAATCGCGCGCGCGCTGGCGACGGGCCCTGCTTTCATGCTCCTCGACGAGCCTTTCGCGGGCATCGATCCGCTCGCCATCGCCGACATCCGCGAGCTTGTTCTCCATCTCAAGGACCGCGGCCTCGGCGTCCTCATCACCGATCATAACGTGCGCGAAACGCTCGACATCATCGATCGCGCTTACATCATTCACGAAGGCGAAGTGCTCATCGAGGGCGCGCCGGGAGATATCGTCGGCGACAAGGACGTGCGCCGCGTCTATCTCGGCGACCGCTTCCAGATGTAGCCGGGAAAGGAAAACGGGGGCGGTGTGGCGTTAGCTCCAAGGCTAGAATTCCGGCAATCCCAGCAGCTCGTAATGACGCCGCAGCTTCAGCAGGCGATCAAGCTGCTGCAGCTGTCCAATCTCGAACTCGCCGAGTTCGTCGAGCAACAGCTCGAGGAAAATCCGTTTCTCGAACGCGCGCCGGATTCGGAAGAGACGCCGGAGCGGCCGGCCTCGACCGCCGACGATCGCAATGAGACCGACGGCGCCGTCGTCGATCTCGACAGCTCCGGCGCGATCGAGCGCGCGGCCGAGGCGATCGACGCGCCGAATGACGACGGCGAGGACCGCGCCGGCCCGCTCGCGGACGCGCCGGACTACAAATCGAACGACTGGGCGAATGTCGGCTCGGGCGGCGCCCAGTCCTTCGACGAGGACCGCGCCTTCGGCGAGACGCTCTCGCGCGAGATTTCATTGTGGGATCATCTGTCCGAACAGCTTCAGGTCGCGACCCGCGACCCGCAGGAACTGTTCATCGGCGCCTATCTCGTCGATCTCATCGACGAGGCCGGCTATCTTCGCGAAACCGTCGAAGCGGTCGCCGAGCGTCTTGGCGCGGACGCCGCCGATGTCGAGCGCACGCTGAAACTCATCCAGACCTTCGAGCCCTCGGGCGTCGGCGCGCGCGACCTCAAGGAGTGCCTCTCCATCCAGCTCGCCGACCGTGACCGGCTCGACCCGGCGATGCGCGCTTTTGTCGATAATATCGAGCTTCTCGCGAAGTCGGACCTTAAAGGTCTGATGCGCGTCACCGGCGCCGACGAGGAAGACATCCGCGACATGATAGCGGAGGTGAGGGCGCTGACGCCGAAGCCCGGCTACGCCTACGGCTCCGATCCCGTGCAGGTCGTCACGCCTGACGTGATCGTCAAGAAAGCGCAGGACGGCGGCTGGAAGGTCGAACTGAATTCCGAGACCCTGCCGAAGGTGCTCGTCAACCGCGTCTATTATTCGGAAGTCTCAAAGCTGAAATGCCGCGAAGACGACGCCATGTTCGTCAGCGAGCATTTCGCCAACGCCACCTGGCTCGTCAAAAGCCTCGACCAGCGCGCGCGCACGATCCTGAAAGTCGCGAGCGAGATCGTGCGCCAGCAGGACGCGTTCCTCGTCTATGGCGTCAAGCATTTGCGCCCGCTCAATCTGCGCGCGGTCGCCGACGCGATCTCCATGCATGAATCGACGGTCAGCCGCGTCACCGCCAACAAATATGTGGTGACGCCGCGCGGCATCTTCGAACTGAAATATTTTTTCACCGCCTCGATCGCGTCGAGCGCCGGCGGCGAAGCGCATTCGGCCGAGGCCGTGCGCTTCCGCATCCGCGAATTGATCGACGCGGAGACGCCGGACGCGGTCCTCTCCGACGACCGGATTGTGGAAATCCTCAAAGGCGAAGGCGTCGACATCGCGCGCCGCACGGTCGCCAAATATCGCGAGACGATGAATATCGCTTCGTCCGTCCAGCGCCGCCGCGCTGCGCTGCGCCCGGCGATCTGACCGGGTCCGACCGCACGAAGCGCGCCGTCAAGGGCTTTGATTCCGTTCGTTTAGGGCCGATATAGAGGTCTGGCGCCGCTCCTTCGCAAGGGAACATCGCGGCGGTCCGGGTCACGGAGGCTTCGCCCCATGGACGTTCAGGTCAGCGGCAAAAACATCGAACTCGGCGACGCGCTGAGGACGCATGTCACGGACCGGCTTTCCGACAGCGTGCAGAAATATTTCGGCCGCGGCGCGGAAGCCGCGGTCTCCTTCGCCAAGGAGCGCCACCTCGTCGAATGCGAGATGACGGCGCATCTTTTCTCCGGCGTGTTCCTCGCCGCCCACGGCTCGGGCGGGGACGCCTACGCCGCCTTCGAAGAAGGCCTCGACAAGCTCGAAAAGCGGGTGCGGCGCTACAAACGCCGCCTCAAGAACCATCACGTCAACGGCAACAAGGCGCCGATGCCGGCCGAGGCCGCCGCCTACCGGCTCCTCGCCCCCCTCCCGGAAGAAAACGAGGCTGACGCCGACGCCCTCACGGACGCCGATCCCGCTCCGGTTGTGGTCGCCGAGCAGACAACCTCATTGCGGGAAATGACGGTCGGGGCCGCGGTCATGCAACTTGACCTTGCGGAAAGCCCGGCGATCGTCTTTAAGAACGCCGCCCACGGCAGGCTGAACGTCGTCTACCGCCGCCGCGATGGGCATATCGGGTGGATCGACCCGGCGCTCTGACGGGCGCCTGAAAGTTGACTTTCATTAAGGATATTTCGTCGTAAAAGGGCGCCGGCTCGCCAGAGGGCTTTATCGGCTCTCCGGAACAGCGCTTGCAAGGTCGGCCAAACATTATGGCATTATCGGATTTGCTCTCCCCGAAGGCGGTCGTTTTGAACCTCCACGCCCGCTGCAAACGCGAGGCGCTGGCCGCGCTCGCCGACCGCGCGAGCGCCGTCACCGGCGCCGACGCTGGGGCGATCCGCGAGGCGCTGATGGAACGCGAAAAGCTCGGCTCGACCGGCGTCGGGCGCGGCGTCGCCATCCCACACGGCAAGATCGAGGGCCTCGCCGCCATGACCGGCCTCCTCGCCAAGCTCGATCAGCCGATCGATTTCGAGGCGGTCGACGATCAGCCGGTCGATCTCATTTTCGTGCTGCTGGCGCCGATGGACGCCTCCGCCGCGCACCTCAAAGCCCTCGCCAAAGTCTCGCGGCTCCTGCGCGACGAGCGCGTGCGCGAGGCGCTGCGCGGCGCGGAAACGCCCGAAGCGCTGTTCGCCATCGCGGTCGAGACCGAGCGCAGCCACGCGGCGTAATTTTAGGTCAAGACTCAGTCAAGGCCGGACCAGATCCGGCCATGATGCGCGCTTTCAATTATTCCTGATACGAACCAACGGCCTCAGTGCACGCTGACGGGATTCATCTCGTGCTGGCGCGCGGCGGCGAAGGCGAGCGCGCGGTCGCCGACGAGCGCGATGCGCTGGCCGTCGCTGGAGTGGACGGAATAAAGCGTCGTGTCCGCGGGAATGTCGATGACGGCGCCGGTGTCGTCGTCGACGAGATCGTCTTTCACCTCGGCGGCGAGCACCGTGCGGACATAGACGAGCTTCTTGCCGCCGAGCGCGGCAAGTTCGCGGTCGCTGAGAACGACTTTCGCTTCCGGTTCCGGCTGGCGGTTCGACGATTTGAGACTGGCCATCGGCCAAACCCTTCCATTCCACGCGCTGAGGGCTTCCCCAGACGCCATCAGGCCACAGATTGGCTAGCAAACGGTTTAAGCCCGGCGGCTAGCGCTTTAGCCCGTTCTGTCAGGTAGGGCTACAATATAACATTTCAATGATGGAAAGATGGCGGAAAGCAGCTGCCGGTTAACCAAACCGTGAAAGCGCCTGCGCAAACAGCGGCGGATCGACATTGGCGCCCGACAGCGTGATGGCGATGGTCCCGCCGGACGGGCGGACCTTGCCATGGTAAACCGCGGCGAGCGCCGCCGCCCCGCCCGGTTCCAGCACCAGCTTCAAGTACTTGAACGCCCAGGCGAGGGTTTCAAGAACTTCGTCATCGGTGACCGCAAAGCCGCCCGTCACCCGGCGCTTCAGGATCGGAAAGGTGATCGCCCCCGGCATTGGCGAGGCGAGCGCGTCGCAGATCGTCTTGCCCGACTGATCGGCCTTCAGCCGCTCGCCCGCCCGGATCGAGGCCCATGTCTCGTCAAAGCCGGCGGGCTCCGCGATCAGGATTTCGGTCTTGGGGGAAATTTCCTCCAGGATCGTCGCGCAGCCGGCGGTGAGGCCGCCGCCGCCGCAGCAGGCGAGAAAAGCGTCAAGGCCGACGCCCATCGCTTCGGCCTGCCCCGCGGCTTCGAGCGCGACGGTCCCTTGCCCTTCGATGGTGTCGACATGGTCGAAGGGGGGCGCAAGGGCGAGGCCGCGCTCCTTGGCGATCGCTCCGCCGATCGCTTCGCGATCGTCCTTGTACCGATCATAGAAGACAATCTCGCCGCCATAGGCCTTCACCTGCGCGACTTTGAGGGCGGGGGCGTCTTTCGGCATGACGATGACGCTCGTCGTTCCATAAAGACGCGCGGCGCGCGCGACGCCTTGCGCATGATTGCCTGACGAGAAAGCGAGAACGCCGCGCGCGCGCTCTTCCGGCGCAAGGCGCGACAGGCGCGTCATCGCGCCGCGAAACTTGAAGGAGCCGGCGTGCTGCAGCGATTCCGCCTTCATCAGGACGCGCCCGCCGGCGCGCGCGTTCAGCCATTCGTTTTCAAGCAGCGGCGTCACGATCGCCGCGCCCTTGATGCGCGCGGCGGCGTCGTAGACGCCGGCGGGGCTTGGCGCCGTCACGGCGCCGCTCCCGCATCGTCCCGTTCGACGGCGAGATAGCGCCAGGCGACCGCGCTCGCGACATTGACGATGGCGTTGACAATCAGCGTCGTCAGGAGAAGTCCTGCGGCCGCCATCCAGAAACCGGGGCTCGACGGCGCCAGCGCGGCGGAAAGCTTCTGGAAGAACGCGGCCGTGGCGGCCGGGTCATTCTGTCCGATCTTCGCCATATCGCCGACAAGCGGGAGCGCCGCCGGCGACAGCAGAACGAGGATCGCCGGCACGATAATGAGGCCGATCAAAATCCAGTAGGCGATGAGCGCCAGCCAGTCGCGGCGCGTGACATCCCAGGCGACGCCAAGCCCCAGCGACCGCGTCGCCATGACGGCGGGAAAAAGCGTCGACATCCGCACCTGAAACCAGCCGGTGACGGCCTGCGTCGCGACCGCGCCGACGCCCTTGAGCGCGCCGGCCGCCGCCGGTCCGAGAAGGCCGACGACGGCGAGCAAGACGCCGAGCGCCAGATCGGCGATCACCGCGATGACGACGACCATCAGGTTGAAGAGGAAATTCGCGCCCATCACGCGCGTCTCGTCCGCGCCATAATTGAAATAGAAAGGCAGGCGCGTTTCCTCGCCGCGAATAATATGGCGCAGGCTCGCGACCGTCAGCATGGGGAAGAAAATGAATCCCGCGATGAAATAAAAGATCATGGCGCCGCCGAGGCGCGAGATCGCGGCGGCTGCGATCTCCGGGTCGGGATTGGGCCCAAGCAGCACGAATTCTGCCATTGAGCTGAACATCGACGGCGCCGCATAGACCTGAAGCCCGGCGACGATCAGCGCCGGCAGCCACATCGCCTTCAAGAGCACCAGCCAGTGTTCCGCGAGATAGGCGAAGGTCGCGGCGACGGCCTTGAGAACGCGGAAACGCATATCGCTCTTTCGTCGGCGGTTGGATCGAAACGCGCGCGACCATGCGACAGATCGCCGGACCGGTAAAGCGAGACGCTCGCGCCTCTTTGACCGCTAATTGGCGGCCCGGCGTTGACGCGCAAGCGGGCCCATGGCCTATGCGTCGCGACGGGAAAGCGGCGGCGGCGATGATGAAAAAGCGCGGGATCTATGTGGCGGTCGCCTTCGCGGCGGCGCTCGCGGCGGCCGTTGCGATCAAGGGCCCGACGCCGGTCGTCGCGCAAGCCGCGCAAGGCGCGCCGCAATTGATCGCCGCCTCCTTCACCTCGGCCTGGTGTTCGGCCTGCCGCATTCTCGAACCGCGGCTCGCCGAAGCGATGCCGGCGTTCAAGGGCGAAGCGATCGAGTTCGTCGAATTCGATTTCACGTTCGGCGAGACCGACGCGCTCGCCGCGCTCGCCGCGTCGCATGGCCTGACGCGGCTCTATGAAGCGAACAAGGGCGCGACCGGCTTCACCGTTCTTGTCGACGCGACGTCGGGCGAGATCGTCGATACGCTGACGATGACCTTTACCGCGCCCGACATCGAGCGCGCCGTCGCCCGCGCGCTCGCCATCGCTTCGCATACGGACGATCGCGCCAACGCCGCGCCGGCCGGCCCCTGAAAGCGCCGCCGATTTCGCTTGCGCGCGCGCGCCATTTGAGTCATGCTTTCGACGTTCCGAGGGGCGTCCCGCCTGTCGCCAATCGACGACAGCTCGTGCGACGCGCAACCTCTCCGGCTGCCCTTGCGGCTTCGGCCGTCTGCGCAGCGAAGAGAGCACTACGCGCCAGGGAGCAAGGGCGTTAAGGGACTGAGATTGACCCTTCGAACCTGATCCGGGTCATGCCGGCGTTAGGGACGGAACAGCTTGTCTTCGCCGAACGGGTAAAGCCGCGAAACGAAGAAAAGGACGTCGGCTTCTTCACCGCCGGGCCCGATGCAATTGCGACGGTGGAGAAGGCGGCGATCCGCGGTTCATGATTTCGAGTAGCGAGTACTCTCGGACAGTGGTGACGTGCGCGAACGATAGGGGCGCCCGCAAGACGCTTCTGCGCGGCGGTCGCAATGGCGCGTGCGCCGCGTGGCGGTTGGCTGCGGCGTTTATAGCAGTCGCCGCTTCATTCGGCGCTGCGCCGGTCTCCGCGCAAGAAACGCCCGTTGCAGTTGACGCCGCGCCGGCGCGTGATGCTGCGCGTGAGACCCGGTCAGGCTGGCTGAAGACCTTCGCCGCAGCGCCCATCGACACCGGCGCCCGCTTCGAGGCGCCGGACTATTTTGGCAGTCTTGTTGAAGAAGAGGCGCGCAAGGCGATGCGGGCGGGCCTCCTTGCGCGCGGCTTGCTTGCGGCGGAAACGGACGACCCGGCCGCGCTCGCTTTTTCAGTGCATGTCGACGAACCGAAACCGGCGTCAAAACGGCCGCCGAAATCGCGCCTGCGCCTAGAAAGCGTCGAGACGGACCCGACTGACAACATCCGCGATCCGGAAGTGCGCCCCTTCATTTCATTTGGTCCGAGCGAGCGCAACGCCCCGGCGACGCCGATGATCGCCGTGACGATCTATGCAAGGCGCGGCGACGAACGGGTGTGGTCAGGCTATGCCGCCGCGGCGCCGGACGGCGCAGGCCGCGCCGCCATCGCCCGCGCGCTTACCGACGCGCTGATCGCGCGCTTTGGCGAAAGCGTCGACATTCCCGATTTTTCCCTGACTCTGCCGGCGTCCGCGCCGGACAATCCCGTTCAGAACGGATTGAGCGAATAGCCTTGCGCGCCCGGAATGGCGTGCGCGTGCATCGCGGCGAAGGCTTCCGGCCGCGATTGCGACCGGCGTTTTGCAACCAACCTCTTTTACGGCGCCGTACGGCCTGCCTTGAACCGGCAACCCCTGCTTGCTACCAGAACGCAGAACCGAGGGGCGCGGGCCGACCCGCTGAGATCGCGTTTTCCCACGCGAGCACCCTTTGAACCTGATCCGGCTTCAACCGGCGTAGGGACGGGACCTCTTCACCGCCTCGCGACGCCGGCAGAGCCTTTTTGAAAGGCCGCTCGCCCCCGTGACGCGTCTTGCCGCCCTCGCCATTCTCGCCGCCGCGCTGCCCGCCGGCGCCGAGGCCGCCTGCCGCGAGGACGCCGCGGGCGCTGCGCGCTATGTCGTCTGCGAATTCGATCCGGCGACGGACGATATCCGCCTCTTTCTCAACGGCGAGACCGGCCGGCCCTATGGCGAGTTCGATCTCGTGAACGCCGGCCTGCAGGCGAAAGGCGAAACGCTCCTCTTCGCCATGAATGCCGGCATGTATCACAAGGACCGGACGCCGGTCGGGCTTTATGTCGAAAACGGCGCCGAGCTGAAAAAGCTCTCGACGAAGGACGGCCCCGGGAATTTTCACCTGTTGCCCAACGGCGTCTTCTGGATCGGCGATGACGGCGCCGCGCAGGTGACGGAGACGACGGAATTCGCGCGTCTCTCACCCTCTCTCGCTTGCGGGAGAGGGCAGGGTGAGGGGGCGTGCGTCGCCTACGCCACGCAATCCGGGCCGATGCTCGTCATCGACGGCGCCCTCCACCCGAAGTTTCTCGTCGATGCGACGTCGCGCAAGCGCCGCAACGGCGTCGGCGTCCGGGATGACGGCGCGGTCGTTTTCGCGATCAGCGACACCGCCGTCACGTTTCATGAGTTCGCGACCTATTTCCGCGACACGCTGAAAACGCCGAACGCGCTCTATCTCGACGGCACAATCAGCCGCCTCTTCTCCACCGACCTCGGCCGCAATGATCCGGGCCTCGCGATGGGCCCGATTGTCGGCGTCGTCATCCCCATGAAAGGGACCACCCCATGAACAAGCACACCCCCAATTCCGAGTTCAAAACGCCGGAAGTGACGACCGGGCCCTTGCCCGCCAGCCGCAAGGTTTATGTCGCGGGCGACATTCACCCGGATATCCGCGTGCCGGTGCGGGAGATTGCGCTTCATCCGTCTGCGAATGAACCCCCGCTTGCCGTCTATGACCCGACCGGGCCCTATACGGACCCCGCGGTCGTCATCGACGTTGAAAAGGGCCTTGCGCGCCCGCGCACGGCTTGGGTAACGGAGCGCGGCGGCGTTGAGGACTATGAGGGGCGCGATGTACGCCCCGAGGACAATGGCGGCGCCAGCGGCAAGCATCTTGCCCGCGCCTTTCCGGTGAAGAACCGCCCGCTGCGCGCCGCATCCTTCGTGACGCCGCCTTCGGCGGCTCCTCAGGATGAAGACCTTTCTTCGCTTCACCCTGAGGAGGCCCGCAGGGCCGTCTCGAAGGGCGAAGCGAAGAAATCGCCCGTCACCCAACTCGACTTCGCGCGCGCCGGGATCATCACCAAGGAGATGGAATACGTCGCCATCCGCGAAAATATCGGGCGCAAGAAAATGCTGGAAGGCGCGCGGGAAGCGGTGGCGCTGGGCGAGAGCTTCGGCGCGGAAATCCCGCCCTTCATCACGCCGGACTTCGTGCGCGAGGAGATCGCGAAAGGCCGCGCCATCATTCCCGCCAACATCAACCACCCCGAGCTGGAGCCGATGATCATCGGCCGCAATTTTCTCGTGAAGATCAACGCCAATATCGGCAATTCGGCCGTCGCCTCCTCGGTCGAGGAGGAGGTCGACAAGATGGTGTGGGCGATCCGCTGGGGCGCCGACACGGTGATGGACCTGTCGACGGGCCGCAACATTCAC
>CAZHUI010000020.1:0-41507 GCA_964535605.1 uncultured Caulobacterales bacterium
GCCGACATGATCGTCCTCGGCGGCGCCGCGGCGGTCGAGAAAGCCGCGCGCGACGGCGGCAACGCGGTCACCGTGCCGTTCACGCCGGGCCGCGGCGACGCGACGCAAGAGCTGACGGACGCCGAGAGCTTTGCGGTGCTGGAGCCGCAGGCCGACGGCTTTCGCAACTATTATACGCCGGCGGCGGGCCGTTCGCCGGCCGAAGCGCTGGTCGACAAGGCGGACATGCTGGGCCTCACGGTTTCCGAGATGACCGCGCTTGTCGGCGGCATGCGCGCGCTCGGCGCCAATACGGGCGGGGCGGGCCACGGCGTCTTCACGGCGCGGACGGGCGCGCTCACCAACGACTTCTTCGTCAACCTTCTCGACATGTCGACGAAATGGGCGCCGAAGGACGGCGAGGCCTATGTGTTCGAAGGCCGCGAGCGCAAGTCGGGCGATCTCAAATGGACGGCGACCGAAGCCGACCTCGTCTTCGGCTCCAACGCGGAACTCCGCGCCGTCGCCGAGCGCTACGCCTATCAGGGCGCCGGCGACGACTTCGCCCGCGACTTTGTCGCCGCGTGGACGAAGGTCATGAACAACGACCGCTTCGACCTGAAGCGGAAGGCGTAAGCTCTGAACCCTCTCCCGCTTGCGGGAGAGGGCAGGGTGAGGGGGCGTCAACACGGCGCCAATCTCCGTGAATACTCCCCCTCACCCCCGGCCCCTCTCCCGCAAGCGGGAGAGGGGAGAAGTCGGCGCAGCGCCCTTGGCAATGGTCATTCTTTTTCAAGGTCAGGCCCCGCTCATCGACCAATTTGTCTCCCGCGACCGGCGCGGCCTATAAGAGGCACGCGACGCGAGGGGGCGACGCTGCATGACGCGCCGGTACAAGGCTTTCATCAGCTATAGCTGGGCGGACAGGACGTGGGGCGAATGGCTCCACAGGACGCTTGAAACCTATCGCGCGCCCAAAGGCGTCGCCGATGGACAATCGCTGCACCCAATCTTCAAGGACCGCGAAGAGGAAGCGGCGGGCGGCAGCGTCGGCGCGGCGATCGAGGCCGCGCTCGGCGCCTCGGAATTCCTGATCGTCATCTGCAGCCCGCGCTCGGCGCAGTCGACATGGGTCAACCGCGAAGTCGCCTGGTTCAAGACGCACAAGGACAAGGCGAACATCCTTGCCCTTATCGTCGACGGAGAGCCGGGCGCCTCGGCGATCCCGGGACGTGAGGCGGAGGAGTGCTTTCCGAAGACGCTAACGCGGAAAGTGGGCGCCGATCTTCAGCCGACGGAGGAATGGGAGGACGCCCCCCTCGCCGCCGACGCGCGCGCGGAGGGCGACGGCAGGCGCGGCGCGAAACTGAAACTCGCCGCCGCCCTTCTCGGCGTCGGCCTCGACGCCCTCGTCCGCCGCGACGAACGCCGCCGCACGATCAGACGGCGCGCCGTGACGAGCGCGGGCTTCGGCCTCGCGGCGATGCTCGGCGGCCTCGCGATCTACGCCTTCACCCAGCGCGACGCGGCGGTTGTCGCGCGCAACGAAGCCGTGAAGGCGCGCGATGACGCGGAAGGGATCATCGAGCTTATCCTCACGGACCTCAAATCCGACCTTGAAGGCTTCGGCACTCTCAAATCGGTGACGCAGATCGGCAACCGCGCCATCGGCTATTATGAGGGCCAGGACGTGAAGGCGCTGACACCCGACCAGCTCGGCCGGCGCGCGCGTGTCCTGCTCATGTTGGGGGAGGCTGACAACAATCGCGGTGACTTGTCCGCGGCGCTCGCGCGCTATGAGACTGCGGCGGCGACGACGGAAGAGCAGCTTGCCCGCGACCCAGAAAACCCGCAGCGCATGTTCGACCACGCGCAATCGGTCTTCTGGGTCGGGTACATCGCCTGGCAGCGGGGCGATCGCGAAAAAGCGAAGCGTCAGTTTACGGAGTATCACGATCTGGCACAGGCTCTCGTAGCGAGCGACCCGGCGAACGAGGACTGGCAGGCGGAACTCGACTACGCCTACTCAAATCTCGGCACGCTCGCGATGGATGAGGGCAACGCGGCGGCGGCGGAGGGATATTTCCGGAAGTCGCTTGAAATCGCGCTGAGACGTCTCGAAGCAACGCCTGATGAGGCTGATCGCATGTTTTCTGCGGGCCAAGCTTATGCGTGGCTGGCTGATGCTCATTACTTCAACAAGGAAATTGCCAAAGCGGCTGACGTCCGCCGAAAAGAAAGCGAATTATATGTCCGGGCGATGCAAGCTGGCCGAAATCGCGCCGACGTTGCTGAGTCATTTGCTGTTTCAAAATACAGCACTGCAATTGCGGAACTTTCCTTAGGCAAAATCGAAGATGCCGAGCGCGCGGCATTCGAGGCCGTGACCGTGTTTGACGACTTAGCGGTTGCAAATTTTGATAACGTTCGCATCACCGAGCGGACTGCCTATGCCCAAACAGTGCTTGCCGAATTAATGATTTTTAAAGGCCAAGTAGAACGGGCGAAAAATGCGCTTACGAAAGGAGCGTCGATGATTGACGCGCTAATCGCAAAGGATAAGCAGGTCAGTAACTGGCGCGGAACCATTCGTGCGCAGACCCAAATTTTGATCGCGCAAATAGAGTCTAAGAATGATCCGGTCGCGGCGCTAAGCATGCTTAGCGACGTTGAGCGCGATCTCGCCGCCCTTCGGGACAATGGCAATCAAGATCCAGACGTCACTAGACGGTATTGTGAAGCAGTGGCCGCGCGCGCTCGGTTAACGCAAGAATCAACTGCGGCTTGGTACGATGTTATCGGAAGGCGGCCCTGATCAATGGCCCCCGGTGCATCGGCCACGGCCTGTGCGCCGGACGCTGAATCGATAGCTTCATCGTTGTATGCCGCCGGTTATCGGCATCCCAATTTTACTAGGCTGCTCGCTGAGTTTCCAGAAATCCAAGATGATCCGGACTTGAAGCGAAATTGAGCGTATAGAGATCGCTGGAATGCGTGCGCTTGACGAGTTCAGTTTCCGCTGCCGCTGGTGCCATTCTGAATCTTTGGATCAATTACCAACGGCGTGCGGGCGACGCCCTGTTTGACGACAACGCCGAGATTGTAGGCGTAGGCGCAACCCGCAAGCGCCTCCGGCGCGTGGAATCGGACAGCGACCATGCGCGGATTTCCGCCGACTTGTTCTGCCGCCGAAAATGGGTTGTGCGGATAGGACGAACCATCGGCTCGTGGTTTCAGAAAAAGGGCTTTTGATGCGTCCGGCTCGAAGCCCCATGCGCCCGGTTCAAGCCGGAATACGATGATCGTGTCCCCGTTCACGCTCATGTCAAAAGGCGTGGCGTCAGCGGCGGCAGGCGGCGCGTGCGGCTGTAAATCGCGATCGAGGCCGGCGAGTTGCCATGACCAGTCGACGACGCCTGACCGATGCTTGGCGGATTTGACGGCGAATTCCCCGGCGGCGTCGAGGCCGATCGACATCAGAACGATGTCGCCCGCCGGGCGGCTGGAGTCATTGGCGACCGGGGACCAGTTTGGCTGATCGAAGGCGCAGGTTTCAGCCGACGCGGGGAGCGCCAGCGGTGCTACAGAGAGAGAGAGAGAGAGAGAGAGAGAAGACTTTCATGCTGAATTCCTTAAGGTTGCGTGCGCGGCGCCATTCTAAAGGAATGGCGCCGCTCAAAAAAGCTAGGCGTAAATTTGATACAAGGGCAGCATTAGAGATGAAGGTTATTTGTTGCCCGTACCGCCATTCGTAATCTTCGGATCCATCGTCAGCGTCGTCCCGTCCGACCGCATCAGCTGGATCGCATATTCATACGCCTGCTGATCGTCTTCCTTGTCGACGAAGGAGAGCGTCGCGCCGGAGACGCTTGGCGCGTCGAATTCGGCGGGCCAGTTGCTTTGTCCGAAGACCGGAATGGGCGCGGTGATCGTTCCCGCCGGAATGACGACGATCGCGACCGCCTGATAGGGATCGGACGGGAAGGAATAGCCCGCGCCCGTCACCGAGCTGTCGAGATTGACGTTGATGGTGATGTCGCCTGGCGGAAAGCCGGTCAGATCGACATTGCCGGCCGCGGCGAGATTGATGCCGCTGACGCAGCTGCCGCCGCCCGCCGCGCAGGCGCCCTCGCTTACCGTGCCGAATGCGGGGAGGCCGTTCGTCAGCGTCACCGTGATGTTGGCCGAGCCGATCGGCGCGGCGTCGGCGACGGCGTCCAGCATCGGTTCGACTTCAGGCTCAACGACAGCTTCGACGACGGGTTCCGCCGCGGCGGGCGCCGCCGGCGCGTCTTCTTTCTTTGCGCAGGCGCCGATGAGCGCGATCGCCGAAACGGCAAGCAACAGGCGCCCGGAGGACGCGCGGATTCTGATGGTCATGGATGTTTCCCCTTTGGACGAAGCCGCTCTGTCGGCCGCCGCGAGGATCCTTATCACCCTTCGCCCGACGCCGCACAGCGGAATTCAGGCCTTGCTGCGCCGCAACAAGCCCCCGGCGAAGGTTGCGGCCCCGTAATCCTCTGATAGGCTGTCCGGCGCTGGGAACTGGCGGGGGCCGGATCGTGAAAACTTCAATTGTTTCAGCGGCGCTCGCCGCCTTTTGGTCGGCCGTCCTATTCGCTGGAACGGCATCCGCGCAAACCGACGCCCCGCCTGTCGAAGCCGCGCCGCAGGACGAGGAAGAAGCCGCGACCGACATTGTCGCGCTCTTCGCCCGCGACGCCTTCAAGACCGAGACGATCGCCTGCCCGTTCAAGGGTGAAATCAGATACAAGCCCGGCGAGATTTCCTGCGGCCTCCTTCCCGTGCCGGAGAACCGCGAGAAATCGCGCTCGCGCACCATCAAGCTCCACTTCGTGAAGATCGCGGCGAAAAAGCCGAAAGATTGGGACACGGAGGAAAAGGGCGAATGGACCAAGCGCGCGGACCCGGTCATCTATTTGACCGGCGGCCCCGGCGCGCAGGTGACGGGTTACGTCAAGCGCCTCAAGGACCACGGCGTCCTCGCTTCGCGCGACCTTTATATCCTTGAGCAGCGCGGCATCGGCTTTTCGAACGACTTCTGCCCGAAATACGGCCTCTTCGATCCTGCGGTCGCCAACACGCCCGACTGGGACGCCTATGGCCGCGCGCAGACCGCGCAGATGGAGGCGTGCTTTGCGGCGGCGAAGGGCGAGCGCGTCGATCTCTCCGGCTACAACACGATTGAGAACGCGCGCGACGTCGAAGCGCTGCGCCGTGCGCTAGGGCTAGACAAATGGAACGTCTGGGGCATTTCCTACGGCTCCATTCTCGGTCAGGCTTACATCAATCAGGATCCCGCCGGCATTCGCGCGGTCGTGCTCGACGCCATTGTGCCGATCACGCCGGGCGCGCATTTCCAGCGCATCGGCACGCATTATCAGCGCGACCTCGATCTACTTGACGCCGCGTGCGGCGCGCAGCCTTCCTGCGCACGCGCCTATCCGGACCTCCAAAACCGCTTCAAGGCCGCCATCAACAAAGTGAAGTCGCAGCCGATCGAAGTCGACGCGATCGACACCGAGCAATTCCCCGCCGGCAAGGCGTGGTTCTTCCACGATCTCGTCGGCGGCGCGCCCTTTTCCGCTTTGTACGAACAGGACAATTATCCGACCCTTCCCGCCTTCATCGACGCCTTCGTGCGCCGCGTTGAAAAGAACGATTACAAGGCGCTCCGTGCGCTGACGGCCGGCGGGGGCTTCGGCGGACCCGGCGGCTTCGGCATCAGCCAGGGCATGTACAACGCCATCGCCTGCAATGACGGCTGGGTTCTTTATCTGAAGGACGCTGTCGCGCAGGACCAGCGCGAACATCCCGAACTCGCCAGCATTTTCGGCGACCCCGCGCTGATCGACGATCAGGCCGCGCTCTGCAAACGCTACGGCATGCCGCCGCGCCCGCAGGAGCAATACAAGACCGTCGTCACCGACATTCCGGCGATCATCGCCAACGGCCAGATGGATCCGATCACGCCGCCGCCGCTCGCGCAGATGATCGTGCCGGGCTTCTCGCGCGGGACCTATGTCGAGTTCCCGTATACGGGGCACGGGCCGACGCGGTCGGTGAAATGCGCAGGCGAGTTCCTGACGAAGTTTTTCGACGCGCCGGAAGCGGAGGTCGACAGGACCTGCCCTGACAGCCTCAAGGCGCCGGAATTTTCCGGCAAGCTCTTTCGCACCGACGGGCTTCTCATTCTGGCGGCAAAATTCGCCGAAGACCCGAAGACGATCATGGCGCCTGTGCTGACGCTCGGCGTCTCCGCGCTTTTCTTGCTGATCGCTTTCGTCGTCTTGACGCTCAGCCCCGTCGCGCGGCTGATCAATCGCGACGTCCCTGTGCCGACCTTCGGCGCGCGCCCGCTTGCTTGGCTGACCGCGCTTTTCGGGATCATCGCCGCCGGCGGTCTTGGCGCTGCAATCGCGATGACGGTTGACGCGAACGAAATGCTGATGCTCGGCGGGCTACTCGGCTGGGCGCGCTGGTTTGCGATCGCGGGGCTGCTGACGGGGCTTGGCGGCCTTGGCGTCTTCGCCCTGGCGGTGCGGGCAAGGCTGCAGCGGGATTTGCCGGTTGGAACGCTGATCGGGCTGCTTGTGACCGGCGCGGCCGGCGTTGGTCTCGCCGTTTCCTTCCTGATGAATGGGATCGGCCCCATATAGAGCGCTCTTATCGCGCGAACGCGACTTGAACGAATATTGCAAGAGCAGCGCAAGGTCCGCTAGCTCTGACGGCGAAGCCGGATCGCCCGCAGCAAGGGCGGCCGAATCCTTTTGGGAGGAAACCATCGATGGCGACGGCTGATCCGGAGCGCGTCTTGGAAGGCGGGCGGTTCCCTGTGAACCCGCGTCTCCTCGCGCTCGCCGCCGCGGTGGCCGGCCTTGCTGTCCTGTTTTGGGAAGCGGCCGGCAATCTCTGGTTCCGCTGGGGCCAGCAGCAGGAACTGTCGCACAGCTACTTCATCCCGCTGATTTCGCTCTGGCTCGTCTGGCTTAACCGCGAGACCGTCGCGAAGAGCGTCGGCGGACCGTCCTGGGCGGGCGTCGCGATCATCGCCATCGCCGTCGCGCTTTTGCTGCTCGGTCAGCTGACCAGCATTTTCCTGTTCCAGCATCTCGGGATCGTCGTTGCGATCGCCGGTCTTGTCGCCGGCTTCGGCGGGCTTTCCCTGCTGCGCACCGTGGCGGCGCCGGTCGCATTCCTCTTCTTCGCCGTGCCGCCGCCCTATTGGGTGATCACCATCTTGTCGTTCAACTTTCAGCAGATGTCGTCGATCCTCGGCGTCGCGATGGTCGAGCTGATGGGCATCCCGGTTCACCTGTCGGGCAACATCATCGATCTCGGCGACTATCGCCTTCAGGTCGCCGAAGCGTGCAGCGGCCTTCGCTATCTCTTCCCGTTCCTCAGCCTCGGGGTGATGGCCGCCTACATGTATCGCGGGCCGCTTTGGCAGCGCCTGGCGATTGTCGCCTCGACGATCCCGATCACCATCGTCATGAACAGCCTCAGGATCGCGGTCACCGCGGCGCTCGTGCAGGCCTACGGCACGGAGCACGCCGAGGGCGCGCTCCATTTCTTTGAGGGCTGGGTCGTCTTCCTGTTCTGTCTTGCAGCGCTCTTCGGCGTGATCGCGGTCTTCGCCCGCACCGCCAAGCCGCGCGTCAATCCGCTCGACGCGCTGACGACGCCGGACCTGCCGCTGACAGCGCCGCATACGGCGCGCGCGAGCCTCGCGCCCGTGGCGGCCGGCGCGCTCGCGCTAATCGCCGCCGGCTACGGCCTTTCGCAGGTTGCGACCGTTGAATCCCTCGTCATTCCGGAGCGCCAGGATTTCGACGGCGTGCTCGCGGAGTTCGACGACAGCTGGGACAAGGACGTGCGCCCGATCGATCCGACGGTCGCCGAAGTCCTCGGCGCCGACGACACCATCGTCGTCAATTTGAACTCGCCTGACGGCGACATCTACAATCTTTACATGGCCTATCTCGACGCGCAGCGCGACGGGCGCTCCTGGCATTCCCCGCGCCAGTGCATTCCGGGCGGCGGATGGAAAATCACGCGTCACACGATCGAAAAGACGCGCACCGCCGCCGGCGCGACCTTCACCTACAACCGGATGATCATCGAGAACCGCGATTACAAGCAGCTTGTCTATTACTGGTACGACCAGCGCGGGCGGAAGGTCGCAAACGAGTTCGTCATGAAATTCTGGCTGATCGTCGACGCCGTGACGCGCAAGCGCTCGGACGGCGCGATGGTGCGCCTCATCACGCCCGTCATGGACGGGATGTCGGTCGAGGAAGCCGATGCGAAACTGCAGGATATGCAAGGCCGTCTGCAGACCTTCCTGCCGGCCTATGTGCCGGACTAGGGCGGCGGTTAAAGGCTATCGATGCGCGTCCTGATCGTCGCCGGAAATATGTCGGCGCGCATGGGCGGGGAAGCGGTCATTCCGCTCCACTATATCCGTGAGCTGACGGCTTTGGGTTGCGACGTTCATGCGCTGACTCATGAGCGCGTGCGCGCGGAACTCGAAACGCATCCTCTCTGGAACGAAAAACGCTTTCATTTCATCGCCGACGCCGCGGCGGAAAAAGCGATCCACGCCGCCGGCAAAAGAGCGCCGGGGGCGCTGCGCGAAACCCTGTTCCTGAACGGCATCGGCCTTGTCACGCAGCAGCGCCTGTCGCGGCGCGCGCGCGCGCTCGCCGCAGAAATCGGCGCCGATATCATTCACCAGCCGACCCCTGTGTCCCCGGCTTTTCCGTCCTTCCTGACGGCTATGCCCGCGCCTGTCGTGATCGGGCCGATGAACGGCGGCATGGATTATCCGCCGGCCTTCAAGGCGGCCTATTCGCAAGGATCGCAAGGCGTCGTCGCACTGGCGCGCATGTTTGCCGGCGCCGGCAATCGGATCGCGCCCGGCAAGCGGCATGCGGGGGCGCTCCTTGTCGCCAACGCGCGCACGCGCGAGGCGTTGCCGCGCGGGATCGACCGCTCGCGCGTCATTGAGGTCGTCGAGAACGGCGTCGACATGGCGCTGTGGGACCGGCCGGCGCGATCAAAGCCGGCGGCCCCGGAGTTTATTTTTGTCGGCCGCCTCGTCTGGTGGAAAGCCGCCGACCTTCTCCTCGAAGCGATGGAGCGCGTCCCCGGCGCACGCCTTCGCATCATCGGCGACGGACCGGAACGGGCGCGCCTTGAAGCGCAAGCGGCGGGAGGCGCCGCGGCGGCGCGCATAAGGTTCGAGGGATTTCGCCCGCAATCGGAGATCGCCGACGCGCTGTCCTCGGCGACCGCGCTCGTTTTGCCCTCGATGCGCGAATGCGGCGGCGCGGTCATCCTCGAGGCCTTCGCCTGTCGCACGCCGGCGATCGCGACCGATTGGGGCGGGCCGCAGGATTATGTGACGCCCGAGACCGGTTTTCTTGTCGCGCCGTCAGGGCGCGAGGCCTTCATCGACGGCATGGCGGACGCGATGCGCGCGCTCGGCGCCGATCCGGCGCTTGCCGCGCGCATGGGAGCGGCGGCCCGCGCGCGCGTCGAGGCGCACTTCACTTGGGGCTCAAAAGCGCGGCGGATTCTGGAAATCTACGAGGACGTAAAGAAGCGCGGCTGACGCCTACTCTTCTTCCGTGATCTCCTCGTCGTCTTCTTCTTCGGATTCGTCCAGATTGACGACGCCGACGCGGTCGGAATAAAGCGCGTCGCGGGAGCCTTCGGGCACCGCCTTGAAAATGACGCCGCCCATGTCGGATCTGCGCCGCACACGGATCGACGCCGTGGCCTCG
The DNA here is from genome assembly GCA_964535605.1 of uncultured Caulobacterales bacterium. Lineage (GTDB taxonomy): Bacteria > Pseudomonadota > Alphaproteobacteria > Caulobacterales > Parvularculaceae > Amphiplicatus. Next base: position 9,789 of record CAZHUI010000020.1, read on the forward strand.
CCGTTTTCATCGGCAGTGACGCGCGCCACTTCTCTCATCCGGTCTTTGGCGTCGTCGGTCGGGCGGTCGAGCGCGTCGCCGCTGTAGAAAGTGACTTCTTCGCCGGGCTTGGCGCGCGCCGTGACACGCACGCGATCCCCCGCTTTGACCGCGGGCTTGTCGACGACGAGATAGGCGTCCTCCGGGGTGCCGGGATCGCGGCCCGCAAAAGGCCGCGTCGGGCGGAGCGTGTAAGGCGCATGGCGAACGTCGCCATAGCGCCCGCGCGCGTAATAGCCGGGGCGGTTGCCGGTCCATCCCTGCCAGCTGCTGTCGGCGGGGGCGACATAGGGGCCGGGGCCCGCATAGGACGGCGCAACCGCCGCCGCCGGCTTTTGCAGAAGCTGGCCGGGCGTCAGCGTCGTCCAGCTGATGTCAGGATTGGAATTGGCGAGCGTGTCCGCCGACACGTTCAGGCGGTAGGCGATCGTCGACAGCGTGTCGCCGTCCTGCACTTCGTAGAGCGCGGCGAGCGCGTCGGAAGCGGCGAAGGTTCCCGACGGGTTCACCTTGCCGCCCGGAATTTCGACCGTGACGACACGCTCCGCATACGAAATATTTTTGACGTCGGGGTTGAACGCGACGAGCGTTTCAAGCGGCACGTCGCAGAGGTCCGCGATTTCGACGAGCGTTTCGGTCGCGGCGGGCTCGATATAGCGTTCGCAGCGGCCGTCGAGCGCTTCGGCGTCGGCGCGGCTGTAGAGCTGATGCGCGCGGCGCGCTCCATTGATGCCTTCATAGGAGACAAGTTCGAAGGGCGTCCCGTTTTCCGACCGCTGCTGCGGCGCAAACTGCGTCGCGCGGATGTCATTCGCGTAAAGCTGCTCGGCGCCGGCGTAATAGGCGGCGGCGTAGGGATCGCGCCCGGCCGTGTCATAGGACGTCGCGCAGGCCGATAGAGCCGCCGCGCTTAACCCCGCCAACAGAACTGATCTCACCATAACGCTCCCCTTTGACCCTTTGCCGGGAACCCATGCCCCCAAGAAGCGCCGCCAAGCCCAACAAGGGCTTCGCGACTCTCCTGTTTGCCCGATCATATTAACCATTTTTTCGGCGTGCGCACCCTAGCCCGGCCGTGTCCTGGCGGCCACATCCGCCGGGATTGCGACGCCCGCGCTACAAGTGTAGTAAGCGACGGCCGGATCGGTCGGATCCTGACCAGAATAAGGAGCAGTCAGTGCGCCTACCTCTCATTGCGATGATCTTCGTCCTTTTCCCTGGCCCGCTTCTCGCGGGGTCTTTCGACCTCAGCCTTGACGACACCAATGGCGAGCGCGTCGTCGTCATCGCTCGCGCTAACGGGGGCGCCTTCGCGGCCGCCGCTGGCGGCGAGGACCTCGTCGTCCTTCGGGGCGAGGACGCCGAGCGCGCCCGCGCGCGCCTCGCCAGGGTCGACGCGGACGACGATCTGGAAGGCGCCGCCGGCGATGACGGCAAGACGAAAAAGAAAAAGAAAATCGTCATCCACAAGATGGACGTCGATGAGGATGGCGACGGCGCTGGCGAAGAAGAAGAGCGCATCGTGCGCGTCATCAAGAAAACGGACAGCGAGCGGCGCGAGGAGACGCTGCTGGACGACGAGGAGGCGCTGATCCGCGGCGAGGATGCGCCGGAGGGCGCGGTCGAGCGGCGCGTCATCCGCCTGAAGGGCGCAGACGAAGCGCGCGCCATCAAGTTCATCGACGAAATCGAGGGACTCGATATTGGCGAGAAGGCGGAGATGAAGACTGCGGTCGGCTTGTAGGGCAGGCCGCATGATTTCTTCTAAGGCGTCCGCTCGCACAACGCTTTAGGGAACTCGCGGTCAGGCATTCGCCTTATTGATTGTTTGACTTCGGACGTCGAAAGGTCCCATAGTAACGCCATCGCGCCGCGGCCTCGCCCGGCGCGATTGTCGTTAAAGACCGGCGTTCGCATTCCTCGCGAACCGCCGGCGTTGAAAAGTCCGGATGGTCGCGCGGACCGGTGGCTCAAGGCCTCTGGCCGCGCGGGATTGAAACGAGATCGCCGATCTTCTGATCGCGCGGCGCCGACGACACGCGCCTTTGCTCTACCCGCGAAGCGGGGGAGCGGAGTGCGTTCGAAGAAAAAATACGCAGAATTTTTTGGTCGAAACTGCGTATTTTCGGGCTGCGGCCCGCAAGAAACCTCAGGAAATGGCGAGAGCGGGCAGGAAAACGTGCGCTTTTTCAGGTCGAGCGCCGGGTACAGGCAGCGGCTCTGGCCCTGAAGGCGTCGCTTACTGTCCGGAGGCCGCGAGGGGCGGTTTGGCCGCAGGAGCGACCGTCGCGCCTTCGATGAGGCCGATTGAGGCGAGCTTGGCTGCGACGCTCGACTGATCGAACGGCTTCAACAAATAATGCGCGGCGCCGGCGGCCTTAGCGAGCGTGAATTGTTGCGGGTCGTTTTCCGTCGCGCAGAGGATGATGATTGGCTTTTGTTCGGCCGGCAGCTCCGCCGCGCCGCGCAGGAAGTCGAGCGCGCCCATGGCCGGAAGGTCCCAGTCGAGCATCACCGCGTCGATCTTCGAGGCGCGGCACTGATCGAGCGCCTTGGCCGCCGACTCCGCCTCGAACGGCGTCACGGACAGTTCTTTCAGGATGCGCGAAGCGATCTCGCGGATCAGCTCTGAATCTTCGAGAACGAGACAGGTTTTCATGGCGGCGCGGGTTCCCGGGTTTCGGAATATCCTTGCCGCGTCTTCCTTAGCCCGCCGTTAACGTCAGCGCGGCTTCGGGCGCAAAGCGGACCGAAAACGAGACGGCCCCTTCCTCAACGAGCACATCGACGCCGCCGCCGGCGCTGCGCGCGGCAAGGCCCGTCAGGAAATGCGGCGCGTTCTTCGGCTTGAGGTCGGCCACGTCGCCGTTCAGCGCGCGGATCATGTCGTCCTGCACCATGATCCGCCCCCCTGACGCCTTGACCGCATAATCGCCGCGCCCGCCTTCGACGAGGACGACGCCCCCGCGCGGCGCGCAATCGGCGGCGGCGAGCGTCAGCACGAGCAACGCCTTCACCTCGTCTTTGGGCGCGTAACCGGGCGCGACGCGCCAGTCGAGGCTTGCCTTCGACCAGGCGAACATGCCGTTGAGGACGCTCTGCGCCTCTTCAAAGGGAAGCTCCGCGCCCATGCCGCCGGAGGCGCCGTAAGCAAGGCGCGCATATTTGAGGAGCGCGACCGACTTTTCCGCGCTCGACCGGATGAGATCGATCGCCGCCTCTTTCATCGTCTCGTCCATCGACGGATCGGCGAGGACTTCGAGCCCCGAGGACAGTGCGCCGACGGGATTGATGAGATCGTGGCAAAGACGCGAGGACATCAGCGCGGAGAGCGACAACGCATCGAGATCGTTGGGCAGGCGTACGGACATAAGAAAGAGGCCCCTGTTATCGGGGCCCCTTATGGATGATTCGCGAAGATGTGTCGGTTCAGGGTTTCTTGATCCAGCCGCCGCCCGGCGATTGGATGCAATGACCTGACGGCGCGCCATTGAGGAGGCGTTCGGCCGTCACTTGCGCCGCCTGTTCGATGGTGACACCGTTTTTCGCGGCAAGCTCGGCATAGGCCGCTTTGCGCTGCTGGTTGATCGAGCGCACTTCGCGCCTCAACCCTTCATCTGCTTTGGCGTTGTCGATCACGCCGAGATAGCCGTCGGTCTGTTCGCCGACGATGCAACTGGCCTTGGCGGCCTCGATTGTCGCCGACGCGGCCAAGGCGGGCGCGGCCGCCGACAGGACAAGCGCGGCAGCGAACATTTTTACGAGCGTGTGTTTCATGGCGATGGATCCTCCCGGAGCCTTTAGAAGATGTCGGGGTTGCTGGCGATCAGGTCTTCGACGTCCTTCTCAAGCTTGACGCGAATTTCGCCGCTGACATTGACGTTGAGATTGATCTCGATGGGTTTGTCCGGCGCCTCGATCTTGGCCGTCACGCAGGCCGAGAGCGCGAACGCGCCAACAGCGCAGTAAGACAAAAGGCCAGCGGCCCGTGATGTTCCAAATCTGTTCATGCCCGCCCTCGCTTCATGCGACTCAATCTTCCCGGATACTATCATGGTCCCTGCCCGTGTCGAAAGTACGGCCGAAAGGGGGCCGCGCGGCAGTCAATGGCCCCGCCTCCGGCCAATTCCCTTACTCCGCTGTTTCCTGTTTCTCCTCGGCCGCCCGCGCGGCGTCCTCGATCTGGCGGCGCACATTGACCGACACGGCCGCCTGATTGATCAGATTTAACAACGGCCCTGTGACGCTCACCCGAAATATGAAGGGGCTGTAGACGGTCTGGCTGCCGCCGCCCCTTTTCATGGTGACGTTGCTCCGGCCCTCGAAAGAGACCTTCAGAACAAGCGTGCCGTCCAGCGCGCCGTCAATCGTCGTCGAAAGGGATTCATAGCGAAACTCCCGCAAGGCCTCGAAGGCGAGTTCGGTCGATTCATTGGTCTGACCCGCAGCCGCTGCGATCTCGCCCGTATAGCGAATGACCCCCGCCCCTTTCGCCGACAGAACGCCGCTGTCGATCCGCGCGCGCGCGCCTTCGAAAGTGATCGGCAGCACGCCCTCGATAACGCCCTCGCCCGAAAGGCCTTCGACATTGAAAAACCCGAGCAGCTCGGCGAGGCTCACATTGTCGATCTGCAGTTTCGTTTCGGATGTCGCGCCCGAGAGCGCCATCGTCGAATTGTAAGCGCCGATCGTGCCGCCGAACCAGGGGAATTCCGCCTCGACGATTTTCAGCGTGTCGTCGCCGGGCAGCGAAAAGATCATGACGCCGTTCTCAAGGTCGAGCGCGTCGAGATCTATCTTCCGTATACTGATAGTCTGCTCGCCCGCCGTCGCCACCGGCATGAGGCTCGTAAAGGAAAGATCGCCCGTGACGCCTTCGGTGCGGGTGACGGCGACGCCGGGGCCCTGGAAGGAGACGTCCTTCGCGCTTGCCGATCCTGAAGACGTGACGCGCGCCGGCGTCCATGAAAACGTCGCCTTTCCGCCGGCCGAACCTGATGCGGACGAGATGATCCCCTTCATCGCCGGGATAAGGCCGTCGGGCTGCAACCCTGCCGACGTGAACGAAAGATCGCCGGAATCAAATACTGCCTCGCCTTTGCCCGACTTCATGTCGTGCGAGCCCTCGCCGCGCCCGAGCATCGCGCCGCGCGGGGTTTTGACGTCGAAATCGAACGCGGCGCGATCGTCCTGAAGGCGCGCTTCGCCGGCGACGACGACCGGCGCGACGAGTTCAAGCTCGGCCGCCTGCGCGATCGTTAGCGACGAGAGCGTCGCTGTCGCCGACATCGTCTGCCCGACGAGCGCGGCCTCGAATGCGCCCGTTGCATCCGTGAGCTTCAGCGTCTTCGTCAAAACGCCGTCGCCGCCGGAGAAGTCGCCGCTTGCGCGCGTCGTGCTCGCTGCAGGTTCATAGTCGAGCGCGAAGCGTACCAAGGGCGGCGCGCCCGCGTAATCCGTCTGCCCCATTTCAAGCGAGGCGTTTTCCGCCGCGAGCGCGCCCGTCAGCCGGACACGGTCGCCGCCGCCCCAATTCATCGTGAGCGCCGCGCCGTCCGCCGCGCACAAGCGCGCGCGGACAAGGCGCGCATCGATATCCTGATCGGGAAGACGGAACCGCGCGCGGTCGACGCGCAGGCATTCATCCGCGGGCGGCGACGCCGTCATCCTGCGCGCGGCGAAATCGACGGCGATATCGAGCTTGCCTGCCGCAGGCGTGTCGGCGATCTGGAGTCGTCCGATCTCGGCTTCCCGGATGAGGCCGTCATAGAGGAACCGTCCCGCCACGGCGCGGTCTGAGGCCTCGCCGTCGAAGGCCGCCGTGAGACCGGCGATCGTCACCCCTGCGATCGTCTGCTCTTTCAGCGCGGCGTCTGCGTCGATCGTCCAGCGCGCCCCGTCTTCGGTGGCGCCCGAGATGGTTCCCTCGCCGGAAGCGACGGGCCCGGCGAGGCGCGCGACGAGACTCGCCCGCCCGGCTTCGCCGCGCATTTCGTAAACGACGCCGTCGGATCCGCCGGCGATAATCAGTTCATCGCCGCGATCGGCCGTGATCGTCAGCGGTCCGTCATCGAGACGCACGGTGACGGCGTCCGCCGAGAAATCGGCGGCGAGCGAGCCTTTGACGGTAAGAGTTTTTACCGGCGCGGCGCCCGCCGACGGCATCCCCGCCAGCGACGGCGTCTCTGCGGCGTCGAGTGTCGATGATTTCACCGTCGCGCCGGCGCGGCCGTAAAGCCCCTGCGGACCGTCGCCGAAGAACCCGCGCCATGAGGTGAGCGTCGCGAAAAGATCGGCGTCGACATCGCGGGCTATTCCTGAAGCGGTTTCAACATCGCCGGTGACGCCGCCTGCAATGTCGATCTTTCCATCCTCTTCGAGCGCGATCGTCATTGCCCCCGCTGCATCGCTGAGCGACGCCGGCGCGAAGCCCGCGCGCTCTGCTTCGAACTTCAGGTTGAACTCTCCGCCCCCGGACAAAGTGAACCCGCCCGACAGCGTCGCGGTCGCCGGCCCCTTTGGCGTCGCGGCGATGAGCGTCAGATCTCCGATTGTGAGCCGGCCATAAGGCGGCGGCGCCGGTTTGATGGTCGGGTCCGGCCGCCAGCCGGCGAGCGACCACGCACCCTCGTCGTCAATGAGAGCGCGGGCCGAGCCTGTTCCGATCGTCACCGATCTGGCGCGGCCGCGCGTCAGCAATTCGCCGATCGAGAACTCGATGCGAACATTGTCGATCGAGAGATCCGGAGCGCCAGAGTCAGCGCCTGCCTTCATCTCCTTCAGTTCGAGATGCCCACCACCGAGATTGTGGAATTCGACCGACGGCCTTTCGAGACCGGCGCCCTCCATCGCCCGCGCCGCGGCAAACTCGATGATCGGCGCCCGCGCCAGCCACAAGGCCGCGGCCGTCAACACAAGGACGCCGACCAAGCCGACTGCGAATAGCCTTACGCGCCGCATTAACCCCCTCCGACCAACGCGACTGTCCCCTCGAAGCGGCGGCGAAAACGTTAACGCGTTCCATCGCGCCAGTCTGGGCCGCCCTAGATTGGCCTTAACACCATGGCCTAGCCTTAAGATGGCGACAATTGCAGCCAAAAGCGAGGCTTTCGCTTAAGCGCAAGAATCGACAATCGGGTAATCGGGCGGTTGACTTGGCCGTCAGCGCGTCGAAAAAGGGCCGCGTCCCAAACGCTTGCCGGGCGCCCGCTTGATCGGCGTATCGCGGAAGGAACTAATGACCTCTTCGGAGTTCGAAAACCGCGACGCGCCCGCGCCCCGTCCTGAACGCGCCGCATTTGCGGCCGGAGCGGCTCTCGCGGTTCTCGCCGCCGGGGCGGCCTTTCTTGGGGTCGCCGTTAATCGCGCTTCCGAGACGCCGGTCGCATCGGTCGCCCCGCTTTCAGCGACTGCCGGCGGCGGCGACTATGGCGCGGTTGACTGGCCAATAGAAGAAACTGTTCAGGGTGCGTCGCCCGCATCAAAGTTTTTGAACGCGCCACCTTCGAGCGAAATAGCGACCGCGGAGGCCGCTCAACCCGAACCTGTCGCAACCACGACGGCAACGAATTGGACAGTCGCAAAAGCCGAGGACGCATTCCTTCCCGTAAAGCCTCTGGCTGAAGGATCGCATTCGTCGAACGGCGCAGTTCCGCGCCTGAAGCCGACACTGGCCGCTGGCGCTGAGGATCAAGCCTCAACCGCCAAGACCCCCGGCGGCGCTGTCCTCTCGCTCGCGACACTGTGGCTGGCGGGCGAGGAGGATCGTCCGCCTCCGGTTTTTTTTGAGAGCGACCTCATCGCTGATCGCGCGCCGCCGGCGCCGCTCGCCGTCGTCTACGCGCGCGATATTGCGGCGCCGCCGCGCGAGGTGCGCGTGTCGCTCTCAAAAGGCGAAACATTCGTCGACGCGCTACGCAGAGCGGGCGTTCGTGCTGATGATCGCAACGAGGCCGCTTACGCGTTCGGCAAGCTGCACAATATGCGGTCGCTTCGCCCCGGACAGTCGTTTCACCTCACCGTCGCCGAGCCCAACAAAACGCTTTACGAGCTGATCTCGCTTGAGGACGCCCCGGCGCTCCATCTTATCGCGCTCGACTATGACGCCGACCCGGTGAAGCGCATCAGTCTGTCCCGCGCCTTAGACGGCGGCTTCGCCGCCAAGGAGCGCTCGGCGCTGTTGACGACGCGTATCGCCGCCGTGAAGGGCCGCATCGACGGCAGCCTCTATCTCTCCGCCAAAAGGCAGGGCGCGCCGGATGAAGTGATCGCCGGTCTTGCCCAGATGTTCGCGTATGACGTCGACTTCCAGCGCGAGATCTTCGGCGGCGATGAGTTTGAGGCGATTTTTGAAGTACGATATGACGAGAGCGGCCGCCTCGTCGCCGGCGGAGAAGTTCTCTACGGGCGCCTTAACTGGCGCGGCCGGTCGAAGGAAAAGGGGTATTACCGCTTCGCACTCGAAGACGGCGGGCGCGGCGATTATTACGACGCGTCGGGCGAAAGCGCGCGGCGTCTCCTGATGAAAACGCCGATCGACGGCGCGCGGCTTTCATCCGGTTTTGGCACGCGCCGCCACCCGATTCTTGGTTACGCCAAGGCCCACAAGGGAGTCGATTTCGCCGCCTCGCGCGGCACGCCCATCATGGCGGCGGGCGACGGCGTCGTTGAAAAGGCGGGCCCTTACGGCAGCTTCGGCAACTACGTCCGCATACGGCACGCGCAAGGGTACAAGACGGCCTACGCGCATATGAATTCGATCAAGAAGGGCGTGCGCGCCGGCGCCCGCGTACGCCAAGGCGACGTCATCGGCGCCGTCGGTTCAACGGGGCGGTCTACGGGCCCCCACCTTCACTACGAAGTTCACCTCAAAGATCGCGCCGTCAATCCGCAATCGCTGAAGATTGCGACAGGTTACGAACTCGGCGGCAAAGACATCGCCCGTTTCCGCGCCGTTCGCGACGCGATCGACGCAATGCGCCTGCAGACAGCCGAACCGGCGCCGAATCTCGTCGCGGAAAACGTGAAAAACCGCGCGCTTTAAGTGAGCGCCTCAAACAACCGAACGGCGCGCTGATCGCCGGCGAGCGACGGCGACATCCGGTTCATGACATAGGCGGCGCTCATCCGGCGCGCGGGATCGATCATTACCGCCGAGCCGCCGAAGCCCGCACTGCCAAACGCCGACCGCGACGGGCCGAAAAATCCGTTTGTGTTCGCCATCAGGCCTGCCGTCCAGCGCAAATGAAATGGCAGTACGAGATCGTCGCCCTCGATCCTTGTGCGAAGCGCATCGCGAAGCGCGCCCTGATCGACCGCCGCGGCGCCGTTCGTGTCAACGCCGCCATTGGCAAGGGGGTGAACAATTTCCGCGAGCCCCTTCGCCGTCGCGTGCATGTTTGACGCCGGGATCTCCGCCGCCATCCAGGCTTCGCGCGATACGCCGGATGACGCGGACCATGGCTTCAGGAAGGCGATTTCCGTCAGCGGGCTCTTGCGATGATCGGGCGCGCGCGGCGGTTTCGTCATCGCAGCGGCGCGCGCGATATCGGCGGCGGAAAGCCCGCAATGAACATCGATACCGCGGCCCTTGAAAAAATCCTGACGCAGGATTTCGCCGACGCCGCGGCCGGTTGTCCGGCGCAAGAGTTCCCCGGCGATGTAGCCGACCATTTGCGGATGATAGCCGGCGGCTGAGCCCGGGCGCCATAAAGGCGCGAGCGCAGCGATGCGGGCGGTAATGACGTCCCAGCGAGTCCAGTCTTCCGGCGGGATCGGATCCGCAAAGCCGCACAAACCCGCCTGATGCGAGAGCGCCTCGGCCAGCGTTATGGCGCTTTTTCGCTCCGCCGCGAACTCCGGCCAGTCATCCGCGACCGGCCGCTCGTAATCGAGCGCGCCAGAACTGACCGCCTCGGCGATAAGGCGGGCGACCACCGCTTTGCCGCTCGAATAGATGCAAGTCAGCGTCTCTTCTGTCCATGGAGCCGTTTGCGCTTTGTCCGCCGAGCCAGCGAAAATATCGGCGACCGGTTGGCCGTCGACGAACGCGGCGAATCCCGCGCCAAGTTCTTCGCCGCGCGCGAATGCGGCGGCGAAAACGTCGAGCACTGGCTCAAAGCCCGGCGCGACGCCGCCTTTGATCTCGGGCGCGGGGCTCATGCGCGCTTCAGGCCCTTCTGATCGAGCCGCCAGACTAGGCTGTCGAGCCGGTCCTGTCCAAAGAAGGGTTCGTCTTCCAGCACCATCAACGGCACACCCCAATGGTGGACCAGTTGCGCTGCTTCATTCGAGGCCATGCGGGTCAGGAGCGCGCGCTCATTCGCCGCCGCATAGGCTTCGAGCGTCATGATCGAAAGCCCAGCCTCGCGCGCCGCGTCTTCCAAATGCGCTCGGTCAGGCCAGCTTTCGATACCGCCCCAGATGCGGCGCGCCGTGGCCCGCGCGAATGGGAGCCCTCGTCCCTCGCTTTCCTCCGCGGCAAGGCCAAGCCGCATCAGCATATCCATTAACGGCTGTTCAGGCGCGACCTTGCCGGTGCCCATATCCATCGTGATCGGATCGGGACGGGGCGGAAAAAACGGCACGCCCAGCCGCGCGCTTTCACGCATCACATCCTTAAAGAGATAGGGCAGCCATTGCGGGCGATTGCGTTCGAAAAAACCGGGCTCACGCATCGCCAATGGCCGCACGAAACAAAAGCGCGCAGCAACGTCATATTCGCTCACAATATCGGCGAGCCGGTCGATCGCCAGCCAGGAATAGGGGCTGCGGAAGGACCAGTAGATGTCGAGGTTCGCCATTTTTGCCGCCTTTAAAGCCGCCGATTGTTGCAACTTCGGCGAGGCGCACCTAATCGTCAACGCTGAATCGCACCGCACGAGGGAGGCCTGCCGCCATGACCAGAACGCTTCGCGCCAGCGCACTGCAGGCCGCGTTCGGCGAGGACATGGCTGCGAATATCCGGACAGTTGAAAAACTGATCCGCGCCAGCGCCAAGGACGGCGCCAACGTTATCCTGCCGCCGGAGCTTTTTCAGGGATCCTATTTCTGCAAGCGCGAAGAAACGAAGTGGTTCGCGCATGCTTATCCGTACCGGGAGCATCCCGTGGTGACGTCGCTCGCCCCGCTTGCGCGCGAGCTGGGCGTCGTTCTGCCGCTATCGATTTATGAGAAGGCGGGGCAGGAATACTATAACAGCCTTGTCATGGTCGACGCTGACGGGTCGATCATGGGTTTGTACCGCAAGAGCCACATCCCCGACGGCCCGGGCTACGAGGAAAAGTTTTACTTTCGCGGCGGCGACACAGGCTTCAAGGTCTGGCCGACAAAGCATGGTCGCATTGGCGTGGGCATTTGCTGGGATCAATGGTTTCCGGAAGCCGCACGGGCGATGATGCTCATGGGCGCCGAGATCCTGTTCTATCCGACCGCCATCGGTTCCGAGCCCGAAAACCCTGCGCTCGACACCCAGCCCCGATGGCGCCGGGCGATGATCGGCCATTCAGTGTCAAACGTGGTCCCTGTCGTCGCTGCGAACCGCGTCGGAAACGAGGAAGGTCAGATTTTCTACGGCTCCTCTTTCATCACCAATGAGGGCGGCGACTTTCTCGCTGAGATGAACCGGACAGAGGAAGGCTTTATCGCCGCGAGCGTCGATCTCGACCTCTTCGCCGAGCTGCGTGCGGGTTGGGGATTTTTCCGCGACCGGCGACCGGACCTTTATGGCGCGATGACAGCGCGGGGCGAGCCGAAACCGTGATGATCTGTGCGAAGGCCGCATGCGCGCAGCACTAGCGTTTTCCCTTCTCAACGGGCTGATCGCGCGAACGATCAAACGTGGATCGCTAACCCTGATCGGCGCTGACGGCGACCGGCGACCGCATGGCGACGGCGCGCCGCCGGCGGTGGCGATGCGGATTTCCGATCCTTCGCTTTACGCGAAAATTCTTGTCAATCCGGAGCTCAGTGTCGGCGAAGCCTATATGGACGGGGCGCTGACCTTTGACGAAGGCTCGCTCGCCGGTCTTTTGAACCTGTTTCATCGGAACGCCCAGAATTTGCGATCAGCGCCGGGGCGCGCGCAAATCGGGAGCCTCGTTCGTAAGCTGCGGCGCTTTCAGCAGTTCAACCCGATCGGCAAGGCGCAGGAAAACGTCGCGCATCATTACGATATCTCAAACGATTTTTATCGCCTTTTCCTTGATGAGGACCTGCAATATTCCTGCGCTTATTTCGAGCATGACGGTCAGTCGCTCGAAGATGCGCAGCGTGCGAAACTGCGCCATATCGCGGCGAAATTGCGGATTGAACCGGGCATGCGCGTCCTCGATATCGGCTGCGGGTGGGGCGGCATGGCAATCTTTCTCGCCGAGAAGTTTGGCGCGCATGTCACCGGAGTGACGCTGTCGCGCGAACAGCGAGAACTTGCGTCGGCGCGGGCGGCGGCCCGCGGCCTCGCAGGTCGCATCGATTTTCGACTTCAGGATTATCGCGAGACGTCCGAGACTTTTGACCGCATCGTATCGGTCGGCATGTTCGAACATGTGGGCGTGCCGCATTATAAGGAGTTTTTCAGCAAGGTGCGCGACCTCCTTCGCGATGACGGCCTCGCCCTCCTGCACACAATTGGACGCAAAGGGCCGCCGAGCGTCACGGGACCGTGGATCCGCAAGTATATTTTCCCGGGCGGTTACTCGCCAGCCTTGTCCGAAGTAATGGCGGCGATCGAGACGACGGGGCTTTGGGTCAGCGATGTCGAGGTGTTGCGCCTTCATTACGCGGAAACGTTGCGCGAATGGAGCCGGCGTTTCGCCGTGAATCGCGATCAGGCCCGCGCGATGTTCGACGAACGGTTTTGCCGAATGTGGGAGTTTTACCTGACGACGGCGGAGTTTTCGTTTCGGGAAGGCGGGCAGCTGAATTTTCAGGTTCAGATCGCCAAATCCCATCAGTCCGCGCCAATCAGGCGGGACTATATGGCGACGATGGAGGCCGCGCTGCGAGGCTCGCGCTGACGCGGGCTGGCATGCGTTGGCGCGGGAAATGCTACCTCCCGGAACGGGACACCGTTTCGCGAGGGAAAAACGTCATGGCTGCGCCGCAACAGAACATCGCCGACATCGTCGTGCTGAAATCCGCTGGCGTAGCTGACGATCAGGGCGATCTTAACCTCGAAAACGGGGCGCCGGTTGGCTTGAAGCTGGCGGCGATTCGCAAGGCGAAGGGCCTCAGCCATGTGGACATCCACAACGCCACAAAAATCAAGATCCTGCACGTCGCCGCCATCGAAGCTGGCGAGCGCGCACATTTGCCGGCGACGCCCTTCGCCGCGGGGTTTGTCAAAGCCTACGCCCAATTTCTGGGCCTTGACGCTGACGCTTACGCCAAGGCTTTCAAGGAGGAAGCCGGCTTCATTCCGCTCGCCGCCCCCATTCAAGACGCGATCGTGCGCGAGGTTATGCAGTCGCGCAGGACGCAGTCTGCGCCAGTCGAAGCTCAGGACACGACATCGGTCGCGCCTGCCCTGAAATCCACCGCGCTCGTTCCAACTTTTCAGGTTTCGGAAAAGAGCCCGCCTCAATCGCTGCATGTCAATTCTGCCGCCGCGCGGTCGTTCGACGCGGAGAAGCTGGTCACCTGGCTTGGCGCCGGGGCCGTGGTCGCAATTGCAGCCTTTATCGCCGGACGCGCGGCGCAACCGGGCGTGACAACCTCAGAAATAGCGCCGGCCCCGACCGTCATCGCGGAGGCGTCCGCTCCAGCCGCCGTCAAAATTGAGCCGCCCGCTCCCATCGTTGAAATCGCGCCTCGAGTAATCGAACCCGTTGAAGCATCCGCCCCCGTCGCCGCCGTAAAGCCGCCGGCCGTGAAGCCCAAACCGAAAAAGCAGGTCGTTGTTGAGACCCCAGCGCCTATCAGCGAAACACCGCCGTCGATCCTCTTCACCATGCTAACTTCGGAGCCCGCGCCTGTCGCCGATGAGATAGCGGCGGTGGAATTGGAGCCGCCTGCGGAAACCGTCATGGCGGAGCCAGAACCGACTGTTATTCCGGCCAATGTCACGCGCGGCGCCGCGCCGATCTATCCGGAGCGTTGCGCTCTGCGCGCCGGCGAGCAAGTCAGCGTTTCGGTGATCTTCTCGATCACCGCCTTGGGCAAACCTGTCTCGGCGAGCGTCGCTGCCACCGAGAATCGATGCTTCAACTCGGCGGCGCTGCGCGCCGTCTATGACATGCGCTTTTCGCCGCGCACAATCGACGGCGCGCCCGCAATTGAGACCGGCAAGACGTTGACCGTTCAGTTCGTCCGCTGAAGGCCGATCCCGCGTTCAATTTCTGCGACCCATCGCGGCACGATTTCAGCGGCGCGGCCATACCGGCGGTCCGTGAAGACGAAGGCGTTTTCCGAAGGCCCAAGATTCAGTTCCGTACAGGGCACGCCGATCGCGCGCGCTTCCGCGACAAATCCGGCGGCGGGATAGACCGACCCCGACGTGCCGATCGATACAAAGAGCTCGGCCGCCGCGATCGCCTCCATGACCTCGTCTACAAATCGGGGAATCTCGCCGAACCAGACGACGTCCGGTCTCATGCCGCCTTCTGACTTGCAGTCCGGACAGCGGGTCGCGGAGAAGAGGTCTCCCGTCCAGCGAAAGATCGCGCCACAGATGGCGCACCGCGCTTTGTTCAGCTCGCCATGCATATGAAGAACGTGTGATGAGCCGGCACGCTCATGCAGGTCATCGACATTCTGCGTGACGAGCGTCAGCGCAGCGCCAATCATCGTTTCAAGCCGCGCGAGCGCGGTATGCGCCGGGTTCGGGCCAACAGTCGCGAGGTGCGAACGTCGAAAATTGTAGAAAGAATGCACCAGCGAGGGATCGGCCGCGAAGCCCTCCGGCGTTGCTACTTTGGTCCAGTCATAACTGGCCCAGACCCCCTCAGGATCGCGAAAGGTCGAAATGCCGGAATCGGCGGAGATTCCAGCGCCGGTCAGCACGACGATCCGCATCGCCCTCATCGTGCGAGGAAGTCGCTCTTTCCAAGCGGGACGCCGGCGTTTCTGAGATTCAGATAGGCCGCTGTGACATGAAAATAGACATTTGGGAGAACGAAGTTCTGCAGGAACTGATGGCGTTTCATCGTCATCGCCTGATCGCGCATCGGCACGGTGATATCTGCGTCCGGACTGGCGTCGATCCTAGCTCGGTCGAGGTCCTTGATATGGGCGTGCGCTTTCGACACCCGGTCCTTTAACTGTGCGAAAGTCGTCTCGTTATCCGGAAATGACGGCGGTTCGCCGCCAGAAAGTCGCGTCAGCCCCCGCACTGCGATGTCGCAGGCGATCTGCACCTGACGAGCCATCGTGAACATATCGGGGGCAAGGCGCCAACCGGTGTAAACCGCGTCCTCGACTCCTGTCGATTTCGCGTGCGCTTGCGCCTTGTCGAGCATCATCTGAAGCGCACGGAACATTTGATCGATCGAGACGTGCGCGATCGAGGAGGCGGTAAACTGCATGGCGAATCTCCTGAAAGGAACGGCAGGGAATCTAGCAGCGAACATGCGGTTGCCCTAGCGCGGCCAAGTCACATAAAAGCGACGGGCCGATGAAACGCATCCTCTTTGTCTGTCTTGGAAATATCTGCCGGTCGCCGGCGGCGGAAGCCGTGTTGCGGGCGAAATCAGCCGCGCGGCGGCTTGACCTGATCATCGACTCTGCCGGTACCGGCGGCTGGCACCAAGACGATCCTGCCGACGCGCGGATGATCAGGGCCGGGGCGCGCCGGAATTATCGGCTCGACTTTCATCGCGCGCGGCAGGTGTCGCTCTCTGACTTTTACAATTTTGACGTCCTGCTCGCGATGGACCTCAAGAACCAGATGGACCTGCTCGCTATGGCGCCGCCTACCCGAGAGCGCGACATTCGTCTTTTTCTGGATTTCGCGGGCGGACGCATTCGCGAAACGCCGGACCCCTATTACGGTTCCGAGCGGGACTTCGACGACGTACTCGATCTGATTGAGACCGGGGCCGAAGCCTTTCTCGATCACATCGAAGAAAGTGAGTAGCTGGCGACGATCTCGTAATGCGCCGCTTCCGACCCGAGATGCGACTCGAAAAGATGAAACTCAGCGACCGGAAAGGGTCCGGCCGAGAACAGCCCGTTCACGGCGCAATAAAGCGCCACCTCGTCCTTAGGCACGCCATGAAGATAGGCGAGCGTCACATGCGGGGTGAATTTTCGCTTGTCCTCGACAAGTCCGGCGCGCCGGAGCGCGACATCGACTTTCGACTGGAGATGCGAGAGCGCGGCCGTTGGCGCGGCGCCCGCCCATAAGGCCCGCGGCTTCCGGTCGCCGAAATAACCGCATCCGGAAAGCTTCAGATTGAATGCGGGCGCGGCAACGCTGGCGAGCGCGGTGGCGGCTTCTTCTAGCCCATGCCGGTCGACTTCGCCGATAAAGGTGAGCGTCAGATGAAAATTTTCATCTGGCAACCAGCGCGCGCCGCGCACGCCCGTCTGCAAGTCTCCCAACGCGTCGATAATATCGGGTGGCGGGGAAATCGCGACAAAGAGTCTGTGCATGGCGGGGCCCATCAAGGGTGTAAGAGACGATGCTCAACCATCACCCCTTTCGAAAGCTTGAATTGCGGCGCCGTCAAGGCCAACGTTGAGCGAGAAACTGGACAACTTTCCAAGTGGGCGATCCACGAATCCTTTTCCTTGGTTACGGTTTCGTCGCCAAGGCGCTTGCGAAGCGGCTTCGCGCCGCGGGCTGGGACGTAAGCGCGACCTTCCGGCGCGAGGAGCAAGCGGCGGACCTCGGAAGAGACGGCGTCGACGGCGTTCGCTGGTCGGACGCGATCGCGCCTGAAGCGTTAGTGGGCGCGACCGCTATCCTAGTGTCAACGCCACCGGACGAGAACGGATGTCCGGCGCTCTCCGCCTCTCGCGCCGCGCTCGCCGGCGCCGGGCAAACATGGATCGGCTATCTGTCGACCAACGGTGTCTACGGCGACCATGGCGGCGCCATCGTTGATGAGTCCTCGGCGCTGCGCGCGAACAGCCGGCGCGGGCTTGCGCGGATCGCCGCGGAAAATGACTGGCGCGCCTTTGCGGCGTCGAACGGCCATCGCCTCGTCATTTTCCGGCTGCCTGGAATTTATGGCCCGGGACGTTCAGCCTTCGATCAAATTCGCGAGGGGCGTGCGCAACGCATCTACAAGGCCGGTCAGGTCTTCAGCCGCATGCATGTCGAGGATATTGCGGCGGCCATAGAGGCCAGCCTGAACCGACCGGAAGCGGGCGCGCTCTTCAATCTCGCCGACGATGAGCCGGCGCCGCCCCAAGACGTTATCGAGCACGCCTGCCGCCTCATCGGCGTTGAACCGCCGCCGCTCGTCCCTTTCGAGCAGGCTCAACTATCCGAGATGGCGCGCAGTTTTTATGCGGACAATAAACGCGTTTCGAACGCATTCATGAAGACCGCGCTTGGACTGCGTCTGCGATATCCAACCTACAGGGAAGGGCTCGCCGCGATCCTTGATGCGGAACGTGGGACCTGACTGTCCCGCTTTCAGTCCGCTTCAGACTCGTCGTCCGGCGCCGTCGCCTTGCTGTTCCACCGATAAATCTCAACAATTATGCAACGCGTCGCGTTCGGGAAGCTGAAGTCGCCAAAGGCCGAATCGCTGAAAACCAGAGCGTCTCCGCGGGTGACACAGCCGCCGCGCGGACGCTCGTCGATTGCGACCGATTGAGCAAAGCGCAGCCGATTGTAGTTGCAGGCGCCGGCCAGTGAGACCTTGTACCAGTCATTGACGCCGCGCTCCAGCAAGACGGCGTCGTCTTCGTCGTCGATCGTGCGGAAGCCGCTGATATTCCGCGAAAAGCAAATGCGATCGACTTCCTCTCCAAGCCGCGGGTCAACTTTTTCTTCATCCGCCGCCTTCTCGCCTGACAGCGCCGCGCCCGTCGAGCCGATCACTGTCAAAGCGACCACGGCCAACGCAACGAAATCCTTGTTTCGAACGAAATGTGCCATAGGCCTCTCCTTAGCAGCCGAAGCGTTGTCGGCTCCAATTAAGGAAGGATTGGGGCAGGACGATCCAGAAATCTCGGCTTCGGCAGTCTACAGAGCAAGGTCACTATCGAGCCGACAATCTACGCCGTGCACCCTGGCGGCCGGTTCGTCCTGCGGTTCGGGCTGGGCCATCTCCTTCAGGACCGCTAACTCAGCACCAGCGAACGCGAAGACATTGGCGTTGGGGGCATTCCGAGGAGCGCCCGCCATATTGAAGCGTTCCAGAGCAGCCTCATGAAAGGCGTGTTGCGTTTTATTTACGGCCGCGGTTGAAACTGTGTGCCTCGATGGGCTTCAAGGGCCTCTGCCAGTACGGGATCAAGTTTGATGCGTAATTTCTGGGGTGGGTTCGCCGCCACTCTCGCTGTTTTGTCAGCCGCCAGCGCGGAGGCACCGGTCGCGCTCGTCCCGGCCGCCGCAGCCGATGTCGCCCAAGACGCGCGGCTCAAAGATTTCGAGGCCGCTCTCGACGCCGCCTTTGCAACCGGAGATTTCGTTGGCCTAAGCATCGCGGTGGTGAAGGATGGCCAGACCCGGCTCCTTAAAACCTGGGGCGTTGTGGAAATCGGCGGCGACCCGGTTACGCCCAATACAGTCTTTCGTATCGGCTCGCTGTCCAAGGGATTCACGGCCGCGCTCGCCGGAAAAGCGATGTCAGAGGGTTTGCTGTCGCCGACGGATCCGGCAGTTCGCTTTGCACCGGGGCTGAAACTGGCCGGCGGCGCGGAGCGGTCGCTCGAGCTTGGGCATCTCCTCAGCCACCGGACCGGCTTGCCGCCGAACGCCTATGACAATCTGCTCGAAGCGGGCACGCCGGTTCCGAGCATCTATCCGAAGTTCCGGAGCGTCAAACTCATCTGCCCGGTTGGGACCTGCTACTCCTATCAGAATATCGCGTTCGACGTCGCAGGCCTCGCCGCTTCATCTGCCTACGGAGAGACCTTCGCCGAAGCGCTAGAGAATAAAATATTCCAGCCGCTCGGCATGAAGGACGCATCCGCGGAGGAAGCGGGGCTTTCTGCAACCGGCGACTGGGCCCGGCCGCATGTTCGCGAGCGCCTCAAAGGCGCAGAGGACGCCTTCGACCCGTGGCGTGCGGCCAACATCAAACCCTATTACTGGCGCGTGCCGGCGGCGGGCGGCGTTAACGCCTCGATCACCGACATGGCCGAGTGGCTGAAAGCGCAAATGGGATTTGCTCCGGAGACGCTGTCGCCGGAAATGCTGGCGCTTATTTTCACGCCGCGCGTGGCATCCCCCGGCGAAACCGTACGAATGCGAAGCGTTTCCCCACGATTTGGGGCGGCGCACTACGCATTCGGCTGGCGACGATACCTTTATGAAGGCGCGCCCGTAATTGCGCATTCGGGTACGGTCGAAGGCTTTGGCGCGCAAATCGCGTGGCTGCCCGAGCGGGGCGCCGGCATCGTTGTCCTGTCGAATTCACGCTCGAAACGCCTATGGCGCATACTGCCGACCTTTCTCGACATGGAGCTTGGTCTTGCGCCGGAAGACTGGCTCGCGCTCGACGGCGAAGGCGCAGCGTCCGCTGGATCTAAGTGATTTGCCTATTCAGCTGCAATTGCGACATCGTCTTCGCGTCCCGCCGCTGATTCGGCGCGCCGCGAGAAACGCATGACGCCGTCATCAATCTTTCCGTAGCGCAATATCATAATGTCGCGGAAGTAACTCTGCGGATTGCGCCACGGGTCGCGGTTTCCCTGCTTCGGCAAGCGTTCGGCCGCCCGCAAGATGTAACCTGAATTGAGATTGAGAAACGGCTCAGGCTTCAACGTAGGATCGTCGTTCACTGGCGTTGCGATATCAAAGCCCCGCCTGTCCATATGGTTGATCAGGCGACAGACATATTGCGAAATGAGATCGGCTCGCAGCGTCCAGGACGAATTCGTATAGCCGAAGACAAACGCCAGATTTGGCAGTCCGGAACACGCAAAGCCGCGATAGGTGAAAGTTTCACCGAGATTGATAGCGCGCCCGTCAACGCTCGCTCTCGCGCCTCCCATTGCTTCAAGCGCGAGCCCTGTGGCTGTAACGACGACCTCCGCCTCCAGCGTCTTGCCAGACTTTAGCCGGATGCCTTCTTCCACGAAGGTTTCGATCTCGTCCGTCTCAACTGAGGCCTTCCCCGCCGAAATAGCTTTGAAAAAATCCCCGTCCGGCACGACGCAAAGCCGCTGGTCCCAGGGATTGTAGCGCGGGCGGAAATGCTTCTCGACGTCGTAGCCTTCGGGAAGCTGCCCACGCACAAGATTGAGAAGATTTTCGCCGGCCTTTGCCGGATTTGCCCGGATCATTTTGTACATGATCTGCTGGAAGACGATCCTGTGCCAACGCACCAGTCGGTAAGCGAGGCCGCGCGGCAGGATTTTCGCCAATGCTTCCGCCGCATTGCTGGTTTGCGGCAGCGAAAAAAACCAGCTCGGGCTGCGCTGCAGCATAGTGACATGCGCGGCCTTGTCGGTCATTGACGGAATAAGCGTTACCGCCGTCGCGCCGGAACCGATGACGACGACATTCTTGTTCGTGTAGTCAAAATTCTCGGGCCAGCGTTGCGGGTGAATTAGGACGCCCTTGAATCGATCCGTACCCGGAAATTCTGGAGTATGGCCCTCGGAATATCGATAATATCCGGAACACATCCATAGGAATTCGCAGGTGTAGCGCCTTTCGCCTTGCGGGGTTCTCGCGCTTATTGTCCACCGGCCCGTCCGGCTGTCGAATGCTATCGCCTCGACTCGCGTCCGGAAGCGAATGTGTCGGTCAATGCCGAACTTCCTCGCTGTCGCGCCGACATAGGCCTTGATCGACGGTCCGTCGGCGATGACTTTGGCCTCACGCCAAGGGTGAAGGCCATAACCCAAGGTGAACATGTCGCTATCCGACCGAACGCCGGGATAGCGGAAAAGGTCCCATGTTCCTCCCATCTCTTCGCGCGCCTCAAGGATCGCGAAGGATTTGGCAGGGCATCGCATCTGGAGGTGATGAGCCGCTCCAACGCCGGAAAGCCCGGCGCCGACGATGATGACGTTGAAATGCTCCATGGCCGGGCCTCCTTCGCTCAAGAAGCTTAGGGCATTTTCGGTGTAAACTCTATAGTTTACCGCAGGCATGACGTTGCATGCTCGCGCGGCTCGGGTGAGGAGTGGCGACTATGACCGAACCCTTCTGGGAGACGAAATCGCTGAAAGCGATGACGGAGGCGGAGTGGGAATCGCTCTGCGACGGCTGCGGCCGGTGCTGCATGGTGTTGCTCGACGAGACAAGTTCAGGCCGCCTTTATGAAACGAACGTCGCCTGCAAGCTGTTCGACATCGCGCGACGGCGCTGCTCGAACTATGCGCAGCGCCAGAAATTCGTGAAAGATTGCGTCAAACTGACGCCCGGAAACGCCGGCGCGCTCGACTGGATGCCGGAAAGTTGCGCTTACCGGCGCCTGGCGCGCGGGCAGGACCTGCCGGACTGGCATCCCTTGAAAACCGGGACGCGCCGGAGCGTTGAGGACGCAGGCGTCGCCATCATGAGCGCCGTCAGTGAGCGGACGATCGATCCGGAAGACGTCTGGGATCATGTAACAGCCGTCCGGCCGCGCCTGCGAAAGAGGGCGCGCCCTTCTGCCGCGCGGCGTTGACGGCCTCGGCCGCCGCGGGGCATTTCGATCCTGCGAACCAAACTGGGGATCAGGGATGCTTAATCGCCTCTGCGCGCTCGCCACAGCTGCTGCCGTCTTCTGCGTCCCCGCCGGAGCGCAAGTCGCGCCTTGGCGCGCCGGATACGGTCCGGAAGCTTCGCCATCGACCGCGGCGAGGCCTACGACCTTCGAGTATTGGCCCGGCGCGCAATATGAAGTCGCCATTCCAACTCTCAAGGAAGTCGTCGGCCATTTAAATGGCGAGCGCATCACGCGCCCTGAAGACGCGGTTCGCTATCTCGGCGCGCTCCGGCGCGCGGCGCCGGAGCAGATGCGCCTGTTCGAGTACGCCAAGAGCTGGGAAGGCCGTCCGCTGGTCTATGGGGTAATAGGCTCGGCGAGGAACATCGCGCGTCTTGATGAAATTAAACGCAAAATTGCGCGGGCTAGCGATCCCGCCGCGCCGCTTGGCGACGCGTTGTCCGGTTTGCCAGCGACCGTTTTTCTCTCTTACGGCGTCCACGGCAATGAAATCTCATCGACCGACGCCGCATTGCTGACCGCCTATCACCTTCTCGCGGCGAAAGGTGATCCGACCGTCGACAAGATCCTGCAGGAAGCACTTGTCTTCATCGATCCGATGCAGAACCCCGACGGCCGCGCGCGTTTCGTTCATAATTTTGAGACGGCCGAAGGCCTTGAAAACTCGGGCTCGGCGATCGCAGCGGAACGCAACGAGCCCTGGCCCGGCGGCCGCACCAATCACTATCTCTTCGACATGAACCGCGACTGGTTTGCGTTGACGCAGCCGGAGACGCGCGGGCGTATCCGCGTCCTGCGCGAGTGGCGCCCGCTGGTCTTCGTCGATCTGCACGAGATGAGCACGGAATCGACTTATTTCTTCTCGCCGGAAGCGCGGCCCTATAACCCTCACCTCGTCTCTTCACAGCGCGAGAGTCTCGAGCTCTTCGGACGAAATAACGCCAAATGGTTTGATCGAAACGGGTTTCCGTATTTCACGCGCGAAGTCTATGACGCCTTTTATCCGGGCTATGGTGCGAGCTGGCCGTCATATTACGGCGCGATCGCGATGACCTATGAACGAGGATCAGCGCGTGGCCTTCTTGCCGACCGGCGGCGAGGCCCGGATTTTCACTTTCGTGACAGCGTCCGCCAGCACTTCCTTGCCTCGATAGCGACCGCCGAGACCGCTGCGGTCAACCGCGGACGGCTTTGGCTCGATTTTCGGGCCTATCAGGAGACAGCCGTGAGCGAAGGCCGGCGCGAACCCGTCGGCGCCTATATTTTGCCTAGCGGTCATGATGATGCAGCCGCTTTCCGTCTTGCAGGCCTCCTATCACAACAGGGCCTCGAAGTTTTCACGTCCAAAGGAAATTTCTCCGCTTGCGGACAAACCTATCCGGCGGGATCTCATGTCGTGCCAATGGCGCAGCGCGGCAAACGTCTCGTGCGCAATCTTCTCGACGTTAACGTCGATCTTGAGAGCGAGTTTCTGGCGGAGCAGGAGCGCCGGCGCGCGAAGGACCTCGGCGATGAAATTTATGACGTCACCGCCTGGTCGTTGCCGCTCATGATGGGCGTCAAGGTCTCGTCTTGCGAGGGAGCAGCGCCGGGCGGTGGCAATTTTGTGCGCCATGCCGGCCGTTTGACGCGCACGGGCGCGGTCTCCGGCGCCGACGGGGCGATCGCTTATCTCGTCGCTTGGGGCGAACGACCTGCGACGCGCCTGCTCGCGCGCGCTTTGCGCGCCGGGATGAACGTCTCTTCGACCGACAAGGCGTTTGTCTTGGGCGAGCGCGCTTTTCCGGCCGGAACGTTGATTTTTCAGTCTTTGGGGAATCGCCTCGATCTGCGAGCGTCACTTGCTCGGTTCGCCCGCGAAACCGGCGCCGAGGTCGTCGCGGTCGGTGACAGCTGGGTAACCGAAGGGCCGAATTTCGGTTCGGCCTATGTCGTTTCAATGGCTCTTCCGCGGATCGCGATCGCGTGGGACGAGCCGACCAGCCCAAATAGCGCCGGCGCAACTCGATATGTCATAGAGCGCCAGTTCGATTTTCCTGCGACGGCCGTGCGGGTTGAGGACATGAACAACCGAGCGCTCGACAGCTTCGATGTCATCATACTGCCGAGCGGGGGCGACTATGCCTCGGCGCTGGGGGATTCGGGCGTTGCGCGACTAAAGTCCTGGGTTGAGCGCGGCGGCGTCCTGATAACAACCGGGACAGCGACGCGCTTCGCCTCCGATCCGAAATCGGGTCTCCTCTCCATCAGGCGAGAAAATGCCGCGAACCCTGACGGCGCCAGCGATGAGAATGGCGATCAAGACAAAGTGACAGTCGATGGCGCGGTCCTTGCGGACGCCAACGCCGCGCGCCAGGCGCTTGCTCCCGAGAAGGAAAGTCCGGATGCGACCGCAGGCGTCCTCCTCAAAGCCGCTGTCGACGCAGATCATTGGCTCGCCGCCGGCGTAAAGCCGGATGTGACTGCGCTTTATTCCGGAGCGGACATCTATACGCCAGTCAAACTGAACGAGGGTGTCAACGTCGCCCAGTTCGCGGGCGCTGACGAATTGGTCGCAAGCGGCTATTTATGGGCGGAAACCAAGGCTCAACTCGCCTATAAGCCTTTTGTCGTCATTGAGCCGGAGGGCGACGGCATGGTCATCGCGTTCACCGCCGACCCCACCACCCGCGCTTACCTTGACGGACTAAACACGCTTTTCGCGAACGCTCTCTTTCGCGCGCCGGCCCATTCGGAGAAAGCACGCTAGAACAATTTCTCCGGTGTATCCGGCGGCGGCGCCTTCAACACCCAGCGCCCGTCCTCTTGGCAAGCGACGCCTTCCCAAAGGTCAGATCGTCCGCCGAGGGATATCCGCTGTTCATAGCTCCGGCACAGGACCGCCGGCTTTCTCGGTCCTCCTGCGAGTTCAAGCTCCGTTCCAGGCGCCTTAATCATCAGGCTGTCATGTATATAACCGACGACGCGGCCGTCGGCCTCCGAGAGCATCCACGGCTTGCCGACCACTTTACCGACAACTGTGACACCCGTTCCGGAAACGAGCTGCGCAAGCGTCGGATACTCCGTCGACGGGCCGAGTCTTGCGTTGGCGGTGCGCGTCAAGGCGTAGAGCCCCTGCTCCGTCTCATAAAGCTCGTCGATGGCGAGGCCGGACGGCATCAACGGACGATCGTTATCGTCCGCCTTGAGGTTGCCAATGCGCGTCTCTCGCGCCTTGACCCAGCCGAAGGCCCCTTCGCCTTTCCAGTCGAACCGTTCGCCGGCGGCCCCAGCCGCCATCGCCTGCTGGAAAGCCGGGGCAAGCGCACGGGCGTCCATCGGCGAGAGCTGGCCCCCGAGCGGCGACAGGGCCGCAAAGTTCTGCGGCGCCCCGCCGCCGGACGCGCAGGCGGCGAGGGCCGAGGCGGCGCCGATGAGAAAGGCTTTTCCCTTCATCGTCTCAACTCCAGTTCAGTTCGAAAGGGGTTATTAACCTCCAGCCGCAGCGCGGCAAGGGCGCCGGCGTCGGCGATCGCAAGGGAAGTTTGGCGGATCAGCAAAATCTTTACAGGTATTCATGCACGGTGGCGGCTCGGGTTAGGGGAATGTTACTTATGCCGACCCAGACGGCGGTCGCGAAAGCCGAAGGCGTATCGCGCCTGAAACAGTTGATCGATGTCGCGCGTGAGGGTTCGACCGAACGGCGCGCTGACCTGTTGCGCGAAATCACCGACGTCTTCATGGCGGCGCCGGACCGTTATACTTCGGCCGAGATGCAGCATTTCGACGTCATTCTGTCGAAAGTGACGGAATCGGTAGAGATCGCGCTTCGCGCCGAAATCGCCGATAAGCTCGCCGATGTCGCAAGCGCGCCGCGCAACCTTGTGAGGCAGCTGGCGCATGACGACATCACTGTCGCGCAACCGATTCTCGAACGCAGCGCCGCGCTCAACGAAGAGGATTTGATCAAAGTCGTGCGGCAGCGCACGCAAGAACATATGAAGGCGATTTCCCGGCGCAGGGAGATCCCGGCCTCGCTGTCGGCGGAGCTTGTCGAACGCGGCGACAAAGAAGTTCTTGTGGCGCTCGCCAGCAATCAAGGCGCGCGGTTCACCGGCGACACCATGACGAAGCTCGTCGAGCACTCTAGGACGATCGCGGACCTGCAGGCGCCGTTGACGGAGCGATACGACCTGCCGCCCAATTTGCTGACGCAAATGTATTTCTTCGTCTCATCGGCGCTGAAGCGCGAAATTCTGAAACGTTCCGATCTTCTCGATCCAGCCCTTATTGACGAGGCAATTGAAGGCAACCGCGTCCGTATTCTCAAACAGGCGATCGACGAAGCCGGCGCGGACGTTCTGGACGCCCGCAAGTTTGTTGAATCGAAAATCCGGGCGAACCTGCTGAATGAGGGTCTCCTGAAGGACCTGATCGAGCATCGCCGGTCGACGGAATTCCTATTGTGCTTCGCGCATTATGTGGGCGTCGATCCCTCGACGGCGCAGCGCATTCTGTCAGATAAGTCCTTCGAGTCGCTGGCGATCGCATGCCGCGCCGCCGGCCTCGAGCGATCGACTTTCGCCAAGTTCGTTTTCGGCCTGCAAAAAGGGATCGAAGACCAGCAGAAATCGCTCCGCGTGCTGGACCTCTACTTGAAAGTGCCGCAGGAAGCAGCGGAACGTGTTATGCGTTTCTGGCGTGTGCGCTCGGAAGCTGTCGCGGTCGAGCGCCCGAATTCTATAGGCATACACGCAATTGCCGAACGCGCAGCGGCATCGGCAAAACGCTGAACGGCAAAAGCCAAGATTCGCCCGCTGCGCGAACGCGCAGCGGGCTCAGTTTTTATGGAAAATTTAGGCGTACACCCTAATGTCTGATCGGCGCGAGCAGGCGCGGTTCGCAATGCTGCGCAACTGACCGTATGGCACGTAACGAGCGTCGGGCCCGCGCGCCGTCACCGTGCAGACAAGGTTCGATCCGCGACGGCCATAGAACGCCTCCTCGACGAGAATCGCTTCTGCACGGTAGCCGCGGATACGATAAACGCCGCGATTGACGATGCGCCCGCTGTCTCGATATCCGCGCTGATCGTAGTAGGAGCGATTGTTGTAGCTGCCGCCCCGATCATAATAGCCGCCATTCCCGAAGCTCAGTGAGATCGAGAATTGCGGATCCGCTCGATAGTACCGATCCTTCGGATAAAAGTTGTAATAATCGCGATTGTGGTAGCGGTGGTCGTGATCTTCACTGCAACGATCAGGACGACCGCCGCGATTCCGCGAATCCCTATATTCGCCGCCGCGCCGATCGTCATACCGATCGCCGTCTCGGTCTCTTCCTCGACGGCGATCGTCGTCGTCGGCGAACGCCGCCGCGCCGCCAAGCGTCACAAGCCCCAACGCCAACGCCGCAACCTGTTTCACATAGGATTTCATTTCAGTCTCCGAGCCAATTGCCCCAGCCGGATTGCCTATGCGGCGATGTGTGGCGGCGGATTGAGGCGAAATTTGCATCGATTTGGGCCGGGTTTGCGCCATAATTGAACTGAGTAACATTGGCGGCGATGTTTATGGAGGCGAACGATCGGCTTTCAGCGCGTGCTGCGGCGCGTCGTTTTGGCGTTATTGCCGCCGCAACGGTGACAATCATTGCGGCGCTGGTCCTCGCGACGGCGGGCTTCGATTTTCTCGGCGCCGGATTTCATGTTAATCTGGCGATGCTCTTGGGAATTATCGGCACAATTGGCGTTGGCGTCGGCTTAATGGCCCTGACGTTTTACTCGAGCCGGTCCGGCGCAGACGAGAAGATTGGCGGCGACGCGCCAAACGATCCGGAGCCTTGAGCCTCATTCAACAAATGCGCGACCCTGTCGGTCTTCGATCTCGATGATCCAGAGGTCTTGGTCGAATTGTACTTCCTTTTCCAGATACTGATCGACCAAAGCTTCGGCCGCCGAATCTTCCAAAGGCTCGCGCCAGACCGCGTCGCCTTTTTCATTGCGCGATTCCACGAGAAGTCGCGCTCGCCGGTCGCCAAGGTAAACCTTCACAGCAATCGACCCGGCGTCCGCGTCGCCGCGGCGCGCAACGGTAGCGAAGGCGCCTGCGCTTGCGGCGCGCCTTAATTGCGCGGCGACTCGGATTTCGGTTTTAAGGCGGGGGTCGGGCACGTCCTGCCAATGGGATAATCCCGCGCGACAGGCAAGCGCGCTGTCAGGCGGCCCTGGCGTCCGGCCGACGCCTCGCCTTGATGCGATCAAGTTCCGTGAGCTGAATTGGTTCGGCGGTCGTAGGCGTCTGTTCGATAGGGTCTGCAAGAGCCGCCATGACCGATCCGCGCGCAGGAGAGATCCTGTCCGAGATCGGCAGGCGCACTTCGGCGCGCAGGCCCTCTCCTGGGGCGGAAGAGAGGTCGATGGCGCCGCCATGAAGCTCTGCGAGCGACATCGCCAGCGAAAGACCAAGGCCGGAACCGCCCTGCCCGCGAACGCCTGTCCCTTGCGCGCTGGTGAATCGCTTTCCGATCTTGTCGAGAGATTCTGAACTCATCCCGACCCCGTCGTCCCTTACGACGAACAGGATTTCGCGGCCGCGCGCGGATACAGAGAGAGATATTTCGCCGTCGCTCGTAAACTTGATCGCGTTCGACAGCAAATTTATGAGGATCTGACGCAGCGCTCGCGCGTCAAGACGGCATAAGGGCAGATCTTCCGCGATATCTAGGCGAAGCCTCAGCCCGGCGGCATCGGCCGACTGCGATAGAAGCCCCGCGCACTCGCGCGCCACGGACCCGGGATCGAGTTCGACGCGGGTGAGCCGATAGCGATCGGCTTCGACGCGGGAAAGATCCAGAACAACATTGACGAGGTCGAGCAAATGGCGACCCGCCAAGCGAATATGCTCTGCATACTGTGCATAATTGGGATGCCCGATCGGCCCGAATGTCTGGCGCTCAATTGTTTCCGCGAAGCCGATGACGGCGTTCAAAGGCGTGCGCATCTCATGAGACAAGTCGGCGAGCATGGCGGCGCTGTCGGCGGCGCGCGCGGCTTCGCCGGCCGCGACTTCTCCCGTCGCGGGCGCCGTTTCCATCATTCGGTCGATCATCAGGACCGTCCAGAAATCGTCGTCGCGACGCTCGAAAATGAGTTCGACGGCTCCCTCGCCGCCGCCAGGCCGGCGTATCCGTGCCGAGAGCCGGCGCCCGCCGGGGGCCAAAATAGCGGATTCGACCGCTGGCCGGTCATCGTCATGGAATAGGTTCGGAAAGTGGCCGACTCGTCCGGCGGCGGCAAAAAGGCCTTGAGAGCCAGATCCCATCTTAAGGATCGAACCGTCGCGAGCCACCACCGCGACGACCGCGCTCATTGAGCCCCGAAAAGATGGCCCGGCGACGGCGTCGCTGAGGCCTATGCTGATTTTCTCGAGGAACCTCCGAACGCCCATGACTCCGCCGTCGGCTCTGACGCCCGAAAGCGCCCGAGCGTTAAGGGTCCAGAAGGACCGGTTAAGAATGCACATCCAACCGGCATTCATTTGTCGGCGATATTGTTAACAAATGCTGAAAGGCACCATTTCTGAAAATGCACCCTGCCCCGATTCTTCAAGGAAGCAGCGATCATGTCTCGCCTCCGGAACGGTATCCCGGCGGACTGGGTCCCGCTAGGGAAGGGTTGCGGAATTTTCAGGGGAGTTACGGTCATTAACGTCTCGAATTTGCATCGAATGTCGTTAGTATCCGGAAACGCCGGTTAAGCGGCGCAACGCTAAGGTCGGGGTCTGCGGGGTCGCCAGACCTTGCCGAATTGCAGGGACAGACGTCACCGCCGGTGATCAATCGGGAGCGAAGCATGTTGCGTTCTGACGACGCGGCCGTAGGCCGCGCGGAAAAGATACCCTTTACCTTATCAGCGCCGCGCCATGCGCGCCGAATCGGCGGGGCGATGGCGGCGGCGGCCTCGTTTCTTGCTTTTGCGGCGACGACCGGCGTTTCCGCCGAATCGTTGGCCCAACCCCGCGACGCTGCGCTGGAACGGGCCGCGGCTGACTATATTCGGTTCAGGGAAGACGTCGCAGCGATCGAGGCGACGCCGTTCACGAGCGCCGAAACGACCCGCGAGGCCCACCGGCGCCTTGCGACCCATGATTCAGTTGCGCTGTCGTCGGGCTGGGTCGCGTATGCCGCTCTCGTCGCTGCGGACACGCCTTCGTTCAGAAAGGCGCTCGAAGAGGCTGTGTCGAGCAAAAAGAAGAACAAGAATAAGCTCTCGGGCGCCGATGCGTTCTTCGCCGAACTGGCCGCAGATCCCGCTTACCCGCGAAAACTTGACGGCGCCGATGAAGCTGTTTCCCGCGTGCTCGCGATGACGGTGCAGGACGCTGCCCGATTTGCAACGCTTGGCGAAGCCTTCAAGGAGCAGGCCTATGCGATGCAAAAGACCAAGTGGGGCGTCGCGAAGATCCCGGCTAGCTCGGCCCGTATCAGCGATGCGGACAATTATGGCCGGTCGCGCGCCACGGCGAAATCGCCGACATTTGCTTCGGTCACCGACCGGGGCGTCACATCGCCATCGCTTGCAAGCGCGCAAGGTGCCTGGGGGGCAGATTGGGGTAAGGCCGGGGGCTCCGGGCGCATGACCGAGCCGAACGCTGAGGTCATCATGAACCGCGTCCTCAACCTTGCCGCTCGATACTCGGTCAGCGGCGTCAACCAGAAGACCGTGGGCGTTTACGCGAAAAACGACAAATCGAACCAATGTCTATCGTTTGCGCAGCTGACCCTGCGCCAGTGCATCGCCGCGACGCGCGCGCCCTATGAGGAGGCTTTTTGCCTCGGCGAGCACGCGCTGAACGACGTGTCGAACTGCATCGGATGGGTCGCCGGCGTCGGCAAATAGGCGCACTCGTTTATCCCGCTCACTGGAGGGCCGCCCGCAACGGGCGGCTCTTTTTCGCGAGTCCGCGGATCGCTAGGATGGCGACGGGAAATGGAGTGCAGCATGGCGTTTCGTGCGGGCGGCGACGGCGGCGGAGGAGGGCCTCAGAAGAACGTGCTCGGCGGTCCGCTGGCGCTTTGCAGCGACGATCCGGTCACCGGTTTTTATCGAACCGGCTGCTGCCACACAGGCCCGCAGGACGCCGGCGTTCATACCGTCTGCGCGATCATGACCGATGCGTTTCTCGCCTTCTCGAAATCGCGCGGCAATGACCTGTCGACGGCGCGCCCTGAATTCGGCTTTCAAGGTCTCAATGCCGGCGACCGCTGGTGCCTGTGTGCCGCGCGGTGGAAAGAGGCGAACGACGCCGGCAAAGCCCCGCAGGTTTCGCTGGCTGCAACGCACGAGAAGACGCTGGAAATCATTCCCCTTGCGATGCTCAAGGCGTACTCCGTCGACAAAGATTAAGCGACCGCAGGAGCGCTCTTGCAACAAGATTCCGCTGGACCTAACTGACCAGCTATGCCGAGCTTTGACGACATCGTCGCCGATTTCGTGTTCCTCGACGACTGGGACGACCGCTACAAATATCTGATCGATCTCGGCCGCGCGCTTCCCCCTTATCCGGCGGAAAAAAGGGACGACGCCCATAAAGTGCGGGGCTGCGCCAGTCAGGTCTGGCTCGATGCATCGATTGAAGATGGGCAGATTAAGCTCAGAGGCGATTCCGACGCTCACATCGTGAAGGGGTTAGTCGCCGTGCTTTTGGCGCTTTTTGGCGGAAGAACTCCGGGAGAAATCCTCGCAACCGACGCCAGCGAATCGCTCGCGCCGCTGGACCTGTCTGCTCATCTGACGCCGCAACGGTCGAATGGGCTTGCCTCCATGACAGCGCGAATTCGAGCGATCGCCGAGGAAGCATTGGCGCTTTAGAGCGAGTTGCGATCATATTGGATTATATCCGCAGTGTCGGATGTAGGCGGC